>NZ_CP068983.1:1800000-2100000 GCF_016801025.1 Paradevosia shaoguanensis | reverse complement strand
GCACTTCTCGCTGATCCCGGCGCTCACCGTTACCGAGAACATCATTTTAGGGCATGAGCCGCGCAAGGGTGTGCTCATCGACCGCGCCGAGGCGCGCCGGCAGGTAACGGAACTGAGTGCGCGCTACGACCTCCAGGTCGAACCGGACGCGCCGGTTTCGACGCTTTCCGTCGCCGCCCAGCAGAAGGTCGAGATCCTGAAGGCTCTCGCCCGCGACACCCGCATTCTCATCCTCGACGAACCGACGGCGGTGCTTTCCCCGCCCGAGATCGAGGAACTCTTCAACCGGCTGCGGGGGCTCCGCGATGCCGGCATGACCATCCTTTTCATCTCCCACAAGCTCAACGAAGTGCGTGCGCTCGCGCAGAACGTCACCGTGCTGCGCGGCGGTCGCCTTGCCGGCACCGTGGCGCTCAAGGACGTGCCCGACGACAAGATCATGGAAATGGTCATGGGCCACGCCGTCGAAGTGGCGCGGCGTGAGCACGGCGCGGCAATTGGCGAGACGGTACTCAGCCTCAAATCCGTCGCCACGCGTACCCGCGAGCCGGCCGACCTCCTCCACGACGTGACCGTCGACATCAGGGCCGGTGAGATTGTCGGCATTGCAGGCGTCGATGGCAGCGGGCAGCGCGGCCTCGTCTCGGTGATGAGCGGCTTTCTGCGCCCAGCTTCGGGAAGCGTATTCTTCAACGGCAAGGACATGACCCGCGCCGACAGCCATGCCTGGCGCGATGCGGGCCTCGCCTATTTGCCCGCCGATCGTTTCGCCCAGGGCGGCGCGCCGGCACTGAGTCTGGCCGACAATGCCATTGCCGGCACCGACGGCAACAAGGATCTCCAGACCGGCCCGTTCCTCCGTCGCGGCAGGATCGCCGCGCGGGTGCGGGCGATGATCAAGGAATTCAACGTCCGCAGCTTCGGCATCTACGAGCGGCTGGATTCGCTCTCGGGCGGCAATGCCCAGAAGCTCATCGCGGCGCGTGAACTGGCGACGAAGCCAAAGCTCCTCATCGCCGACCAGCCGACGCGCGGCATCGACGTGGCCGCAGCCGCCTTCCTCCACCGCCGGCTCGACGAAGCGGCGCGCAACGGCGCTGCCGTGCTGCTGGTTTCGGCCGACCTCGATGAATTGCTGAGGCTTTCCGATCGCGTGCTGGTCTTCTTCGCGGGGCGCATCGTCGCCGACCTCGCCAACGGCCCCTCGCTCACGCCCGCTACGCTCGGCCCTTACATGCTCGGCCTGGAGACCGCCCGATGATGCGCTCGATCCTCGCTTCACTGGTGCAACTGGCGACGACCGTGCTCGTCATCGCAGCGGTGATCCTTGTCATCCTCGTGCCGCTCTCACTGGCGCAGCCTGATCCGGGCGCGGTGCTCTTCGCATTCCTGCTCGGCCCCTTCGACAGCGTGCGCCACATCGGCAACATCGCCGAGGCTGCGACGCCCATCGCCCTCACCGGCCTCGCCTCGACAGTCATCTTCCGCGCCGGCATGTTCAACCTCGGCACGGAAGGCGGCTTCTTCCTAGGCGGACTTGGCGCCGCGGCGTTCGCCATCATGGTCGGTGTCCAGGGTCCGCTCGCGGCACCACTCGCCATCCTCGCCGGTGCCTGCATCGGCTCAGTCGCCTGCGTCGTGCCGGGTTACCTGCGCGTCCGTCACGGCGCGCCTGAAATGGTGACCTCGCTGGTCTTCAACTTCGCCCTGCTCTTCGCCGGCCTGCTCTTCCTCAGTTACGTGCTGCGCGACCCGACAGCAGGCGCCCTCACCTCGCCCAAGATCCCCGCCGACGCGCGTCTCGACCGTCTGCTGCAGGGCACGCGGCTCAACAGCGGCGCCATCATCGCAGTGTTGGCCTGCATCCTCGGCGGCGTCTGGCTGTTCGCCACGCGCTCCGGCCTCAACACCCGCATCGTCGGATCGAGCCCCGGCTTTGCCGCCCATCTCGGCTTGCCGATCACGCGCATCACCATGGCGACGCAAGTCGTCGGCGGCCTCATCGCCGGAATGGCGGGCGCGGTGGAAGTCCTTGGGCTCTACACCCGCTTCACCTGGGTGAGCCTGCCGGGTCTCGGCTGGACCGGCATAATCGTGGCCATCCTTGCCCGCGAGAACCCGTTCCTTATCATCCCGGCGGCGTTGTTCCTCGGCTACCTGCAGGTGGGCGGCGATATTCTCGGGCGCAGCATGGATATCCCGAGCGAGATCGTGGGCATCCTGACCGCCGCCATCATGGTCGCCGTCACCGCCAAGATCATCTTCGAAAATCCGCGGCTCCTGCGCGCCATCCGCTCGATCAAGCAGCAGGAGGCCAAGTGATGGATGCCTTCTTCGCCACCATCGCCGACCCGGCGCTCTTCGCGACGGTCCTGCGCGTCATGACGCCCCTGCTCCTCGCGGGCCTCGGCGTCCTCATCTCCGACCGCGCCGGCGTCCTCAACATCGGCATGGAAGGCATGATGCTGGTCGGCGCGCTCACTGGCGTGCTGGTCAGCGCCTATACGGGCAATGCCTGGCTCGGGTTCCTCGCCGCCCTCATCCTCTGCGGTTTCGTCGGCTGGATCATGGCGCTGGTCGTCAATGGCCTCGGTGCGCACCTCATCATCACCGGCATCGCCCTCAACATGGCGGCCGCCGCCGGCACGACCCTCGTCCTCTTCTTCGCTACCGGCGACAAGGGCATGTCGGGCGCACTCAAGAGCGAGGTGTTACCTAGCGTCCGGATACCGTTCATAGCGGACATTCCGGTGCTCGGTCCGCTCGTTTCCGGCCACCATATCCTCACCTATCTTGCGCTCCTCTCGGTGCCGCTGGTCTCGATCCTGCTGCTGCGCACGCCCTTCGGCCTGCGCCTCCGCGCCGTCGGTATGGACCCAAAATCGGCCGCCTCGGCCGGCATCCGCGTCAAGCGCGTTCAGGCTGCCGCCCTCGTGCTTTCGGGCGTCTTCGGCGGCGCTGCCGGCGCCTATCTCTCGATGGGTTACGTGAGCTGGTTTGCCTCCAACATGACTGCCGGCCGCGGCTTCATCGCCATTGCGGTCGAGGTGATGGGCATTGGCTCGGCCTGGGGCGCGCTTGCCGCCTCACTGATCCTTGCCGTCGCCGAAACCGCCGCGATCACCATGCAGAGCCTCGGGCTACCGCACGAGCTCATGCAGATGATCCCCTACGTCGTCCCGATCGTCGTGCTGACCGTCTATGTCAGCCGCCGCCGGGCCCGCCAACTCGTCTAAGATACTGGAAAATCATATGAAGGCCTGGGAACTCACCAAAGACCTGCTGCGCAACACCAAGCCCGTGGTGCGCACCGAAGAGGAACAGACCTGGGATGCTTCCCAGCTCATGAATTCCCAGGATGCCATGGTGGCCTTGTTCTGGAAGAGCAACGTGCCAGGTTCCGCCGCACCGGAATACCTGATGGCCGCCGCCCTCCAGTCGCTGGAGAACAAGGGCTACGTTCTCGCTCCCTACAACGACCTGCTCGACCAGGGCTACGCCGCCCTCGCCAAGGGCGATTTCGAAACGCTCTATGTCATGGACACGCGCCTGCGCACCCTGATGGCCGCCGCGCAGCCCGACCCTAACCATCCGTCGCAGAAGACCCTCCGCTATGGCTCATGGAAGGAGTTCGACGCCGCCACCAATTGGCCGGCGACCGTCGCCGTCGATCCCGCCACTGCCGGGTTCACCGACCGCATCCGCGGCGGCTGGCTGGCCCAGCTCGTCGGCGCCGCCGCCGGCACCGCACTCGAAGGCTATTCCGCCGAGAACATCGCCGAGGCCTTCGGGCCCATCCGCGACTACGTGCGTCAGCCCAACACCTACAACGACGACATCACGTTCGAACTGGCCTTCCTCGAAGCCTACGGCGACAAGGGGCACGCCGTCACAAGCCTCGACATTGCCGAGCGCTGGACCTCGATGATCCCGATGGGCTGGTCAGCCGAGCAGGTGGCGCTCAACAATATCCGCCGCGGCGTGCTGCCGCCGCTGACGGGCGTCATCGACAACCCATTCGACGAGTGGATCGGCGGCCAGATGCGCGGCACGATCTGCGGCATGGTCGCCCCGGGCAATGCCCGCGAAGCGGCGCGCCTCGCCTATCTCGACGCGCAGATCTCGGCCGCCGGCAATGGCATCCTGGGCGAAGTTTTCAACGCGGTCCTCGCAGCCCGCGCCTTTGTCGAGAGCGACAGCAAGACGCTTCTTACCTCGACCATCGACCTCTTCTCCCCGGCCACCGAGTACGGCGCCGTGCTCGCCTTCGCGCTCAACGCCTGCAAGACCTCCAGGGACTGGCAGTCGGCCTGGGCGCTCTGCGACGCCGAATACGTCGAATACAACTGGATCCACGTCTACCCGAACGCGGCCGCGCAGGTCGTGGCGCTGTGGTTCGGCGAGGGCGATTTCGATCGCACGCTCGAAATCATCTGCGGCATCGGCCACGACGTCGACTGCAATGCGGCACAGATCCTCTGCGTCCTCGCCTGCCAGCAGGGCAGCGGCATCATCGCCGAGCGCTGGAGCAAACCCCTCCTTGCCGGCGACATCGTCACCTATATGCGCCGCCCGGCCAAGATCGCCTTCGACGATCTCGTCGGCCAGACGGTCGAAGCGGTCAAACGCTGGAAATAACTCCCAACTAGGCCTGCCGCTCCCCCATGGCGGCAGGCCTTTTTTCCTCATTCTCGCTGCGGCATTGTGGCAATCGCTTTCTGGCCCCCACGTGACGGCCGTTGTTATCTATTTGTAAGCTTGGGAACTTTCCGATCCACGCGCCTGGCGCATGGCGGCCCCTCGGCTTTCGACTTGCCTTAAGATTTCCCAGATTTAGCCTTGGTTGAACGTGCTGCGGCCCAGAGGTCGCCCCAGTTCGTGGTCCACATAGGGGTTCCCATCAGGAACCTTGCGACGAACAACGAGGCTGCACCCATGCCCCGGACCCGCCATACGCTGCGTGAAGACGTAGGCAACCCCAAGGAATGGTCCTTCACCTGGGCCATTGCCGACGACGTGACGTTTTCCAGCCAATGCGGCTTTTGCGGCCGGTCCCAGATCAGGCTGACCTATGAGGTCGTGCGCGGACCGGCCTCGCTCTGGATCTGCCCGCTCTGCGCCTCCCGGCACCCGATCTCGGCCACGCTCGATGGCCGCCGGCTCGATATCCGCGAGGTGCGCGACCAGGTGCACGGGCTGACGGCGCGGCTCAAGCAGCGCACCTGCCAGGAGGCGATCCGCAAGGTGCAGGCCATCGTCAACGACCCGGCGATCGACGAAATCCTGGTCTATTTCGACCGCAACCTGCAGCTCTCCCCCGAACGGGCGGCGCGGCTCTTTGCGGTGCTGCCCATTATCGGGGAAGAGATCGACCCGAGCGTCTTCGACATCCAGACCCGCAGCGCCGCGCACCAGGAGGAATTCGGCGCGCTCGAAGAGGCGGCAAGGGCCGCCGTGTGGCCGGCGCTGACCAGTGTGCAGCGCCGCCGGATGGCCGCGCTCGGCTTCGCGCCGGCAGGCGTCGCCTCGCGCAGGAGCGAAGGACGGCGCGTCCGATTGAGTGAGGAGCTACCCGGTCGGCGCATGACTGCCCTGAGGCAGTCGGCAAGACTGAAAGCAACGCAGAAAACCTGCTGATTTCAATAACTTGGCAATTTCAATCTCTACAGCGGCCGGACCATGTGAAGCCGCGTCCGCCCCATTGCGGGCGTGATCACTGGCGACCATTCGCGCATCGCGATCAGAACAAGGATGGGGACATGACCCTAGCCCCGGACCGGATCCGCCCTCGCGCTCGCCACCTTATCTGGCTGGCAGTTGCGTTGACCGGATTCGGCACTGCCCAGGCAGGCCAACCCTATGCGCTCGGCATTTCGGACAAGCTCAACATCAAGGTGGTACAGTGGAAAGCCGCCGAATCCGAATTCGCCGAATGGTCGGCGCTCAGCGGCGAATATGTCGTGGGCGCGGACGGTAACGTCAATTTCCCGATGGTGGGACCGACCGAAGGCGCGGGTCATACCGGCGCCGAGCTGGCGGCCACGCTCGGCACCGCGCTCCAGCAGACGCTGGGGCTGGCGACCGCGCCGACCGTGACGGTGGAAGTGGCCGAATATGGCCCGATCTACGTTTCGGGCGATGTCGGCGCGCCGGGCGAATACAAGTTCGCCCCGAACCTCACCGTCATCAAGGCGCTGACGCTGGCCGGCGGCCAGAGGCGCGGCGCCGACGCGGTTTCGCGGCCCGAGCGGGAAATGCTGACCACGACCGGCGCGCTCGACGTGCTGCAGGACGAATATGCCCGCCTCCTCATCCGCCGCGCGCGGCTCGATGCGGAGCTGGCGGGCAAGGACGAGGTCCCCATCCCGCCCGAACTCGAAGGCCGCACAGGGCTCGAAAGTCTCGTCGCCGCCGAAAAGGCCATACTCGATGCGCAGAAGCGCCAGGCACAGACGCAGTCGCGCTCGCTGACCGACCAGGTGGCGCTGCTCAACAAGCAGATCGAAAGCTACCAGCAGAAGCAGACCAATACCGGTCAGCAGCTCGAACTGGCACGCGACCAGCTGGGCAAGATCACGACGCTGTCCGACAACGGGCTGGCGCTCGCCTCGCGCGTGGCTTCGCTCCAGACCAATGTCGGCGACCTCGAATCGCGCCTGCTCGACAGCCAGACGGCGACGCTCCAGGCGCAGCAGGACATTGCCGGGGTCGAGCGCGAGCAATCCCGCCTTTCCGACCAGCGCATCTCCGATCTTTCGCTCGAGCGGCAGACGGTGGATGGGCAGATCGGCGCCCTGCAGCTCAAGATCGCCACCCAGAAGGGTCTGGTGCAGGAGGCGGCAGTGCAGACAGGCGCCGCTGCCGTGCCGACCGACGTTTCACCCACCTATGGCTACGCGATCATCCGCGACGGCAAGGAAATCCCCGCCGATCTCAACACGGCCGTCGTGCCCGGCGACGTGGTCGTGGCCCGGCTCGACCTGGCGCTTTGATGGAGAACAGCATGGCAAACCTGACGAAACTGGCAGCGCTTGCGGGCCTGGCCATGACGGCCGCCCCGGCACTGGCGCAGGAGACGGGGTTTTTCGACGACTTCGATACGCTCGACACCAAGCGCTGGTACGTCTCGGACGGCTGGAACAACGGCGCGCACCAGAACTGCGACTGGTCGGCGGACCAGGTGAGCGCCAGCGGCGGCATGCTGCATGTGGGCTTCGCGCCCCAGCCCAAGGGCGACCGCCAGTTCCGCTGCGGGGAACTGCAGACGCGCACGGCCTTCGGCTACGGCACCTACGAAGCCCGCCTCAAGACCCCGGCGGGGTCGGGGCTCAACGCGGCCTTCTTCACCTATATCGGCCCGCAGCAGAACAAGCCGCATGACGAGATCGACTTCGAGGTGCTGCTGCGCGACACCAGCAAGGTGGACACCACCACCTTCGTCAACGGCAAGAGTGGAGACGGCAAGGTTGGGAGCGGGCAATCGGTACCCCTGCCCCATGACAGCGCCTCGGACTTCATCACCTATGCCTTCACCTGGGAGCCCGAGCGCATCCGCTTCTATCTAGACGGCAAGCTGGTGAGGACCATGGACGACCCCAAGACCATCCCGACCACCCCGCAACGGGTGTTCTTCAGTCTCTGGGGGTCGGACACGCTAACCGACTGGATGGGCGCCTTCTCCGCCGTAGCCGCACCGATCGCCATGGATGTCGACTGGGTGGCCTTCACCCCGCTCGGCCAGACCTGCGCATTCGACGGGTCGATCCTGTGTCAGCAAGGGAACAAGTGAATGAAGCTGGTATTTTTCCGCGGCAAGGTGCCCAATTTCGGCGACGAGCTGAACCTTCACGTCTGGCCCGCCCTGCTGCCCCAGGGATTTCTCGACGAGGACGAGAGCGAGCTTTTCGTCGGCATCGGCTCGATCATCGGCGACCACCTGCCCCAGGCGTCGCGCAAATACGTGATGGGGTCGGGCTATGCCGGCTATATGGGCCTGCCCGATGTCCATGACGGCAGCTGGGACATTCGCTTCGTGCGCGGCCCCGACACCGCCCGCACGCTCGATATCGACCCGCGGCTTTCCATCTGCGACAGCGCGGTGCTGCTGCGAGCCATGGAGCTGCCCAAGCCCGACCACAGCGTCGGCATCGGCTTCATGCCCCATTACGAGAGCCTCGAACGCGGCGACTGGGCGGAAGCCTGCCGGCTCGCGGGGATGACGCTGATCGATGCGACGGCGCCGGTGGATGTGGTGCTCAGCCAGATCCAGGGCGCGCAATTGCTGATCACCGAGGCCATGCATGGCGCCATCGTCGCCGATGCGCTGCGCACGCCCTGGATCGGGGCGCGCCCGATCTATGGCGGGCATCATCGCAAATGGCACGATTGGGCTGGCGCGCTCGAAGTGGACGTGCGGCTCAACCCGCTCAAGCCCACAAGCGTGCTCGAATACTATATCGGGCAGACCGGACGCGGCGGGCGCCTGGGCAAAGTGGGCCGTTTCAGCGCCTCGCCCTTCGCGGCCCTGCCCAACGGCGTGCTGACCGCCGGCGCGGCCAAGCACCTCCAGAAGATGGCAAGCCTCGAGCCGCAATTGAGCAGCGATGCGCGGATTGCCGAAGTTACCGAGCGGGCGCTCGCAGCGGTCGACGCCTTCGTACGCGGTCGCGTGGCGGCAGCCTAGCGCCGCCGGCGCACGAAACCGAGCAGCGTTTCGAGCTGACTGCGGCCGAGGAGCAGCACGACGGCGCCGTAGCTGATGGCTGCGGCGCCTATCGTTGCGACGAGCCGCAGCCAGATCTCCGCATCGGCAAGACTGGACTGGACCAGCCAGCCAATTCCCCACATGACGAGCGTGGCGGCCACCGGCACCGTGAAGGAGCCGAGATAGGCGGGGATCGAGATATCGAGGAGCCGCGCCACCATATCGACCGTGGGCAGCCACATGACGATGTTGAGCGCGACGAGCGACAGGCTGAGCGCCCCGATGCCCCAGCGCGAAAAGAGGAAGATGTAGAGGACCGTGACCGCCTGCTTGGCCAGCATGTAGTAGAGCCAGATATCAGCCTGGCCCTGGCTGCGGATGAGCGAGGCCTGGAGGATGCCGACGGCGGTGAGGACGCCCAGGATCGCGAAGGCCTGCACCACCGGCACCGCCTCGATCCATTGCGCGCCGAAGGCGAAGGGGATGAGATCGCGGGCCACGAGGATGAGGCCGGTAAAGATCGGGAAGGCCACGACCGAAGAGGCGAAGGTGCCAAGGAGATAGGCGTCGCGGCGCTTCTCGGGCTCGCGCTGCATGGAGGAGAGCAGCGAATAAGAGACGAGGTTGAGCGCGCCGGAAATGAGATCGCTCAAGATCTGGAAGATGCGGCGGGCGAAGCCGTAGAGACCGAGCCAGGCCGGACCGAGCAAGGCCCCGATCAGCATCTGGTCGAGGTTGATCGTGGTGATGAAGTGGTTGCCGGTCGAAAAGAGACCGAAGGCGCGCAGCTCGCGCAGGGCCCGCCAATCGAAGCGCAGGCCGGGTAGCCAGCGCGCGGCCACGAGTGCGCCGATACAGGTGGCGATCGAACTGGCCAGTTGCGAGGCGGCGAGCGCCCAGAGACCGAAACCCAGCCAGATAAGGCCCATGCAGACGACGGCCGCCACGATCGAGGCAGTCGTGGTGCGCAGCGCCAGCATGCGGAAGGACATGGTGCGCACGAGGAGCGCATTGGGGACGGCTGCCGCCATGTCGAAGATGATGCGGGCGGCGATGAAGGGGATGAGCGCATTGAGCGGCGCTTCCCCGGTAGCGCCGGCAATGAAGGGCGTGGCGATGCAGAGCCCGGCATAGATGAGGAGCGCCGCTCCGATGCAGAGCCAGAAGACGGTATCGAGATGACGCGAGGAGATGGTTTCGCGCTGGATCAGGGCTTCGCGAAAGCCGGCGGGGGCGATGGCGAGGCCGGCCGTGCTGATGCTGGCGGCGAAGGCGACGATGCCGAATTCGCCGGGGCTCAGGACCCGCGAGGTGACGAGGAAGACGAGAAAGCCCATCGCGGCCGGCGCGAAGCTGCCTGCCAGCGACCAGAGCGTGCCCTTGATCGCGGCCGAGGCCCGGCCGGTCTTGAGGTGATCGAGCCGGGAGCCGATATCCGCCGGAGCACTCATGCGCGGGCAGCCGTCCGGTGCAGCTTGTCGCGCGAGGCGACGAAATCGGCAAAGTCCGGGGTCAGCCGGCCGAGGAGGCGGATTGCAAGGCCGCGGGCACGCAGGCGAAGAGCCTCGGCGGGCGGCACATAGGCATTGAGCCCCTCCCCGACCAATGCCTTGCCGACATGGTTGGCGCGCACGGCAATGGGGGCTGTGAAGCGGGCATCGGTCATGAAGCTGGCGCGTTGGGCCACGGTGGCTTCCGACCAGATCTTCTGGCGCAGGGCCTGTACCGCGCGCTTGAGATCGAGTTCGCGGCGCAGATAGTTGGCGCTCAACTCGGAATTGCGGGTGGTCTGCTCGCCATTCTCGGCCCAGACGGCAAGCGACTCCATGGCGACATAGACCGGCTCGGCGATCGAATAGGTGCGCAGGTATTCCTGAAGCGTGGCAGTGCAGGGATAGCCGATTTCGAGCGGCGAGCGGGCGCGCACGGACCAGAAGAGGCCGCCATTGGAAACCCCGATGCCGGCCAGCATGGAGAGGCGGAAATCGGCGGCGTCATAAAGGCCTTCGGTGAAGAGGCCATCGAGCACGCCATCGGCGCTGAGCCAGGCCCGCGCGGTGCCGCTCGCCTCTTCGATGAACTGGTTGCGCAGCACGATCTCGACCTTGAGCGCCCGGGTGAGCGCGATATTGGCGGCGCAGAATTCTGGCAGGATGAAATTGTCGTCCTCGACCACGCAGAAGAACTCCGCCCCATGCGGATTATCGGCCGAGAAGCACTGGTCGATATTGCGCGAGGCGAAAAGCTGGGGGGCATTGGCCGTGTAGCGGATGCGCGGATCGCCAAGCTCTGCGACCACAAGACGAGCGGCCTGGCCGGGATCGTCGTCATAGACATCGCAGACCCAGTGCGGCCAGGTCTGGTCGATCATCGAGCGCAGCGCGCGGGCCAGGGCCTCGGGGCGCTTATAGGTTGGCGTGCGGATATGAACGAGGCCGGGCTGGAATTCGGGCATGGCTCATGAGTCCTTTCGGAGTTTGCCGCTGCGCATGCGCAGCTTGCCGACGCAGGGCGAGAAGACCCGCCGCGGCGTAGATGAAGGTGGCGATGCCCATGATCGAGCGGATGGAGAATTCGAAGAACACCTCCACCTCGATAAAGCTGCGCAGGATCATCAGCACCTGCAGCGCCAGGAGCAGTGCATTGGCGGCATTGGGGCGCGCAAAGGTGTAGGCGGCCATGAGGATGGCGCCGCCATAGATGAGGACAATCTGCATCGAGAGGCCAATGAGGCCGATCTCGACGGCGTTAGAGATATAGGTGTTGTGGAAGTTGAACCCGGCGCCTGCCGGCACGTCGAACATCGCCCAGAGCTCTTCGGCAGGGGCAAAGCCGATGACCCAGAACGAGCGGTAGCCCAGGCCCTGCAGCGGACGTTCTGCGATGTAGCTCAGGCCGGTGGCCCAGAGATCGGTGCGGCCGGTAAGGGTCGGATCCTTGCCCGAGCCTTCGAGCACTTCGGCGAGGAGAGTATCGCCGGCCACGATGACCAGCAGCACGAGCGCGGCGGCGACGATGCCGAGCATGACGAGGACGAAGAGCTTCTGCGTGCCCGGGAGCCGGGTGGTGAGCAGCGTAAGAAGGATGATGCCGAGGCAGGGCACGACCATGAGCGTGGCGCCGGCCGATTGGGCGAGGATGAGGAGCGGCCCCGAGGCCAATGCACCGGCAATGCCGGCAAGGCGCAGCACCCAGTGGGAATTGCGGTCGGCGGCAACGGCAACGGCGATGAGGACGAAGACGGCAATATGGGCGGCAAAGGCGTTCTTGCTGCCGAAGACGCCGAGCCACGCCCCGCCCGCGCCGGTCTTGCCGACCAGAATGCTGGCGAGGACGCCGATACCGTAGACAATGAACATCATGCGCATGAGCGTGGCGGTCGAGAGCCGGCCCGTGATGATGACGGCGACCACGGCCGTGAACATCAGCTGCACGCCATAGCGCAGCGAATTGGAGGGATATTGCGACCAGAGAGCGGTCAGCATGCAATAGGCCGGCAAGAGCAGCACGAACCACCAGCGACGCAGGCTATCGAGGCTCTGGTGCGGATTGCTGACGATGAGCAGCAGCCCGCAGACCATGAAGGTGAGCGCAGCCAGCGGTCCGAACATGGCATTGAGCACCAGCGCCGCGAAGGCGCCGAAGGTAAGGACCGTGGCGAGGTTGAAGGTCAGGCGATCCGGCAACTCGGTCATGACGCCTCCCGCAGGGTTTCGGCCGCTGCGACCTCGGCTTCGGGGATGAAGCCGGCGGCATAGGCGCCCGCGTCATCGAGCGGGATGCAGCGGACGGGACCGGCGCCGCGTCGGGCGGCCAGATCGCGCCAGAAGCGGCGCGAGGTCGGGGCATCCCAGTCGGTGGCGTTTATCGGTACGTAGCCGGGGACAGCGACCTCGCCGCGCTCGCCGAGCGTCAGAACCGGGGAAGGTCCGGGAGCAGGCGGAGACTGCCTGCGGTCGCGGCCTTCGGAGAATGAGGCCCAGAGGCGGCGCAGATGACCGGGATCGCTGGCGAGGAGCGAGAGGGCGATGCCCAATTGCCGGGTCTTGATGCTGGCGACCAGCCGCTCATAGGCGAGGCCCTGTTCGAGCGAGCGGAGGCGCGCGTCGAAGGCGCGGGCAAGGTTCGCGTCGGGCGAGAGGCCCTGGGTCAGGGCCAGCTGGCGCGCGATCATCGCTTCGACGTCGCCGGCAGACAGGCGATGGGAGATCGAGCCGCTGTGACGGCGATAGAGATAGAAGGGCTCGGGGATGACGACCATGTCGGCACCGGCGAGCAGCAGGCGCAGGATGAGGTCGTAGTCCTCCCCGATCCGCAGCTTTTCGTCGTAGCGCGGGGCCCTGAGCCTATCGGCATTGATCAGCGGCTTGAGGTAGCCGAGGGCCGGCGAGCCATCGATGCCGGCACTGACCCAGCGTTCGGCTGACACGCGAAAACTGCGATCGGTCTCGCCGAGAAAGAGGCTGGGCTCGGTGCCGTCCTCGTAAAAGAGCAGAAGATCGTCGGCGACGATATCGGCCTCATAATGGGCGGCAGCGGCCAGCAGGCGCTCGAGGCGTTCGGGATGAATGATGTCGTCGGAATCGACGATGGCAAGCCATTGCCCGCGCGCCAGCTCAAGCGCGCGGTTGCGGCAGGTGGCGGGGCCGCGATTTTCGGGGGCGGTGACGAGACGGATGCGGGGATCGTGCGCCATCATCTGGCGCACATGGGCGAGGCTATGGTCGCGCGAGGCATCGTCGCTGACGATGATTTCGAGGTCGCCCATCGTCTGACCCAGCACCGAACGCAGAGCGGGGACGATCCTGTCGCCCGCCTCAAAATTGGCCATCACCACCGAAACCAGCGGCGCCCGGTCGTGAGGGTGCATGCTCTCGCTCACTCCGGAACGGATTTCAGGCAAGCGCGCCCGCATCGGTCTGCGGCTGGGCGGTGCCGTCGACCTCGGAGAGAAGGCGGTTGAGCTGCTGGATCTGATTGTCGAGCTGCACGAGCCGCTTGCGACCGTTCGAGGCGTTCTGCTCCGCACTGCGGATCATGGCTTCGTCATGCGGATCACGCGCGGCGTAATCATCCGAATTGTCGAGCACGGTGGCCGCCTGGGCATAATGCATGTCGATCCGCTGCTGCAGCCCGTCGCGTTCGCGGCGGGCATCTTCGAGCGCCATGGAGATGGCGTTGCGGATGGTTTCGAAGCGCGCCGTGTCGGTCTCGGCGTCGCGCCCGGGATTGCGGGTGCGAAAGGCGCGCGGTCTGAGGGTAAGAAGAACCATTTTGCGCTCTCCCTTATCGGCTGCCTGTGCGCAACAGGACGACCTTGACTGTCTTGACGAGGATGACGATGTCGCCGGCGAACGACCATTCGCGCACATAGCGGGTGTCGAGCTGGACGCGCTGGTCGTAATCGACATCGCTGCGCCCGCTCACCTGCCAGAGGCCGGTAATGCCGGGGCGGACGGCGGCATAATGCTGGATTTCCTCGGCATAGCGCGCGACCTCGTCCTCGACGATCGGGCGGGGTCCGACGAGGCTCATGTCGCCGCGGATGACGTTGATGAGCTGGGGAAGCTCGTCGAGGCTGGTGGCGCGCAGGAACCTGCCGATGGGCGTGATGCGCGGATCGTCGGTGAGCTTCTGGCTGGCCTCCCACTCGGCCCGCGCCTGCGGCGAGGCCTCGAGGTGCCGTCGCAGAGCCTCCTGGGAATCCACCACCATCGACCTGAACTTGAGGCACCGGAAGCGCCTGCCGTTATGGCCCACGCGCTCATGGGAGAAGACGATGGGACCGCGATCGGTCGAGAACAGGAAGACCGCGATGAAGAACATGGCCGGAAGCGCGAAGACCAGCATGGCGGAAGCCGCCACGATATCGAAGGCCCGCTTGGCCGTACCGCCGCGCGGGATGCCCGCATTGGAGGGCGTACTCGATGAACCCATTTCAGCGTTGATGATAGACATGACGCCTCACCTTGAATGCAGGCCTCTTGCGGGCCTGCTCTATTAGTCTGACGACGTGCGGAAGGGATCGCGGACGCGCTGCGCCCAGACGACTCCAGTCTCACTCGTTCGTAGGGATGGCACCCGGTCTTGCTTGCTGCCCCGGGGCGCCCTTGCCGGCGGCGCAAATGGCTGCTCGGCATGCGCAGAGGCAAACATGGGAGGAAATTGAGGGCAACGTTCTCAACGCATGGCTGTCATGCGGGGCTTTGCCAAAAAAACGCCGAAAACAGGGGTGCTGCTGCGGCGCAAATCAGGGCGCTCAAGTAGTCCGAAGCGCTTGCAGCCGTCTTTACTGGTTTGCCTGCCCAAGGCTTGGGCAGCGGAAGCTCCCGC
Source organism: Paradevosia shaoguanensis (assembly GCF_016801025.1). Classification (GTDB taxonomy): domain Bacteria; phylum Pseudomonadota; class Alphaproteobacteria; order Rhizobiales; family Devosiaceae; genus Paradevosia; species Paradevosia shaoguanensis. Next base: position 2,084,963 of record NZ_CP068983.1, on the reverse strand, counting down.
CCAATAATGCCGGAGCCCAATAGCGTAAAACGCGCTTCGCCCTATTTGGCGAAGAGGAACACAATCCCGTTCCACATCAGGTAGATGCCAACCCAGGCCAGGGCCATGACGCCGATCGCCACCAATCCCCACGGCCAGGGGAAAGGCGAACGTTCCCCAGCCGCAGGCGGCGCAACCAGCGGGACCTTGCCCGCCCGGCCATCTTCCTGCCTGTCTCCGTCCAAGGAAATCCTCCCGTGCCGCCTCTGATGGCGACCGCCGCAACCGAAAGACCGTTCGGGCTACCAACCTGCCGCCGCTGACCGGCGCTATGCCCCTTCTATCGTTACCCGCGTAAATACACCCCTCACGCCGGTATGGAAATGCCCGGGACGATCACGACTGCGTAGCGGCCAGCGGCGGGATCGATGGGTCGCAGAGAGGTCGCAACGCGTTTTACTTGCGGCGCGACGTTGTAACGGGCGCGTGACTGGCGTTTTAAAGGCCAATACTGCTCAGAACGCGGTGCGCTCCATGTCGGCGTGATGGCAATCGTGTGACGGTTGCACGAAAATTGGGCAAAACAACTCAACAGCAGAAATGCAATCGAGCTATGCATAGCGGGATATATTTTCGGCTGGCTCGACTTGCAGCCGCATGGTCCACTTCGCGTGTGACTTACCTACAATCAGGAGAAAGCCATGGCGAAAGCAGTAAAGACTGCCGTCTTCCCGGTGGCAGGCCTGGGCACGCGATTCCTGCCGGCCACCAAGGCCATGCCCAAGGAAATGCTGACGGTCGTGGATCGCCCCCTCATCCAATATGCGGTCGACGAAGCGCGCGAGGCGGGAATCACCCACTTCGTATTCGTGACAGGACGCAACAAAGGGGTGATCGAAGACCATTTCGACCGCCAGTTCGAAATCGAGGCCATGCTCGAAGCGCGCGGCAAGACCGCCGCTCTCGCCGAGCTGCGCAAGGACCTGCCCTCGGCCGGCCGCACGAGCTTCACGCGCCAGCAGGAGCCGCTGGGCCTGGGTCACGCCGTGTGGTGCGCGCGCGAGATCGTGGGCAACGAGCCGTTCGCGCTCTTGCTGCCCGACATGCTGTTCAAGGGCCGCCGCGGCGTGCTCAAGCAGATGATGGAAACCTACGAGGAATCGGGCGGCAACGTCATCGCCGTCGAGGAAGTGCCGCGCCAGGAGGTCTCGTCCTATGGCGTAATCGGCCGCGGCGCAGGCGAGGATAGCGGCTTCCGCATCACCAATATGGTGGAAAAGCCCGCCCCCAAGGACGCGCCTTCGAACCTCATCATTTCAGGACGCTACATTCTCCAGCCGGAAGTCTTCTCGCTCCTGGCCGACCAGCCACGCGGCGCGGGCGGGGAAATCCAGCTCACCGACGCCATGCAGAGCCTGATGGGCACGCAACCCTTCTTCGGCGTCAAATACGAAGGCCAGTCCTTCGACTGCGGCTCCAAGATCGGGTTCCTCACCGCCAATGTCGCCTATGCGCTCGATCGCGAGGATATCGGCGAAGGGTTCCTCGACGCCCTTGCCAAGATGGGCCTCCACACCGCCCTCATCGACGGTTTCAAGGTCGCCGCCGAATAGCCAAAAAAGAAGCGGCGCCTTATGGCGCCGCCTTCTCCCTGTGTTCGATGCGGCGGGTCTCGCCGCGATAGGCGAACCGCTCCAATCCCCCCATTTCGGTAAACCTGGGCAAGGCGCCCAGATCCACCTTGTTGAGGATGACGCCCATGATGTGGGCAGCAAGCTCGGGCTCGTGCTCGAGCATGTTGCGCAGGAGCCGCCGGGGCGTGCGGCCCCATTCGGTGACAAGGATACTGGCATCGGTGAAGGGCAGGACCGTGAAGGCATCGATGACCGGCCCGAGCGCCGGCAGATCCATAATGACGTAGTCGAACTGCCCGCGAGCCTCGGCCAGGACCTTCTGCATGGCAACGCTCGACAGGTCGCCTGCACCCGCCTGGGTGGCATTGGCCGAGAGCAGGACGAGGCCGGTTTCGGGATCGGTGGTCGCCACTTCGCGCCAATCGCCCATTTCGGACGGCATGAGGCGCACGGGCAGTCCCGAGCGGCGGCCGGTGCCTTCGTCGGCATCGATAAGCAATACCCGCGAGCCGATGGCGGTGAGCATTTCGGCAAGCGACAACGCGACGGTCGACTTGCCCTCGCCCGGCAGCACCGAGAGGATGCCCAGCACCACCGTGCCGCGATCGGCGGCCGGCTGGAGCACGAGGCGGGTGGCCTTGAGCGTTTCGACGAACGGCGCGCCCCAGCGCCGGCCCATATGCGGGGTGACGGCGGCGCGGACCATGGCACGCACATTCCTGCGCTGCTCGTCCGGCGACTTGCCCTGCGGAAGCTGCAGGCGCGGCACGTAGCCGAGGAAGCGCAGGCCGAGCTGCTGGCGAATCTGGGCGCCGGTGCGGAAGCCACGCTCGCGCAGCTCGTTGAGCATGCCGAGAACGGCGCCCATGAAGCTGCCGGCGATGATCGCGGCCGCGATGATGACCAGCGTACGCGGGCTCGACGGATCCTCGGGCAGGAGCGCCTCGGTCACGATACGCACCGAGGGAATCGGGAAACTCTGGCGCTGCACGGCTTCCTCATAGCGGGTGAGGTAGCTGTTATAGAGCGCGCGCAGGGCATCGGAACGCTGCTGCAATTCGTTGAGGCGGACCTGTTCCTGGCTGATGGCGCCGGCGCTGTGGCCTTCCGCATCGATATCGGCGCGCAGGCTCGCTTCCTGCTGCTGGGCGATGGTGTATTGCGTGCGGTATTGCTCGTCGAGATTCTGCAGCAGAGCAAAGATGCGGCTGTCGAGCGCTGTCTTTTCCGCCTTGAGATTGGCAAGCTGCGGATGGTCGGCGCCATAGCGCGCCTCGACATCGGTGATGCGGCTGGTGAGCGTGGCGACCTGCGTACGCAGGGCCGCGATTTCAGCCGGATCGGCCTGCGGACCGCCCAGCAGGGACACATAATTGGACGCCGAATCCGGACCGGCGGCGACCACCGCCTTGAGCTGAGCCGAAAGGGCGCGCAGGCGAGCACTCTCGGCCTGGGCTTCGGCAAGCTGGTTGGAGAGCGTATTGATGCGCTGGGTGGTGAGCTCGCGATCCTGGCCGACGGTGAGGCCGGTTTCCTGGCGGTATTTCTCGATGGCGAGGCTCGCCTGGCGCTGGCTCTCGCCGATCTCGGCGAGGCGTTGCTGCAACCAATCGGCGGCCGCGCTCGTGGCCTCGAGTTCGGCATTGAGCTGATCCTGCAGCAGCGCCTCGGCATAGGCCCGGGCAATGCGCTGCGCCAGCTCGGGCGTTGCCGCCTCGTAGCCGACACGGATGATCGAGCTGCGGCCCATGCGATCGACCTGCACATTGGAGCGCAGCATGCCCACGACCTCATCGAGCGTCGCCTGGAGCGTATCGGCGCGCGCCGGGGGACCCATGCCGACGAGGCTCTTGACCCGCTGGGTGAAGGACGGCGGCGGATTGAGGAATTCCTGATCGGTCATCAGGTTCTCGGCATTGGCCACGGCCTTGGCGACGCGGCTCGACCGCAGGACTTCGACCTGGTTGAGCACCTGGGCTTCAAGGTCCGTGCTGCTGCCGGTTGCGGTCGTTCCGGCTTCACCCGTGACCTGTTCGAGATTGCGGTCGATGAGGATCTGGCCGGCCGAGAAATAGCTGCGGGGCGCGAGCGCGAGGTAGAAGGCCGCCAGGGCCAGGGCGAAGACCATGCAGATGGCCAGCACCCATGCCTGCCGGCGGATGAGCGAGATTACCCGCGTCAAATCGATGGTCTTGAGATCGGACGGCTGCGGCGCCATGGCCTCCGGATAGCCGGTTCTATCAAGCATACTCGTTACTCCGCCTTGTCGGCTCTTTGGATTTTTCGCTTCAGGCCAATTGGCCGTAATGGACGCCCTGGCGCATGCCGAGCACGCCGCCGAAGACGCCCATATGCAACACCGCCCGCAGCCAGTTGCGGCGGCGCGCTATGGGAGAGAAGGCCGTGAGGCCCGTCATGATGCAGCAATAGCTGATCTTGGCGCCGACCACGGCCAGCGCCTTGAGGCGTGAGCCGCCCAGCAGCATACCGTGGGTCTGGCCGTAGCGCAGGCGCCGCCGCACGAGCCAGGCCATGGTGGCGCGGTCGGCCGGCACGGGCTCCTCGACGATGGCCCCGGGCGCATAGCCGATGGCGCCGCCGAGAGCGGTGAGCTGGTAGAAGAAGGCCGTATCCTCCCCGCCGCTCTTGCCGAGCGCCCGATCGAACCGGATGCCGCGATAGGGCACGGACCAGCGGATGAGGACGTTGCAGGTATAGCCGGTGCGGATCGCGCCGTTGACGAAAACCGGCAGCGTCGAGTGGAAATCGCCATCGGCCATCCAGCGCGGCGCATCCGCCGAGTAGACGGCGCGTACGGGACCGAGGACAGCGGCGGCATTGGTGGCCTCTGCCGTTTCGACGAGAGCGCGCAGCCAGCCGGGCGTCACGACTTCATCGTCATCGACAAAGGCAAGGAAATCGCCATCGGCGGCATCGAGGCAGGCATTGCGGGCGATGCTGATATTGCCTGCCGGCGCGTGAATGTAGGTCACCGGCCAGGGCAATGCGGAGCGCAGTTCCTCGACCAGCGGCTTTGCACTCGGGGTCTGGTCGTTGTCGGCGATGATGACGCGCAGTTCATGACCCGCGGCATCGAGGCGGGCGACGGATCGCAGGGTCTCGGCCAGGAAGGGGCGGCGGAAGGTGCAGACGCAGATATCGATACGGGCCATGGCGCCTCACACGGTTCCGCGGCGGAAGGGACGCTGGAGGACGTGCAGCCAGAAGCCGGAAGACCAGGCCAGGTGCATGACCATGGCCGCCACGCCGACCAGCGGCGAGAAGGCAACGGGCATGTCGGCATCCGGGTAGTATTTTCGCGCGGCATGCATGCCCAATGCGATGCAGCCGACGCCCCAGAGCGCCAGCGGGATGAGGAAGGCCCAATGCCAGATGGACAGGGCCGCCAGCAGCACGACAGGCAGGATGGCGAGCGGCGCCATCTGGCGCAGGCGCGGCCGCATGCGGTGCTTGAGGATATTGCGCGCCCTGCCCCCGCCATAGCCGAAATATTGCCGGAAAAGACCGGAGACGGTGGCGCGCGGATAATAGGTCATGGCGGTGCGGTCGGTGAGCCAGATGGTGTGGCCGGCCTGACGCAGGCGATAGTCGAGCTCGGCATCCTCGTTGGCGCGGAAGGTCTCATCGTACCCACCGACGGCGCGGAAGGCATCGATGCGCATGAGGGCATGGTGGCCGTGATCGACCGGGCCCGAGGCATTGCCCATGCGATGGGCGGAGCCGCCGGTGCCGATGGGGGAGTTCTGCGCCGCAGCAACCGCACGCTGGAAGCCGGCTTCCCCGATGGTCAGCATCGGCACAACGATGCTCGCCACCTGCCGCTCGACGGCTTCAGCGACGAGCCGGCGGCAATAATCGGGCGGATAGGCGCCGTGCGCATCGACGCGAACGACGTAGTCGGCCTCACCGCCGCACTCGGCCACCGCCAGATTCATGGCGGCGCTCTGGATGCGGCGAGGATTGTGGATGAGCCGGACGGCAGGATGGCTCTGCGCGATTCCCATCACGATTCCCGTAGTGCCATCGGTGCTGCCACCGTCAGCGACGACGATGCGCGCGCCGAGCTCACTGGACTCGACAAGCAGGGCATCTAGGAGCGGGCCGATATGATGGCTCTCGTTGAGCGTGGGCACGACGATGATGACGCGAGCGCTCATGCGGCTTTCTCCAGCGAGGCGGGCGCCAGATCGGCGAGGCGATCGACGAGGGCGTCGCATTCGGTTTTCTCGCAGCGGAACGAGACGGGGTCCTGCGCTCGGACGGCCTGTGCCAACGCCAGCAGGCGCTCGGAGGTGAGCGCGGAAAAGAGCGCTTTCAGCGTTTCGATCTCAATGTCGGGGATGACGAGGCCGATGCCGAGGCGCTCGATGAAGGCTGCCGTTTCGGTACCGGCAAGCGCTATGGGGATGGCGCCGTTGAGGCACCCTTCGTAGATGCGGTTGGGGAGGAGCCAGCGCGAGTTCTGGCCCTCTTCGAAGAAGTCGATGGCCCAGACGAAATGCACATCCGAGTAGATGGCGGCGAGATCGTGCGGATAGCGGTAGGGACCGGCATAACGCAGATGCGGAGCGGCCTCTGTGGTCGCGGCAAAATCCTCGAATTCGGTGAGCGCCGGCCGGCCGCGCAGGGTGACTTCGACACGACCATCGAGGGCGCGCGAGGCGGCATCAAGCGCCGTGAGGGACTTGTGGCAGCGCAGCGCGCCGAACCAGCCGATGCGGATGGGTTCGATATCGCCGCGCAAGGCCGGATTGTCGCCGATGTCGAGACCTTCGGGCGCAAAGACCTTGTTCTCGATGAGATAGGGCGGGGGCGAGCCGTGCTGGGCGAAATAGTTTTCGAGGAAGGCCGGGGAACTGGTGAGCAGCAGGGCGGCCGAGCGGGAGAGGCGCTGCTCGACCAGCCGCATCGAGCGGCCGAGATTGTCCTGGCGCAGCATCAGGCGATGGATGTCGAGGCACTCATAGACCAGCGCCGGCGGCTGTGGCCAGAAGCCGAGCAGGCGATTGGCGATGCCCAGCATTTCCAGATTGCGGGCGATGATGACATCGGGGCGCGCGAAGGACCGCGCCCAGCCTCGCGCGCGAAAGGCGGCGGTAAGCGTGGCAAAGAGCCGTTGCAGCATGCGCCCGTCATGGGTGACGTCGAGTTCGACGACGGTGCCGGCGGGGAGGGAATCGGGCGGCGCATCGGCGCGGCGGAACCCGGCGATCTCGACCTCGGCGCCGCCCAGCCGCAGCATGGCGACGCGACGCGCCACCGCCGGGTCGGCCAGGCTCGGCACCAGATAGAGAATCCTGAGCAACGACGCATCTCCTGTCCCTGTGCGGCAAGAGACTCGCCGCGGTTGACGGGGCACCCGCCGAATAGAGCTTCACGAAGCGGGAAGTGGAGAACGCGCCAAACTTGCGGTCAACCGAACGCGCGGGGACCGAGCAATGCGCGCCGCGCATGACACGAAAGAGCCGTAATTTCTGCCGGTTGGCGCGGGTGTTTAGCGCAGATAGGCGGCCACGGGGCGGCGGTAGAGAAGCGCCGCCGGAACCGTCGCCAGGACGATGCCGGCCACCCCGCCGAGGACTGCGAGCTGAACTTCATCAGGCCCGATAGCGGCCGTGAGCGCAACCCCACTCATCCGTTGCAGGAGATTCGAAGCATAGGCAGCCACCGCGTAGCCTAGGGCTACGCCGAGCACCACGCCGGTGACGACGATGGCCGAGGCGAAGAGCCAGATGGAAAGAAACAGGTAGGTGCGCGAGGCGCCGAGCGCCCGGATGACGGCGAATTGCGTCTCAAAGAGCTTCATCAGCGCCACGACGCCCGCGAAGATGGCGAGGAAGGCCAGGACCTGCGTCACCGACGCCATGATCGACATGACCTGCCGGATATTGCCGAGAAGATCGTAGATCTGCAGCAGGACCTCGGCGGGGAAGAAGGCCATGCTCTGCGGCGTCTTGTACTCGCCGCGCAGGCCATACATGTCCGCCACCGTCTGCCCCTTGATGACGATGGCCGGCAGCCCCGGCACACGCGCCGGATCGAAGGGCGGGCCGATTTTCGCATCGCCTTCCGCATGGCCGTTGGGAAGGCCATGGGCATTCCACAATGTCTCGATGGGCACGACGACGGCACGATCCCATGGATTGCCGGTGGGCTTCATGTGGCCGACGACGGTCAGCTCGTAGTGGTGATGGCCTTCATGCTCGTCTTCGCCGTCCTCCTCGTCGGCGAAGGCGCTGCTGCCATGGAGCGGAACGAGCTTGTCGCCGATCTTGAACGGCACGCTCGCGCCGACTACCGCCTCGCCGGCTGCCTCGAACATTCGTCCGTCGCCAAGCCCGTTGCTGAGGCGATCGACGAACTGGGCGATGGTGCCGACGACCTGGAGGCCCTGGACGTTGTCGCCATAGCCGATCGGGGCGGCATATTCGACGCGCGGATCGGTGAGGGCTTTCGAGACGATCTCCGGATCCATCAACTGCACGGCGCTCGGCCGCAGGAACACGGTGTTGAAGACGATCTCGGTGGGATTGCCGGGCGCGGCAACCAGGAGATCGAAACGATCGGCGGCGGCGGTGCTGCCCTGGCGTAGGGCGCGCTCCTGGGCGGAAATGCCGATGCCGAGCGCCACGGCAATGGCGATGACGGCGATGAAGATGGCCGTAGTGGCGGGATAGCGCCGGATCATGGCCCAGGTCACGCGCGTCGGGTTCATGTCGCGGCCTCGGCGACAGATGGCTTTGCCGGTTCCCGCGCGTCGTCGCTGACGATGCGGCCGTGCTCGAGCCGGATGATGCGCCGGCAGCGCTCCATGACGATCGGGTCGTGGGTGACGATGACCATGGTCTGCCCACGGGCGGAGGCGATGAGGGTATCGGTCACCTGCCGGGCGCTGTCTTCATCGAGGCTCGCCGTGGGTTCGTCAGCGAGCAGGATCGAGGGTTCCAGCAGCAAGGCGCGGGCAATGGCCGTGCGCTGACGCTCGCCGCGCGACAGCGTGCGGGTGAGATGGGCATCGGCAGGAACACCGAAATCGTCGAGCAGGCCCTGCGCGCGCCGATGTAGCTCGGGCGGAACGGTGAAATGAGCGAAGGTCGCCGGGAGCGTGACGTTGTGAACCGGGCTCAGCTGGTCGATGAGATGGAATTCCTGGAACACCAGGCCGACATTGCGATAGCGCCAATCGTCTGACGCCGCCTGACGCAGGCGGGCAATATCGGTTTCGCCCCAGACGACGCTGCCACGATCGGGCCTGAGGATGCCGGCAAGGACATGAAGCAGCGTGGTTTTGCCGGAGCCGGAGGGCCCGGTGAGGGCGACGAGGTCGCCCGGCTGCACGGCGAGCGCGGGAACGTAGAGAATGGTCTTTCCGGCGAAGGAAACCGCAATGTCCCGACCCGTCAGAACTGGTGGCGCCCCCTCCCCCATGCCGACCTCTAGAAGCCGATGCTGACTGTGGGGCGGCCGCGATAGGTAGCATCAACCAGCCGCACGACGCTCACGAACCCCGTATCGGCATCGGTTTCGACGCCGATATCGAGCTTGCCGGTGACGGCTATGCCGACATCGTAATTGTAGAGGCGCATGGCATCGCGCGTATAGACGAGCACGATGTTCTGCGGCCATTGCGAAGCGGCATCGCAGAAGGGACAGATGGCCATCGGCTCGGTCGCCAGCACGAAGAACTTTGCATCGGGCTTGAGCGGGGGCGCCATGAAGCCGTTGATGGTGACTTCCGTGCCGTTGAAGGCCTGAGCGGCGTCGGAGAGATCGGGCTGATCCTTGCTCTTGTAGAGCGACCTCATGGTCAGCGTCTGTTCGGCCGCCGCCAGCGAAGGCAGCAGCGCGGACGAGGCGAGAGCCGAGATCAAGAAGTGACGACGAGTGAACATCCAGCGCCCCTCCCAGTGCAACCGAATGCCAGGACCATAGGCCAGTCCCGAAGGCTTTTGAACCTGGCCTGCTCGGGGCCGGCCTATATTGACCATTGGATTAGCGGATCGCCCACGCGATCGCGGCTTCAGCGTGGAGCTTGACCACGTCATAGGTGGGTAGCGAGTAGCGCTCGGTGGGCAGCAGCAGCGGCAGCTCCGTGCAGGCAAGAAGCAACGCCTCCGCTCCCGCAGCCTGCAATCTGGCCGCGATTTCGAGAACGCTGGCCTGCGATGCCGGCTCGACCCGCCCGAGCGTCAGCTCATCGATAATGATACGATGGATCGCCTCCCGGTCATTTTCCTCGGGCACCAGGATCTCGAGCCCATGCCGCCCGCGCAATCGGGCGGTGAAGAAGTCCATGCTCATGGTGAAGCGCGTGCCGAGCAAACCGACCCGCCGATACCCCTCCGCCCGGAGCTTTTCGCCGGCGACGTCGGCCGCATGGAGAAGCGGGATCGAGAGAGCGGCCTCGACCCTCTCGGCGACCGCATGCCCGGTGATGGCAGTGATCATGACGAAATCAGCGCCACCGCCTTCAACGCGTCGCGCGGCATCGATGAGCGCGGCGGCAATCCCGTCCCAATCCCCCGCCGAGGCCATGGTATCGAGGTCGTCATAGTCGAGCGTGAGAAGCAGCGAGCGGGCATTGTGATGCCCGCCGAGTTCACGTTGCATCCCGGTATTGAGGAGGCGGTAGTAGAGCGCCGTCGACTCCCAGCTCATGCCGCCCAAGAGCCCGATGGTCCGGCTTCGCGCCATTTCCCCAACCTCCTCACTCCCGGCCACTCTAGCAGGCCGCTCAGGCGAAGCCGAGGTCGTTGAGAGGGAGCGCAAGGCTGACGCGCTTGGAGCGGCCATTGCACGTTGTGCATGCACTGGGCATCCGCTTTGCCGGGGCTCTCGAGTACAACTGGGCCAAGGCTATTGCACAGGCTTGCAAGGCGATGCCATTGGTTGTAGCTCTTCGGCGATCATAGGAATTTCGCCGTGGCGGAACAGAAGACCGCAAAAACCTTCGTTACCGCTGAACAGGTCGCCAAGCTGGCGGGAGTCTCCCGCTCGGCCGTGTCGCGCACGTTCACCAGTGGCGCCAGCGTCTCGGAATCCACGCGCAAGAAAGTCATCGAGGCGGCCGACCGGCTTGGCTACCACGTCAACCACCTGGCCCGCGGGCTGATCCACGATCGCTCGGGCATCGTCTGCCTGATCGGCGCCGATCTCAACACCCCCTACCACGCGCGCATCCTGGCCTCGGTGACGAGCCGGTTGCAGGCCATCGACCGGGTGGCGATGATCATCAACACATCGGGCGAAACCGAGAGCGTCGAAAGCGCGCTGCGGCTGACGCTCAATTATCGCGCCGATGCGACGGTGGTGCTTTCAGGCTCCCCCGCCGCCTCGCTGATCGATACCTGCGTGGCCAATGGCCAGCACGTGATCCTCATCAATCGTGATGTCGGCGCTGAAGGTGTCGACGCGATCGCCGTCGACAATGCGACCGCGGCGCATGAGGCCTTCGCCATGTTCCAGCGCGCGGGCTGCCGCAAGATCGCGGTGGTTTCCTCGCAGGCCGGAACGCCGAGCCTGGTCGGTCGCGAGCGGCCCTTTGCGGCGGCAGCGGCAGCAGCGGGCATCGAGGTCAAGATCGTGCGGCCGGGGCCGACGTCCTACGCGTCAGGTGTCGAGGCGGCACGCATACTGTTGCCGCGATCGGACAGGCCCGATGCGGCCTTCTGCGTCACCGACCTCCTCGCCTGCGGCTTCATGGATGCGGCGCGCAACGAATTCGGCATGGAGATTCCGCGCGATCTTTGCGTCATCGGTTTTGACGATATCGAGCAGGCCGGCTGGGGCGCCTATAACCTCACTACGTTCCGGCAACCGGTCGACCGCATTGCGGACGCCATCGTCGAGCTGGTCGACAAGAAGGGCGAACCCAGCGCCCCGCTTGTGCTTCAGGCCGACCCCATCTGGCGCAGATCGGTGCGACCGCGATAGAGCGGTTCGACGGCGCCGGTTTCGAGGTCGATCGAGAAATCGACGCAGGGCGTGCTGTTGCGATATTCGCCAAGGATGCGGAAGAAGGCGGCAAGGCGCCCCTGGAGGCTGTCCATCGGCCAGGTCCGCGCGGCGAACGCCGTCTGCAGCCTGTCGTAGACGGCGAGGCGCGAAGCCGGGACGTAGCCCTCGGCAAGCGCGCGCGCCTTGCGCAGGTGGTACCAATCGACGACGAGATCGATGAAGGCGATGTCGTGCCAATCCTGGTGCGGCAGTAATTCGTGGAGGCTGTCGGGCAGGGTCTTGAGTGGCGTCGCGATGGAGGCGAGGCCCATGAGATGGCCAAGGTTGAGGCGCGGCACGGCGGCCGCAAGATCGTCGGGCCATTCACGGCGCAGGTAGCGCCAGGCCACCATCTGGGCGAGATGCCGGCTCAGGAATTCGGGATAGGTCCTGGCCTCGAGCAAATTGCCATAATCCGCGCCGGTGCGACGCTGCTCGGCGGCGTAGAACGGGAAAGCGACGTCGAAGCCCGGGACATCTTCGAGGAAGACGGTCTCGACATCGAGGCGCCCGTCGGCGAACTCGGCGATCTTGTAGGCCGGCGGGAAGCCGACCAGTGAGGGCATGGCGACATTGACCAGAGCCTTGCCGCCTTCGCTGAAAATGGCAGTGTCATTGATGTGAAGGTGACCGCTGAAATGCACCTTGATGCCCGCGGCTATGGCCGAGCGCGCCACGTCCGCGCGGGGCGTGCGCCGGGCGAAGCTGGTCGAGCCGAAGAGCGCGATTTCGTCCTCAAGAGTGCCGTTGAGCGGATCGACCATGGGGTAGTGGGAAAAGACCAGCAGGTCCTTGCCCTGCGCCCTGGCGCGGGCGCTGACGTCGCGCGCCCAATCGAGCACGAAGCCCTTGTGCTTGAGCATGGCGTTCCAGCCGGCATCGGTGCTGTCGTGATAGGCCTTTTCGGGCACCGGATCGGTGCTGCCGTCCCGCGGCTCGAAGACATTGGCATCGATCGAGAGCAGCCATAGGCCGGGCTCCGCCTCGACGAGATAGGATGCGTCGATCATGGTGCGGACGGAGCGGCCATCGTCCGAGCGCACGACATAGGTGCGATCCTCCATGGCATCGCTGCTGCCGAATGGGCTCTCCCAGTGGAGATCGCGCGGGCTGCGGAAATAGCCGAGACGCGCGAAGGGCGGCAGCCCGGCTTCGTAGCCGGCGCAGTGCATGGTCTCGGTCACGATGCGGCCAACCGACTCTTCCTGCGGTTCGTCGGCATCGCTGGTGAAGAGTACATCGGTGCCATCGGCATTGAGGAAGCGCTTGGACTGGTGGCGGCCATGGATCGAATAGAGGTCGTGGTTGCCGGGCGTCGCGAAGAAACGCATGCCGTGGCTGGCCGAATATTGCTCGAGTAGCGCCATCGTGGCGGTAACGGTTTCGGCCTGGCCGTCATCGGTGACGTCGCCGGGGATGACCACGGTGCGAATGCCGCGAGCCGCTATGTCAGCGAGGGCAGCGCGGAAGGCGGGATAGCTCTCGTTGAAGACCCGCGTGGAGGCCGTGGTATCGGCAAGCGTGCGCAGGCGCGGTCCGGCTATTTCGTGGGCACCATATTCGCCATGAATGTCGTGGTGGTGCGGATCGGCAATGATGGCGATTTTCATGACGGGGTTCAGGAGGCTTTCTTGTCGAGCGAGCGCAGCCGGCTTTCGCGCAACTGGCCGACTTCGTCCAGTATCGGATAGGCGACCGAAGTGATGTGGGCGTTGACGCGCTTGAGATCGCGCAGGATGTCGAGATGGAGGGTGCTGGTTTCGATGCTTTCGGCACGGCGCTGGCGGATGCGGTCGAGATGGCGCGAGGCCGATTCTTGCTCCAGCCGGCGGATATCGACCTTCACCTCGACCAGCCGCCGCGCCAGCTCGACATCGCGCGACATGAAGATGGTCTGGGCAATGCGCAGGTTGGCGATGGTCTTTTCGTAGAAGGCCTCGATCTCGTGGAAACCCTCGCCGGAGAAGGTCAGTCGCCCCTTGATCTTGCGGGCGGCGAGATCGTTGAGGCCATGATCGACGATATCGCCGATATGCTCGAGATTGATGGCATAGCTCAGGATTTCCTCGGCGCGCCGCATCTCGCCCTCATCGAGTTCGACGCTGGTGAAGCGCGCGAGATAGATCTTTACCGCCTCCTGGAGCGTATCGACCTTGTCGTCGAGCAGCTTGACGCTGGCGCAGCCCTTGGTGTCGTTCGAGCGCAGGGTCCGCAGGCTGGTTTCGAGCATTTCGACGACCGTATCGCCGATGCGCAGCGTTTCTCGTGCGGCCGCAGAGAGGGCCACGACCGGATCGTCGAGCACGGCATTGTCGAGAAAGCGCGGACCGACGCCCTGCGCATCGACCACGTTGGGCATCAGCCGCGCGAAGAGCCGCGCCAGCGGCCCGACCAGCGGCAGGAACAGCACCGAGAGCGCTAGGTTGAAGCCGATATGGGCACTGACGACGAACCCGGCCGGATCGGTGACCAGGCCGGCAAGAGCCGGTGCCAGGAGACCGCCGGCGACGAGCACGGCCAGCGCGCCAAAGGCGCGAACGCAGAGATTGGAAACGGTGACGCGCCGGGCGAGCACGCCCTCGCCCATGGTGGCGAGGAGCGGGGGCACCGCGCCGCCCAGATTGGCGCCGGCGACCAGCACCAGCGCCAGCCCGTGATCCATGTTGCCGGCCAAGGCCAGCGACATGACCAGCAGGACGACAGCCAGGCTCGACGAGGCGAGGACCGCGAGGCCCGCGGCAAGGATCAGGGCGAAGAGCGGGGCGCCGGCCAGGGCATTGAGGATGAGTGCGATGGTGGTCGACTGCCTGATCGGGTCGGTGGCTTCGCCGAGGAGCCGTAGGGCAACCAGCATGAGGCCGAGCCCGAGCAAGGCCCGGCCGATGCCCTTGCCGCGACTTTCCTGGCTGAGCTTGAAGACGGCGACGCCGGCCAGAACGAAGAGCGGGGCCAGCCAATGCACGTCGAGCGCCAGCACGCCCGAGACGAGGCTGGTGCCGACATTGGCGCCCAGCATCACCGACTGGCCCATGGCGCCGGTCAGCAATTCGCGGCTGGCGAAGGATGCCGTCATCATGGCGGTGGCGGTGCTGCTCTGCAGCAGGAGCGTCGCGAAGAGGCCCGCGAAGAAGGAGACGAAACGGTTGGCGGTGCCGCGCCCGATCCAGACGCGCAATTGCGCGCCGAACGCACGGGTGACGCCCGTCTTGACCATGCGCAGGCCCCAGATGAGCAGCGCACCGGCCCCCAGGATATCGATGAGGACGATCGTCGATTCCACCCGCCCCTCCCGTCCCGCTAGAGAGCGGCTTGGAGCGGCGCGGTATCCTTCCGGTCGCTTTCGATCATGCGCACCCAACGCGCGGCGCGGCGGATGGAGTCCACCAGCATGGGCTTGGGCGTCTCGAACCATTCGTCGCGACGCAGCTCGCGCTTTTCGCGCACCCGGTCGAGCGCATCTTCGAGGCGCGGATAGCGATCGGGGAGCTGGAGGTGGAGGAAGAGCGCGGTCAGCGCCACCGAACGACTGCGCCCGCCGCGGCAATTGACCAGCACATTGCCGCGCTCGCGACGCGGATAGGTATGCCGCTCGGGCAGGACCTGATCGAGCGCGCCGCGCAGCAGGTAATAGCCCGCCACGAACATGGTCTCCGGGTTGCCGGGGCCATCGATGAGACCGAGCTTGTAGTAGCGGATATCGCCATAGCCGTAGTCGATCGGCTGCTCGACCGGGGAGAGCGGCTCGCTGACATAGTTGAAATCGAGATTGACCGCGCAGTTGACCACCGTGCTGATGCCGCTGGCCTTGAGCAGGTCAAGGTCGCTCGCGCCCTCCATGCCACCGACATAAAGCGAGATGCCGTAAGGGTGGATGTCGCTTTCGATCAGGCTGATCGGGGGCCGATCATAGCGGGGAGCGTCCATGGGATAGTCCGTAGGTTCAGAGAAACGGGATGCGGGTGGCGCGGCTGATGCCCTCGGCAATGGCCGGGGCCGCCGCCAGGACCGCGCCGCCCTTGGCAAGGCCATCAAGTTCAAGGAAGGGCGCAGTCACCCCGCCAGCCTCGCGCACCAGGAGAAGCCCGGCAAGGCAATCCCAGGGATGCATGTGAAGTTCGACATAGGCGTCCGACCGCCCGTCGGCGACATAGGCGAGCGCAAGGGCTCCCGAGGCCGCCCGGCGGACATTGGCGCCCTGTTCGAGAATGTCGGAGAGCACCTGCAGATAGGTGGCGTTCGGCACGCGCGTCGACCAGCCCAACTCGACGCAGGCGGCATCGTAGCGGCGGGTGTCGGCAACGCGGATGGGCTTGCCGTTGCGCGTCGCGCCAAGCCCCTTGCGGGCAAAGTAGAGTTCTTCGAGCGCGGGATTGTAGACCACGCCAAGCTCCACCTCACCATTGAGCACATAGGCGATCGAGATGCAGAAATGCGGGATGGAGCGGGCGAAATTGGCGGTGCCGTCGATGGGGTCGACCACCCAGACGCTGTTTCCCTGCGTGCTGCCGCCCGATTCCTCGCCAAGGAAGCCATCCTCGGGGAAGGCTTCCGCTACGCGGGCGCGGATGTGACGTTCGACGGCGGCATCGGTTTCGGTGAGGAAATCCTGCGGTCCCTTGAGCCCCACCGGCCGCCCCTCGCCTTCGGCGAAAGCCTGCCGCGCAATGGCGCCGGCCGAAAGCGCCAGGTCCTGGCAGAACTGCGCGCGCAGAACGACGGCCTCGTCGTGAGGGGAAATGGGAGCGATGGCACTCATGATATCAATCCAGTGGTGACCGGCGCCAGATTGCACAGGTGTGCAATCTGGTCAATGTGCTTGCTTGCAGGCGCGGACCGCATCAGGCGGCGCTCGCCTTGAGGGCTTCGGTGAAGAGGTCGAGAAGGCCGCGCGGATCGGCGACGATGGCATCCGGCCGCACGCGCAGGTCATAGGGCAGGTCGTAGGTCTTGGGCGCTTCCATGAGGATGTTGCCCCCCACCCCTGCCCGGATGCCGCAGAGCACATCGCGGTCGAAATTGTCGCCTACATACCAGCACGCGCTGACCGGCACGCCGAGCCGATCGGCCGCGATGCGGATCATGTCGGGATTGGGTTTGCGCAGCGCTACGGCATCGCTGTGCACCTCGACGGCGAAGCGATGGGTAAGGCCGTGCTCGGCCAGAATATCGAGATGCACCTGCCCCGAGAGCGCATTGCTGACGATGCCGACTGGGACGCCCGCCGCGTCGGCAGCGTCGAGCAGATCGAGAAGGCCGTTGCGCAGCTCGCGGACAGAACGCATGTGGCCCATCACGCGGCAGAGCTCCTTGGCATCGGCGACGACAACGTCGCGCGCCTTGCCCGGCCAGTCGGCGGCGACGAAATCGCCCCAGAACTCCTCGTAGCGCAGCTCGCGCGGCGCCATCGGACGCGACATGGCGTTCTTCCAGTGCGAATCCGCAATGCTGCCGGCCTTGATGTCCTCGGTGATGAGTTCGGGCGTGAGCCCGTCGGTCGCCGAGGCCTTTTCGAGCAGGCCGAAGACATGGGCGGCGAGATTGGACGCCCAGTTCGGGTTCTTCCTGGTGAGGACGATCACGCCGCCGAAATCGAGCAGCAAGGCCTGGGGCCGGCAGACCCGGCCGGTCGGTACGCGCCTGTTATCGGTCATGAGCCCAAAGCCTCCTTGGAAAGAATACGATCATTGGCCGTGCCGTCCGTCAGCCGCGCCATCACGGCCGCAAGCACGGGGTAGGCGCTGTCGCGCCCCACGGCGATATAGTCCGGCATGAGAAATCCGGGCGTCGTCGGAACGCCGTCGCGGAAGCCGAAATAGCGCCCGCCGGCCCGCTCGAGGATGAAGGCCCCGGCGCCCACATCCCAGGAATTGGTGCGAAAGCCCATCGCCGCGTCACTCCAGCCGGCAGCGACATGGGCGAGATTGAGCGCCCCGCTCCCCAGTGTGCGGATGGCGAGGAACGCGTCGAGCAATTCGTCATAGGCATCGAGCGCCTGGCGCCCGAAGAGCCGCGTGTGCTTGGTATTGGGAAAGCCCGTGAGGAGCACCGCACGGTGCTGCTCGGCTTCCGCATTCACGCGGATCGGCGTGCCATTGAGCGTCACTGTCGCAAGGTCGGCGGCGAACATGTTGCCGGCAACCGGATCATAGATGACCCCTGCCACCAGCTCCTCGCCGATGGCGGCACCGATCGATACGCACCAATTGGCAATGCCGCGGGCAAAGTTCGAGGTTCCGTCAATGGGGTCGACATACCACCGCACGCGGCCGGTGCCGACCTCCCCGCCCTCTTCCCCGATAATGGTCGAATCCGGCACTGCCCCGGTGATGGCAGCAATGATCCGCGCTTCCGACGCCCGGTCGTGCTCGGTGACGATATCGTGGCGATCGCGCTGGTAGCCGTAATCCATTCCCGACCGGAACACGCCCAGCAGCGGATCACCGCCAAGGCGTGCCGCCTTTTCGGCGACCTGTCGCAACTGGATGGATTGAGAAGGGGTGGTCATCGACTGTCCTTGAGAGATGAGATGCCGGAGGCAGGCAGGGTCCCCGCCTCCGGCAGATGGCCGGCCTACTTCTTGTAGTTGACCCGCCAGAAGTCCTGCCAATCCTGGCGCGCATCCCAATCGTCGGCCGCGGTGGCCGCGTTGTAGGTGAACATCTGGTCGAGTGCGGCGCCGATGCCCGACGGCTCGTCCGCCGGGAGCTTCACGTCCTGGTTGGTCGACATCTTGCCGTCGGCCGACTGCGGAGCGATGCCTTCCTCGGTCATCATGTAGTGGAGAAAGAGCTTTGCCGTGTTCGGGCTCTTGGTGCCCGTCGCGATGAGACCGACACCCGGGTAGAGCCAGCCGGCCCAGGGCTTGAGCCCGGTGCAGAGGCCGAGCTTGTAGCCGCTGGCCTCGTTGTCGCGGAACTTGGCCGAGGAGATCAGCGCCATGAAGGGATCCTTCTGGCCCGGGGCGCCGGCAGCCTGCGCCGCCGCTTCGTCGGCATCGGTCAGGAGCGGGGAATTGGCCGCGAGCGCCTTGACCCAGGCGGCAGTCGCGGAAGCCTCGTCGGTTTCGAGCGCCTTGCCGAAATAGTCCTGATAGGCGGCCGCAACTTTGTCGTCGGCATGGGTCGCCATCTGGTTGAACCAGTCGTCATAGGACGTCTTGCCGAGCGGGTCCTGCATGGCCACCTTGCCCTTCCACTTGGGCTCGGTCAGCTCCCACATGTTGGACACCGGGCACTTGTCGTAGACCTCGGTATTATAGGCCCAGACGTTGCCGCTATTGGTGATGATGAGCGGGTTCTGGTACTCGACGGGAATCTTGTCGGCGAGGTCAGGCGGCAGCCAGCTCTCCGCGAAACCCTGTGGAATGAGCTGCACGATGCTGGACGGCGGATCGGTGAGGATCAGCACGTCGCCCTGGATGTTCTTGGCCTGCCCCTCGCGGATGGCCATTTCGACCGAAGCGGTAGCCTTGACCTTGGTGCCGGTCGCCTGCAGGCCGTATTTCTTGCTGAAATTCTCCGCCTGCTCGACGATCTTGCCGGTGGAATCATAGACCCCGATCGGCCCTTCCTTCTTGGCCGCTTCGATCAGCGCGTCGAGGCTGAAATCTTCGGCATGCAGGGCGGGTGACATGGCCAGCATCAGGGTAGCGACCGCTACCCCCAGAGCCCCGCGCCCGATCCTCCCATTGGTCGTCATCGTCTTCCTCCTCCGTGTGGCGTTTTCGCCTGATGATTTGCTCAGCGAGCCTTGGGCGGGCAGAAAGCCGCGTCCGCCGACTCGTTGCGATTTCCCTTGCCGTCGAAGGCATGGAGCGCCTTCGGCTTGATCCAGAGCGTGACGTCCGCACCGGCCGCGATATCGGGCGACTCGTGGGTCACCGCGAAGATCTTGTGGCCATGCGTGACCATCTCGATGATCCAGCTGCCGCCTGTCGGCAGGATGCCCGCGACATGGGCGGGCGCGCTGAAGCTTCCCTCGCGCACTTCGCTCGCATCGGTCGTGAAGCGCACCGCCTCGGGCCGCACGCCGAGCGAAGCGATATCGTGGAGCGCCGGGAAGCGCTCGGAGAGGTAGCTCCGCATGGCCTTGCCCAGGCCGTTGGAGGCTGCGCCTTCCAGCTCCAGAATGTTGATCGGCGGATTGCCGACGAATTCGGCGACGAACCGGTTGGCAGGACGATCGTAGATATCGTTGGGCGTCCCGACCTGCTGCAGCCGGCCCTCGCTCATCACCGCAATGGTGGTGGCGAGCGTCATGGCCTCCCACTGGTCGTGGGTCACGAAGACGATAGTGGTCTTGAACTCGTTGTGGAGCCGCTTGAGCTCGGCGCGCATTTCGAGGCGCAGCCGGGCGTCGAGGTTGGAAAGCGGCTCGTCGAGCAGCAGCACTTCCGGGTTGACCGCCAGCATGCGGGCCAGAGCCACGCGCTGCTGCTGACCACCCGAGAGCTGGGACGGATAGCGGTTGCGGTATTGCTCGATGCCGAGCGTGCGCATGACCTTCTCGACCCGCTCCTCGCGCTCCGCCTTGGGCACCTTGCGCAGGCGCAGGCCGAAATCGGTATTGCGCTCGATGGTGAGGTGCGGCCAGAGCGCGTAGCTCTGGAAGACCAGGCCCATCTCGCGCTTTTCGGGCGGGATGAAAATACCGGCATGGACCGAATCCACCTTGCGCTCGCCGACCTGGATCTCGCCACCCGACAGGTGTTCGAGCCCGGCGATCATCCGCAGCGTCGTGGTCTTGCCGCAGCCCGAGGGGCCAAGCAGGCACATGAACTCGCCGTCGCCGATCTCGAGATCGAGGTCGCTTACCGCATTGGCGGCATTGCCCCCGTAGCTCTTTTCGACATTGCGAAGATTGATCGTCGGCATGTCAGCCACCCAGTCCTTCAGCGAGATTGGTCTTGGTGAGTTTCTGGCCCAGCACGGTGCCGAAATAGGCGATCGCCGCCACGATCAGCACCACGGCGTTGGCCGCCTGCGTGTAGTGATAGTCGACGAGCCGCAGCGAGAACGTCGTCAGGACGTCGGTGCTGGGCACGGCGAGGATGACGAAGAGGCTAAGCCCCTTCATGCCCGAGATGAACGGCAGCAGGATGCCGGTCGCGAGCGAGCCCTTCTGGATGGGCAGCACGATGGTGATGAGCCGCCGGAACCAGCCCGCACCTGCAACCTGCGCCGCCTCTTCCGGATCCTTGCCGAGCTGCATCATGGCCGAGATGCCGGCGCGTGAGGCATAGGGCATCTGCTCGGCGATGAGCGCCAGCATGAGGATGAAGACGGTGCCGTAGAGCGCCGGAATGGGGCCGCGCGGCACGGCGAAGAGCGAGAGATAGGCGGTGGCGAAGGCGATGCCGGGCACGAGGTAAGGCAGGAACGTCACCTGCCGCAGGAAGACGCCGAGCGGACGGATAGGCGTGCGCACCACGACATAGCCGACCAGCAGGCCGAGGATCCCGGAGGTGATCGAAGCGACGCCCACGATCGAGAGGCTGTTCCAGGCCGCATTCCAGAGGTCGGGGCTGAGGAGAATGCCGGTCTGCAGGGCGACGGTATGGAGGTCGGTGCCGATCCAGTAGTCGAGGGTGAAGTTTTCCGGCGTGAACTGGGCCGGCGCCTTCATCACGGTCGAAAGCGCAAGCGTGAGGATGGGCAGGCCGACACTGAGCGCGAAGACCAGCGCGGCGAAAGCGCTGGCCGGCATGCGGAAGATGCCCAGTTGCGCCTTACGGTTCATCGAGCCCTTGCCGCCGATGGTGACGAAGCGGCGCGCTTCCTTGACCAGCTTGGCATCGACCATGAGCGAGATGATGCCGATAAGCATGATCGAGCCGGCGAGCACCGCCGCCACCCCGACATGGCGCGAGGAAATATTGCGGTAGAGCGAGGTCGCCAGCACGTCGAACTTGACCGGGAGGCCGAGGACATAGGCGACGCCGAACTCACCCAGGCATTTGGCGAAGATGAGGATGATGGCCGAGAGCAGCGAGGGCAGCATCAGCGGCAGCACGATCTTCATCGCCACGGTCGAGGGTTTGGCGCCGAGGATGCGGGCGGAATCCTCGAGCTGGGAATCGAAGCGCCGCAGGGCATTGCCGAAGAGCAGGATGACGAAGGGCGCGTAGTGCAGCGAGAGGATGATGGTGATGGGGAACTGTCCGTAGGCCAGCCAGTCCGGCGGGGTCAGCCCCATGGCCTCGAACCAGCCGAGCTGCCCGCCCGTCGTGCGGTTCTTGAAGAGCGTCGTCCAGGCCAGCGCAAAGGTCCAGGCAGGCAGCATATAGGGCACGATGAGGGCCGTGGCGAACCAGCGGCGGGCGAACATGTCGGTGCGGCTGAGCAGCCAGGCGAGGCTGCCGCCGATCAGGACCGAAAGCACGATCGAACCCAACGCCACCGAGAGCGTATTGAGCAGCGGCGTCCAGAACAGGTCCGACGCCACCGGCGAGGTGAAGGCACGCGCCAGGTAATAGGAGGTGAACGTGCCGGCGGGACCGCCTGCCCTGCGCTCCTCACCGAACTGCACCAGCACCGCATCCGAGAGCATCGAAACGATCGGCACGATGATGAGGTAGAGGAACAGCAGCGCGGCAAGGATGCCGATGATCGTCGTCGGCTCGCGCACGGCTATGCGCAAGGCATAGACGAAACGGTTCCAGCGCGAGGTGGAATTGGCTGCCGAAACCAGCTGCCGGCGATTGGCCTCGATGCGGGTCTGCTCAGCGCTCATTATTGCAGGTCACCCGCAATAATGGCCCCGATAACGGCCGCTGCCCAAGGACGATTGCCCTGCATGCCAGTTCCTCCCTCATACCGATGCGGCCAGGCTATTACCCATCCCGCACAAAGCGACTCGTAGCCGGTCGCCCGTTCAGTCCTGATATTCATCCCTGCGCTTGCCGCATCTGTCAATGACAAATTGCACAGGAGTGCAAAACAGGATTTCCCGGACTCTTTTGATACGGATTGCACATCAGGTTTCACAATATCGCACACGCGTGCAACGGGCGTGTAAGGAGGAAAACCTACGTTTTGCGGCAGGACTCATAAAATTGCGGGGATGCGGTTAGGTCGATCTGAAGGCGCGGTGGCTAGGGTCTTGCCAGGGGCTCGTCAGGGACGCCAATGATTATTTATCTGCAACCGCATCGGGCCGCTTACCTGCATATCCAGGATCGACTGGAGCAGACGCTTGCGGCGTTGCCACGGGACAAGCGCAGCGACGAGCTGCGCGCGGCCATCGAGCACGCCGTAGAGATCTCCGTCGAACTGGCCTATCAGCGCAGCCGGCCCGCCTACGCATCGGGCGAGGACTGAGAGCTTCGCCTCAAGCCGGCCTGGCCTCCGGCATGCCGCCCGGATCGTCATCGTCCGGGCCATCGGCATAGGCTGCCGACAGCTGGCGATAATAGCGCGAATTGAAGGCCAATATCGTGACCGTGAGCCCGACAAGGCCCGCCAGGGTGAAGACCAGGGCGATGCCCCGGCTCGGGCCGGTGCCGAACCAGCTGCCGATGAGGTCGGCTCCCGCGCCATCTGTCATGAACGGAATGACCACGAACTGGGTCAAGGGACCGATGAGGAAAGCGGTGAGCGGAGACGCCGCCTGTTCGACCGATTGGGCGAAGCCGAAGACTCGTCCCTGCCGTTCGAGCGGCACCACCTTCTGCAGCGTCGTATGCTCGGCGGCCTCCGCATAGGGGCCGAGCAACATCCAGATGAAACAGCCCGCCGCCAGCAGCCAGATCGAGGACTGGAGGGTGAAGAGGCAGCAGACTGTCCAGGTGATGACGTTGACCATGAGCAGCGTCTTGACCGGATTGCGCCCCAGCCCTGTCCTGGAAATGACGATGCCGCTGAGGATGAACGCGGTCGAAAGTACGCCGAACATCAGGCCCCAGACCTCCACCGAAACCAGCGAGAGCCCATAGGCATCGAGCAGCGCCATGAAGACGCCACCGAGGAAATTGTTAAAGGTGGCAAAGAAGATGAGCGCGAAAAGCCCCGGCACCGCCGCGATGACCCTGATCGTCCCGGCGATATCGACTTTGCCCGCCTGAGGCGCGTCGGCGCCTGAAGGCCCGCTCCGGCCTTCGTCGATCCTGACGAAGCTCAGATGCGCGAAGGCGAGAGCGGAAAAGGCCAGCGCGAGCACCAGCACGGCCAGCATGCCGCCAAAAGCGACGAGGAACCCGCTGATGACCGAGGTGGTGAGAAAGCCGATGCCGGTCACCATGCCGACGAGCCCATTGGCCTTGTCGCGCCGATCCTCGGGAATGAGGATGGTGACCAGCGTCGGCAGGGCGATGCTGCGGATGTTTCCGGCAATGACGCCCAGCATGACCAGCAGCACGAAGCCCCAGAGATAGGCGCCGTAGGGATCGGTGAAGGCGCCCTTTGGCTCAAGCACAACCATGATCAGCGAGAGAGCGTAAAAGCCCAGCGAGACTGCGCTCGAACCCAACATGGCGAGGCGCTTGGGATTGTGATCGACAATGCTGCCGAACCAGAAGCCGAAGGCTGCGGTGAAGACGAGATAGATGCCTGCCACCATGCCCGTCGCAAAGACCGACTGGGTCTCGATGAAGATCCAGAAGGTCAGCGCGAACCACACGGTGAAGTTCGTGATATTCGCAACGAGGTTGTTGCCTAGAATCTGATGGAACGGACTCATGGCTGCATCACCTGCGGCTTGCTGCGGATGGGGGAGGCTAAGGCCCCGCCCGCCAATGTCAATGTCCGGGGGAGCACCGGCTAGACCAGGCTGAGCTCCCTGTTCTCCTTGCCGATCAGCGCGCGGAAATCAGCCTCGGGCATTGGCCGGTTGAAATAATAGCCCTGTGCCTCGGTGCAGCCGGCTGCCGTCACGATATCGACCTGCGCCAGCGTCTCGACGCCTTCGGCGGTCGTCGCCATCTTGAGATTGCGCGCGAGGTTAGTGATCGACTGTATGATAGCCACGCTTTCCGGCCGGCTTTCGAGGTCGCGCACGAAGCTCTGGTCGATCTTGAGCTTGTCGAACGGAAAGCGCTGCAGGTAGCTGAGCGAAGAATAACCGGTGCCGAAGTCATCGAGCGCGATCCGCAGGCCCAGCGCCCGCAAGCGGTGGAGGGCATCGAGATTGGTGATGTTGTTCTGCAGCAGCACGGATTCGGTGATTTCGAGATCAAGCCGGTTGGACGGGAAGCCGGTTTCCTCCAGCACGCGCTTGATCAGCTCCGGCAGCCCCGGTTCACGGAACTGCACGGGAGAGAGATTGACCGATACCCGCACGCCGCTCGGCCAGTCGCGAGCCTGCCCCAGCGCCCGGCGCAGGGCCCATTCGCCCAGCGCGTTGATGAGCCCGGTTTCCTCGGCCAGCGGAATGAACTCCCCCGGCGAGATCATGCCGCGCTCCGGATGATGCCACCGGATCAGCGCTTCACCGCTCACCACGCGGCGCGTGCTGAGGGAAACCAGCGGCTGGAAATAGAGCTCGAACTGTTCCAGCTCGATGCCGCGCCGCAGATCGGCCTCGAGCTTGCGCCGCACCTGCAGCGCCGCCTCGATTTCAGGAGCGAAGAAATTGAACGTGCTGCTGCCCTCGGCCTTGGCGCGATAGAGCGCCAGGTCGGCATTCTTCATCAGCTCGTCGGTATCGCGCCCGTCGCGCGGCGCCACGGCCACGCCGATGCTGGTGCTGATGACGATCTCGTTGCCGTCGATGAGATAAGGCCGGTTGATCGCCCGCAGCAGCCGGGCCGCAAGTTCGGTCGTGCTGGCCAGCGAATTGTCGACGCAACGATGGAGCACGGCGAACTCGTCGCCGCCGAGCCGCGCCACGATATCGGGCGCCGAGACGGAACTGCGCAGGCTGTCGGCCACCTGGCGCAGCAATGCGTCGCCCACGGGGTGCCCGAGGCTGTCATTGACTTCCTTGAACCGGTCGAGATCGAGATAGAGGATGGCGAAGGGCTGGCCCGAATTCTGCAGCCGGCGCGTGGCCTGCTGGGCGCTCTTCCAGAATAGCAGCCGGTTGGGCATGCCCGTCAGCGCATCGTGATGCGCCATGTGGACGATATGATCCTGCGTGCGCTGCCGCTCGGTGACGTCCTCGAAGGTCGACACCCACCCGCCCCCGACCATCGGTGCGTGGGTCACCGCCAGCACCATGCCGTCGAACCGATGGATGCGTTCGCCGGGCATGATCGGCGTTTCCGTCTCGTCGCCATCCTCGCCATCGGCGATCGCAAGATCGAGGCTCTGCGGCAGGAGTTCGGGCGCCACGATCTCGCTCAGCGGCGTGCCCGGCGCGACGCGATCGGGATCGAGCTTCAGGAGTTCGAGGAAGCGCTTGTTGTAGACGATGACCCGCCGCTCGGCATCGAGCAGGCAAAGGCCCTGGGACATGTTGTTGAGCGCCGCGTTGAAGCGGTCGTTCTGCGTCTGGAGCGCGATGTCCTGGTCGTGCAATTGCTCCTGCGTGCGCTTGAGCAGCCGATTGTGGAAGAGCAGCAGGGCCACGAAAATACAGCCGCAGAGGATGAGGCCGCCGGCAACGAGGGTAAAGACCCATTGCAGCCGGAAGAGGCCTTCGCGATCGTCGGCAATGCGCTGCGCGTTCCAGACATTGGCGTCGGCAGAGAGCCGGGCAAGCTTGGGATAGACCGGCTCCATGATGGCGAGGAGCCGCGTGGCCACGCCCGGATCGCCAAGCGTATCGAGCTGCGCCTCGACTTCCTTGAGCACCCGCTCGAGATCGGCCACTGTATCGACATTGCGCTTGCTGGCATTGATGAACTTGCTGATCTCGTCGCTCTTGAGCGTCTTGAGGCGGTTCATCATGATGTCGTAACGCAGCTTGACCTCGGCCGCGTCCACGGGACTGTCCGCGATCTGGTATTCGCTGATGCGTTGCTGCAGCCGCGCGAACTCTGCCGGTCCCTGCGCGACAAGCCAGTTGACGTTACCGCGGCCGACGTCCTTGAGCGCCGTCTGCCGCTGGAAAACCAGAAGAGATGTGTAGCCCGCTGACGCGATAAATCCGACGATTACGATCGCTAGGGCTATCCGCAATATGCGGATGGTGGAGGGCTTCATGGCTAACAACTAGCTCAGTCGGCCGGTTGTCTGGTTATTCGACGCTGATCTCCTTGACCTGCCAGACCGCACGACCGTGATAGGGCTGTCCCTGCAGCACGGGGTTGCTGTCGAACGGATACATCACGAAGAACGGGCCCTGATCATCGACCGGCATGTATTCGCCGTTCCGCTTGATGGCCAGGATCGTGCCGAATTCGTAGAAGTCCGACGTGGGAATGTCGACGCTATAATCATTGAGCGCCGTAACAGTTGCGGTCTCGCCCGAGGCGCCTGCTTCCTTGAGCAGTTTTTCGAGCGGAACGCCCTCGAAGTCGATGACGCCTTCGTTCCAGGGCGTCGTGGTCTTGATCGAGACCATGCCCATCTTCTCAAGCTGATCACGATCATAGGTAACCGAGCCGGCCGCGCTGGTTACCTTGAGCTTGGGCAGGTCGTCGGCGGCGAGCGTTGGGAAGGCAAAAGTCGCCGCTGCCGCCGCTACAACGATAAAGGCTGATAAGCTTGTGGTTTTAAACATGGTATGTGGGTCCTCTTCGCCGCCAAATGTGCTCTAAAACACATTCATGCGTAGTTAATAAGGCTAAACCGCCCGCCTGGCGATTGCGAAGAAATGGTCTTTGAACAGGCCCGTTTATCCGGCGAGCAGGACCAGAAGTAGCGCGAGCGCCGCCGGCACCGTCTGCACGAAAAGGATCGAGCGCTTGGCGGTCAGCGATCCGTAGATGCCGGCCACCATCACGCAGACGAGGAAGAATATCTGGACCTGGACGCCGATGGCATGGTCCGGATGCACCAGGCCCCAGATGAGGCCTGCGGCGAGGAACCCGTTATAGAGCCCCTGATTGGCGGCGAGCGCGCGGGTGGAGGCGGCGAATTCCGCGCTCGTCCCGAACCGTTTGCGGGTCGACTCCTGCGTCCAGAGGAACATCTCGAGGACGAGGATGTAGACGTGAAGCAGGGCCACCAGCCCCACCAGGATCTTCGCCGCAATATCCACTAGCTGCCTCCGCTCACCCGCACCGGCTGCCCGCCGATGACCTTGACTGCCTCGGAGCCTGCTGCGATCCCGGCTTTTAGGCAAGCGGTCTCGTCGGCCCCGCGCAATTGCGCGGCGATGAAGCCGGCGGCGAAGGCGTCGCCCGCCCCGGTGGAATCGACCACCGGCACCCTGGGCGCCGGCAGGTCGATGTTGATGCCGTCTCGCGTGCCGATGACAGCGCCCAGCGCCCCGCGCTTGATGACGACGCGCTCGAAGCGCTGGCCGAGCATCGCCATCTGCGAGACGCTGTCGTGATAGCCCGAAAGCGCCAGGGCTTCGGCATCATTGGCAAAGAGGATCGAGGCGCCATCGGTCCAGTCGAGGAAATTGCCGACCCCGACCTCATGGAGAAAACCGACCGAGGCCGGATCCACGGCGACCTTTATGTCGCGCGAGCGCGCCAGCGCGAAAAGCCTGCGAACCGCCGCGCGCGGACCGGGAGCGAAGAAGGAATAGCCGGAGACGACAACGAGCCCGACGCCATCCAATAGGCTTTCGGGCAGATCGTCGGTGCACAGTTCAAGGTTGGCGCCGCGATCGGTGAGGAAGCTGCGCTCGCCATCCGGATCGACAATGGTGACGAGGACGCCCGAAGGGTGCTCCCGATCGGCAACGAGCATCGGCTCGACCGAAAAGCCGCGGAAATAGTTTTCGAGGCGCGCTCTGTCCTCGGCGCCGACCCGGGCGACGAACCGAACATCGGCACCCATCGCCCCAAGCCAGACCGCCTGGTTGGCGCCCGACCCGCCGGGGCGCGAGCGGATGGCCGCACGCCGGTCGGAGCCGCGATTGAGCGGCCCCTCGGGCTTGACGATGATGTCGGTCATGACGTCGCCGACGACGAGGACCTTGCCCCCGGCGGCTGGCGTCATGCGCGGCGAACCTGAGCCGACGAGGCCTTGGGCGCCATGGCGGCAAGCTGCACGGCGATCTGCGCGGCAACCGCGGCGTTGTTCTCGACCAGCGCGATATTGGCGGCGAGGCTCTTGCCTTCCGTCAATTCGAAGATGCGCTTGAGGAGGAACGGGGTCAGGTCCTTGCGCGAGACGTTTTCGGCCTCGGCGCCCTTGATGGCCTCGGCAATGCGCGCCTCGATGGCAGAGGCCTCGAGGGCATCCTTGGCCGGGATCGGGTTGGCGACGAGCACGCCGCCCATGCCGAGCTCGGTCTGGAGCGCCACGACCTTGGCGATATCCCTGACGTCATCGAAGCGATGATCGACCTTCTGCCCGCTTTCGCGCGCCCAGAAGGCCGGGAACTGATCGGTGCCGTAGCCAAGCACGGGCACACCATTGGTCTCCAGCACCTCGAGCGTCTTGGCGATATCGAGGATCGACTTCGCGCCCGCGCAGACGACGGCAACCGGCGTGCGCGAAAGCTCTTCGAGATCGGCCGAAATATCGAAGGTCTCCTCGGCGCCGCGATGCACGCCGCCGATGCCGCCGGTAGCGAAGACCTGGATACCGGCGAGCGCGGCGATCTGCATGGTGGTGGCAACCGTCGTGCCGGCGAGACCGCCCGTCACGAGAAGCGCCGCAACGTCGCGCCGCGAGGCTTTAGCCGCCTTGCCGCCCTCGAGCGCCAGCCGCTCCAGATCCTCGCTGGTGAGACCGACAGCGAAGCGTCCGTCCATGATGGCGATCGTGGCCGGCACTGCGCCATTGTCGCGGATCACCTTTTCCACGTTCTGGGCCATGGAAAGGTTCTGCGGATAGGGCATGCCGTGGGTGATGATGGTCGATTCCAGCGCCACGACCGGCTTGCCGGCGGCGAGCGCGGCTTTGACCTCGGGGCTGATCGAGAGATAGGACTTGGCGGTCACGGGAATGATCCTTCGTCAAGAGCGTCCGGACCCACTGTCCGCGGTCCGGTTTTGCGCTTATAGAGGCCCGCCGGACACAATGGTCAAGCCCCCCACAAAATTCGGCCCGCCAGTCCTTGTCGCCACAGAAAATCCGCTCTAACGTGCGCCCGTTCTAGAGAAAAAGGTCCACTTCGCTGCACCAGACATCCGTTGATCCAATTGCTCCTTTGGATCGATATGCGCCCGCCAGCGGGTCCATTGCCAGCGACAGTTTTCCCGGCGCAGTTTCGCGCCGCTTTTCATTGCACACCGCTGTTCAGCGTCGCGCCGCCCTGTTCGTGCGCACCGGCGCGGTCTTGGCCTTTTGTCGCCCGACGGATGCGCGCCCCCGGAGGGGCGCCGTGACAAGAGCCTCCTGATCGCGGGCGCAGACCCCGCGGACCCAACCGGGTGCCCTCTCCACCCGGCAAGCAATGAGAGAAAAAGACCGCGGGGACGGAACCCTGCGGGAACGTGCCCCAGACTTAGGAGCTGTCCGAATGAACAAACATCTCATTCTGGCTCTCGGCGCCCTCGCGGTTGCCGCGCCAGCCCTCACCCTGCCGGCCCTGGCCCAGGAAAACGTCGTCAACGTCTATAACTGGTCCGACTATATCGCCGACGACACCATCGCCAAGTTCGAGGCGGAGACCGGCATCAAGGTCAATTACGACGTCTATGACAGCAACGAGATCGTGGACGCCAAGCTCCTGGCGGGCAATTCCGGCTACGACATCGTCGTGCCCTCGGGCAATTTCCTGCAGCGCCAGGTCAAGGCCGGCCTGCTGCTGCCGCTCGACAAGTCCAAGCTGCCCAACCTGGTCAACATGGACCCGGCCATCATGCAGGCGGCGACCGAATTCGACCCGGACAACGCCCATTCCGTGCCCTACATGATCAACACGATCGGCCTGGGCTACAACGTCGCCAAGGCCAAGGCCGCGCTCGGCGACGGCGTCGCGCTCGATAGCTGGGACCTGCTGTTCAAGCCGGAAAACGCGGAAAAGCTGGCCTCGTGCGGCATCGCCGTGCTCGACAGCCCGTCCGAAGTGATGGGCATCGCGCTCCACTATCTCGGGCTCGACCCCAATTCGGAGAGCGAGGAAGACCTGGCCAAGGCCGAGGCGCTGATGACCTCGATCAAGCCCTATATCCGCTACTTCCACTCGTCCCAGTACATCGACGACCTGGGCAATGGCGAAATCTGCCTGGCCTTGGGCTATTCGGGCGACGTGTTCATCGCCGCCGATGCCGCCAAGCAGGCCAACCAGGGCGTTGAGGTCAACTACATCATCCCCAAGGAAGGCGCCGCGACGCTCTTCGACTTCCTCGCCATCCCGGCGGACGCGCCGCACCCGGAAAATGCCCTGAAGTTCATCAACTTCATCATGGAACCGGAAATCGTGGCGGCCATCACCAACTACGTGTTCTACGCCAACCCGAACCTGAAGGCCCTGCCGTTCGTGGATGACGAGGTGAAGAACAATCCGGGCATCTATCCGCCCGCCGATGTCTTGGCCAAGGCCTTCGTGATGACGGCGCATTCGCCTGAATACGAAGAAGTGTTGACCCGCACCTGGACCCGCATCAAAACCGGCCAGTAAGAGCCAAACGGGGGCGGTGCGAACCGCCCCTCACGTCTTTGAAGAGTCCGCAAATGGCCAAGAAGCCCCAGCTCGCCGTCGACACGCGCCCCTGGCGCGATCCGAACGCCAAGCCGTTCGTGCGCATCAAGAACGTCACCAAGAAGTTCGGTGACGTCGCCGCCGTCGCCGATGTGTCGCTCGATATCTACAAGTCCGAACTCTTCTGCCTTCTGGGCGGATCGGGCTCCGGCAAGTCGACGCTGTTGCGCATGCTCGCCGGCTTTGAGGAGCCGACCTCCGGCTCCATCGAGATCGACGGCCAGGACATGACCGGGGTGCCGCCCTACAAGCGCCCCGTCAACATGATGTTCCAGTCCTATGCGCTCTTTCCGCATATGAGCGTGGAGAAGAACATAGCCTATGGCTTGAAGCGCGAAGGCCTGCCCAGGGACGAGATCGCGGCGCGCGTCGCCGAATTGCTGCACCTCGTCAAGCTCGAGCCCTATGCCCAGCGCCGTCCGCACCAGCTTTCCGGCGGCCAGCGCCAGCGCGTGGCCCTCGCCCGCGCCCTCGCCAAGCGCCCCAAACTGCTGCTGCTCGACGAACCCCTCGGCGCGCTCGACAAGAAGCTGCGCGAGGAAACCCAGTTCGAGCTGGTCAAGATCCAGGAAACGCTGGGCGTCACCTTCATCGTGGTCACCCACGACCAAGAAGAGGCGATGAGCCTGGCCACCCGCATCGGGGTGATGAACCAGGGCGAGATCGCCATGATCGGCGAGCCCACCGATGTCTATGAATTCCCCAATTCGCGCTTCGTCGCAGGCTTCATCGGCTCGGTGAACATGTTCGAGGGCATCGTCACCGAGGACGAGGCCGACCATGTGCGCATCCGCTCGGCCGAAGCCGGCTGCGACATCTATGTCGACCACGGCGTCGACTGCGCGCCCGACCAGATCCTCTGGTACGCCATCCGCCCCGAAAAGATTACCCTGACCCGCGAAAAGCCCGAGGGCGACGCCAACATCACCAAGGGGATTGTCGAGGACATCGCGTATCTCGGCGACATGAGCGTTTTCCAGGTCAAGCTCGACAGCGGCAAATATCTGCGCGTCACCAAGGCCAATGCCGAGCGCGGCGACCCCAACGCCATCAAGTGGGACGAGGAAGTCTACGCGCAGTGGAGCGGAGGCGCGGGTTCCGTGTTGACCGTATGAGCGTCCACGGCGCGCTCCCCGAGGTAAAGCCCTGGAAGGGCCTGCGGCGCTTGAAGGAGCGCGGCGTCACCGGCCGCTGGACGGTGATCCTGCCGCCGCTCCTGTGGCTCGTGATCTTCTTCCTCATTCCGCTGGCCGTAGTCTTCGGCATTTCGCTTTCGACCAAGCAGTTCGGCCGCCCGCCCTATTCGAGCCTTTTGAGCTTCGGGGAAAACGGCACGGTGCAACTGACGCTGCACCTCTCCAATTACCTGAAGCTCTTTCAGGACAACCTCTACATCGCCGCTTATCTCAACTCGATCAAGATCGCGGCGATCTCGACGGCGTTCGCGCTGCTCATCGGCTATCCGATGGCCTATTTCATCGCGCGCTCGTCCGACCGCTGGCGCAACATCCTGCTGATGCTGGTCATCCTGCCGTTCTGGACCTCGTTCCTGCTGCGCGTCTATGCGCTGACCGGTTTTATGCGCGGCAATGGCGTCATCAACAACTTCCTCGGGCTTTTCGGCATCCAGCCCATCGTGATGCTGCAGACCGATTTCGCCGTCTATGTCGGCATCGTCTATT
This sequence comes from Paradevosia shaoguanensis, assembly GCF_016801025.1. Lineage (GTDB taxonomy): Bacteria > Pseudomonadota > Alphaproteobacteria > Rhizobiales > Devosiaceae > Paradevosia > Paradevosia shaoguanensis. Next base: position 2,052,001 of record NZ_CP068983.1, on the reverse strand, counting down.
CCTACCTGCCCTTCATGATCCTGCCGCTCTATACGACGCTGGTGAAGCTGGACGGCGCCCTGCTCGAAGCCTCGGCGGATCTGGGCGCGCGCCCCTTCCGCACGTTCCTCTCGATCACGCTGCCGCTCTCCATGCCCGGCATCATCGCCGGCTCCATGCTGGTCTTCATTCCGGCCATCGGCGAATTCGTCATCCCGTCCCTGCTCGGCGGCCCCGGTACGCTCATGATCGGCCGCGTCCTATGGGACGAATTCTTCGCCAACACCAACTGGCCGCGCGCCGCCGCGGTCGCCATTGCCATGCTGGTCGTGGTGGTCGTGCCCATCATGCTCATGCAGCGGGCGCAGAATGCCGTTGTGGAGAAGAAGTGATGCGTCGCGGCTGGCTGCTTCCCACCATCGCCGTTCTCGGCTTCGCCTTCCTCTATGGGCCTATCGTTTCGCTTGTCGTCTTCTCGTTCAACGAGAGCCGGCTGGTGACGGTGTGGTCGCGCTTCTCGCTCAAATGGTATGGCGAGCTCTTCGCCGACCCGCAGATGCTGGGCGCCGCCTGGCTCTCGCTGCAGATAGCCGCCACCTCGGCCAGCATCGCACTGGTGCTGGGCACGCTCTGTGCCGTGGCGCTCGTCCGCTTCCGCCGCTTCCGCGGCCGCACGGCCCTGGCCGGCATGGTCTCGGCGCCGTTGGTCATGCCCGACGTCATTACCGGCCTTTCCCTGCTGCTGCTGTTCGTGGCCATGGAAGGCCTCATCGGCTGGCCCTCGGGACGCGGCGCGACGACCATCACCATCGCCCACACCACGTTCTGCATGGCCTATATCACCGTGGTGGTGCAGTCGCGGCTGGCGGACCTCGACTTGAGCCTCGAAGAAGCGGCGATGGACCTCGGCGCCACCCCGGCCCGGGTCTTCTTCGACATCACCCTCCCCATCATCGCCCCGGCGCTGATCTCGGGCTGGCTGCTCGGCTTCACGCTCTCGCTCGACGACCTCGTCATCGCCAGCTTCGTCTCCGGCCCCGGCTCTTCGACGCTGCCCATGGTGATCTTTTCCAAGATCCGCCTCGGCGTCTCGCCGGACGTCAACGCGCTGGCGACGATCATCATCGGCATCGTTTCGCTGGGCGTGCTGGGGGCTACGATCTTGCAGATGACGCGGCCCAAGACGAACAAGGCGTAGATACTGCTAAAGCGACCGATAGCGGCGCATATCAGCCAATAGCCATCCCCACCACCGCACTCCCCCGGGCGAAGACCCGGGGCCTATTGCACCGCTCCACCCGAGTGGAGATATCCGTGGGCCCCGGCTCTGCGGCCGGGGAAGATCGAGTACGTAGGCTACTCAGCGGCGACGGCCGAAATGCCGATAACGGATGTCCGGATCGCACATTTAGCGCTCGACGGTCTAGCTGCTCCCACGCCGCCGCTCACTTCACCGCGAAAAATTCGTGATCGCGGAACCCCTTGCGCGAAGGCGCGATTGGTTCCATCTTCACGTCATGTTCAACCAATCGCAAAGGAGGTGATCCAATGTCCAATGAGAAGATGGCTCTCGAAGGCCTTGGAGTGATGGTGTTCGTGTCGGGGCAGCCCTCGGCATAAAATCCTCCCTCCTTTCGGATCGCTCCCGCGATCCGGGTCAGATGAGGACCTGAAAACTCATGGGGGCCGTCCGCAAGGGCGGCCCTTTTGCATGGAGCGCATCGTTCGCCAATGCATTCCGCCTTGTTCAACATATGCGCAACAAGTCGAACTTGCGCCGCGCCTGCACATCTCCTAGTTTTAAGGGGTCGCTCGATCGGGCGGCACGAACATAACGTTCTCAGGGCGGGGCGAAATTCCCCACCGGCGGTAATGGAAGCCTTGGCTCCCTAGCCCGCGAGCGCCACTTCGGTGGGTCAGCAGATTTCGGTGCGATTCCGAAGCCGACGGTCACAGTCCGGATGAAAGAGAACGGGTGAGCTTTGGGCTTGCGGCCGCCTTGCGCCTGTTTTCGCGCGCCGGGCTTTGCCGTCGGTCTCTTCGATCCCCCGTAAACCCTGAGGAAACTGGTTTACGAAAGGATCGAAATTGAGCCAGCTTTCCTCCCCGACCAACCAGCCCATCCAGGGCGCGGTCTATATGCTGGGCGCCGGCATTACCTTTGCCGTCACTAACCTGCTTACCCCCTACATCACCTATACGCTCGGCGTGCCTTCGACTGCGGTGGTCTTCTGGCAATATGTCATCGCCACCGTCTTCGCCTTGCCGCTGATCCTGCGCATCGGTTTTGGCGCACTCAAGACGCGCCACCCCATCGCCCATGAGCTGCGTGCTTTCCTCTCGGCCCTGGGTGTCCAGTTCTTCGCCTTCGGCTTTGCCTCGGGCGTGCCGGTCTGGCAGATGGTGGCGCTCTCGATGACCGGGCCCTTCTTCATCATTGCCGGCGCCGTGCTGGTGCTGGGCGAGAAGGTGACGCCGCAGCGCCTGCTCGCCACCCTTGTCGGTTTCATCGGCGCGGTACTCGTGGCCGGCGTCGGTACCGAGAGCTTCTCCTGGGCCTCGATCCTGCCGATCATCGCGGCGGCGCTCTGGGGCACGGTTTCGGTGATGACCAAGTGGCTGGCCCGCGAGGAAGCGCCGGAATCGCTGACGCTCTACATGCTGGTGCTGATCACGCCCAACCACTTCCTGATCGGGCTCATCCTCGGCGTCATCGTCACCGCCTTCCCCGGCGTGCTGCCGGGCAGCCTCGCCAACGGCTTCGATTTCATGCCGCCGGACGGCGACGCACTGTGGTTCATCGTGCTGCTGGGCCTGGTGACGGCCGGAGCGCAATACTTCCTGTCGCTCTCCTACAAGGTCGCCGACGCCACCTTCCTGCAGCCCTTCGATGACCTGAAGCTCCCCATCAACACCATTCTTGCCTGGATCGTGCTGAGCCAGGTGCCGAGCCTGCTGTTCTGGCCGGGCGCGCTGCTCATCATGGGCGCGTCGCTCTTCATCCTGCGGCAGGAAACCGGTCGCTCCAAGACCGGCTCCCTTCAGGCTGCCTGACGACAACGACCCGTTCGCGCGATAGTCGCGGGCGGGTCAACCTTTTTCGGCTACGTTCACCCAGCGCCCCTCATGGTGGGAGCGAGCCATGGCGTGGACAGTCCGCTCGATCTCGAGCCCCTGGGCGAAATCGATGACGCGGGCCTCCTGGCCGGCAATGGATTTGAGCAGTTCGTGCGCCTCGATGATTTTCAGGTCGTTGAACCCCAGGCCGTGCCCCGCCGCCGGAATGAAGCGATCATAGGGCGGATGGGACGGGCCGGTGAGGATGGTCCGAAAACCCTGCTCGGCCGGCTTGTCGCTGGTCACATAGACCTGCACTTCGTTGAGCCGCTCCTGATCGTAGGTAATGGTGCCTTTGGCCCCGAAAATCTGCACGGCGATGCGGCCCTTGCGGCCCCAGGCCGTGCGGCTCAAGGCGATGAGGCCGGAGGCGCCGTTTTGCAGCTCGATGAGGATCGAGGCGATGTCGTAGGTTTCAACGCTCCGCCGCCCGCCATCGCGGGCGGGACGGTCGGCATAGGGCTTTGACATATTGGCCATGACCCGCTCGACCGGCCCCAGCAGCGTGGTGATGAGGGAAAGCGGGTGTACGCCGAAATCATCGATGGCGCCATAGCCCGACGAGGCTTCGCTCTTCCAGTAGAAAAGGGCATCGGGATCGGCCATGAAATCCTCGTCCATCTCGACGCGGACATGGTTGACCGGGCCGATCACCCCGTCGCGCAACAGCGCATCGATATGCCGGATGGCCGGGTTCTGGATGTAATTGTAGCCGAGCATCGCAACCTTGCCCGAGGCACGGGCGGCGTCGGCCATGCGCTGCGCATCGGCGAAGGCGACGGCCATGGGCTTTTCGCACCAGACATGCTTGCCCGCTTCGAGGGCGGCGATGGCCATGTCGGCGTGAAACTGGTTGGGCGTGGTGATCGAGACGACTTCGACCTCGGGATCGGCGACTACGTCGCGCCAATTGCCGGTGGCGCGCTCAAAGCCGAATTCCTCGGCCTTTTGCCGCGCCAGTTCGACCGTGACCTCGCCCAGATGCACGAGGCGCGGTCGCCTGCCATTGCCGAACACGGCCTTGACCGAATTCCAGGCCAACGCATGGCATTTGCCCATATAGCCCGTGCCGATAAGGCCGATGCCGATCGTCTGCGTCATTTGCAAAGCTCTCCGTCAAGAAAACGCCCGGGCCGTAGTCCGGGCGCGTGGGCAGGGAGGGAAATCCCAAATTACTTATACTGCTCGGCATTGTCCTTGGTGACCAGCACCGTGCCGGTATCGATGACCGGTTCGATGGTCTTGCCGGCCTTGAGGTCAACCAGCGCCTGCACGCCGAAGCCGCCGATATTGCCCGGCGCCTGGGCGATGGAGGCGGTCATTTCCCCGGCAAGGATCGAAGCGGCGGCATCCGGATTGGCGTCGAAGCCGACCACCATCACGTCCTGGAGCTTGGCCGCGGCCTTGAGGGCCTCGACGGCGCCGAGCGCCATGTTGTCGTTGGAGGCGAAGACGCCCTTGATGTTGGGGTTGCCGGTGAGGATGTTCTCCATCACCGACTGGCCCTTGGCGCGATCCCATTCGGCGGTCTGCTCGGCCACGACCTTGAGGCCGCAGGCTTCAAGGCCCTTCTTGGAGCCCTCGGCACGCGCCTGGCCGGTGGACTGGGAGATCAGGCCCTGCAGGATTGCCACTTCCGAGCCCTGCGGCAGGTTCTTGCACATGAAATCGGCGGCGAGCGCGGCGCCCACGGCATTGTCGGTGCCGATAAAGGTCACGCCCTCGTTGACGCCCTTGGTATCCACGAACACCACCGGGATGCCGGCGGCCTTGGCGGCGTCGACGACCGGGGCGAGCGCATTGGGATCGGTGGGGGCGAGGGCGATGCCCGAAACCTTCTGGGCGATGAGGTCCTCGATCTGGGTGATCTGGGCCTGGACGTCGGATTCGGCCGGCGGGGCGACGACCACGACATCGACGCCGAGCTCGGCGCCCTTGTCCTTGGCGCCCTTCTCGACCGCAGCCCAGAACGGGTTGCCTGCGCCGGGGCCCTTCATGCCGACGACATAGGTATCGGCCGCATACGAGACTGCAGTCATGGCAGCAAGCGCAACGCCTGCCAGCAGAAGCTTCTTCATTTGGTCCTCCCTAAGAACCTTCTGTCTCCGCCTCGTCTTGTGCGCCGCCCGTCCGGAGACGGTTACAGGCGACGATTGGTAAACTCAGCTGCGCAAAGCCGCGCGGCGGCGTAGCACGTCGATATAGACGGCGATGATGATGACGAGCCCGATCAGGATCATCTGCCAGAACGCCGAAACGTTGTTGATGTTGAGCCCGTTCCGCAGGATGCCCATGATGAGCACGCCCGCCAGCACGCCCAGCACGGTGCCGCGCCCGCCGAAGAACGAGGCGCCCCCGATGATGACGGCGGCGATGGCGTCGAGCTCGATGCCGATGCCGGCGTTCGGAAAGCCGCTATCGGTGCGGCCGGCGAGCAGCAGCCCGGCCAGGCCCGCGAAGAACCCGCAGAGCACGTAGACGAGGACCAGCACCGCATCGACATTGATGCCCGAGACCCGCGCCGCATGCGGGTTGCCGCCGATGGCAAAGATGTGCCGGCCCGTCGAGGTCTTGGCGAGGAACCACCAGAGCGCGATGGCGCAGACCAGCACCACGATGAGGCTGGCCGGAATGCCGGCCGGCGGGGCGAAGATGCCCAGGTCATAATAGGCCTGGCCCAGATAGCGCACTTCGGGCTGGAGGCCCGAAACCGGGGCGCCGTTGGTGACGAGATAGGTGAGGCCGCGCGCGATGTTGAGCGTGCCCAGCGTCATGATGAAAGGATGCGGCAGGCGCAGCAGCGTGAGGCCAAGGCCGTTGATGAGGCCCATGGCGATGCCGATGGCGGGGCCGATGAGCAGCACCAGCGGCCAGGGCACGCCCGCCTTGCTGGCAATGGCCAGCGTCACCATGGCCAGGGCCATGGTGGAGCCGACGGAAAGATCGATGCCGGCGGTGACGATGACCACGAACATGCCCAGCGCCAGGAGCGCCAGCGAGGCGTTTTGCTTCAAGATATTGGTGAGGTTCTCGGCCGACAGGAACACACCGGGCTTGATGGCGGCAAGGATGGCCATCATCACCACGACCACGATAATGATGCCGTAGGTATCCAGGAACTTGGCGAGGCGCGGGTTATGGAACATCATTGCAGCCTGTCATGGGCGAGGCTGTCGGTATGGCCCTTGGTACCCATGATCCAGCCGATGACTTCGTTGCGGTGGGTTTTGTCCAGTGGCGCATCGGCGAAATTGGTGCCCTGATAGAGCGCCATCACCCTGTCGCAGCAATAGAAGATGTCGTCCATGCGGTGCGAGATGATGATGACGGCGACGCCGTGATCCTTGAGGCTTTTTATGAGGTCGAGCACCTTGCCGACCTCCTTGATGGCGAGGGCCGCCGTCGGCTCGTCCATGATGACGAGTTTGGCTGAAAACGCCGTGGCGCGGGCGATGGCGACGGCCTGACGCTGACCGCCCGAGAGTTCCTCGGTATTCTGGTCGATCGACTTGACGTGGATCTTGAGATTGTCGAGGTGGCGACTCGCCATCTCGCGCGCTTCGTGGTGATTGATGAGAGTCAGCGGCCCGAGCTTCCGGCCCGGCTCGCGGCCCAGATAGATGTTCTCGTAGATCGGCATGTTCCCGGCCAGCGCAAAATCCTGGTAGACCATCTCGATGCCGAGGGCCCGGGCATGCTTGGGGCTGGAGAACTGCACCGGCTGACCATCGAAGAAGAGCTGGCCTTCGCTGGGCGTGTAGAGGCCCGAGAGAATCTTCATCAGCGTCGACTTGCCGGCGCCATTATCGCCGACGACGCCGAGCACTTCGCCGTGGGCGACGTGAAAATTGACATTATGCAGGGCCGTGATCGCGCCGAAATACTTGGAGATGCCCTTGGCCTCCAGTAGCGGCGTGGATGACGTTTCCGCCATTCCGCTCCTCCCCTCAAGCATTCGTCATTCCAATTGGAACAAACGCTGCTTTTTATCTTGTCTTGGAATATTTATTCCACGTATTTTGCAAAGGTCAAGGGACATTATTGGTCCCCCTGATGACGATTTCGGGAATTTCTCCGATAGAGCGCCGGCAAGGGCGGGGCAGCGGGGAATTCTAGCCTGGAACAGGCATTCCGGGGATAAACCCGCCCGACCATTGACGCCGGGCCGGCGCGGGGAGGAGGAAGGCAGCGATGAGCAGTTCCACCGATGATAGCGACACCCAGGACAACGGCGCCCCGCGCGATTTCTCCGCGCTGCGGGCCCTGATCGCGGCGCGCTGGGAAAAGCTGCCGCGGCGCCTGACGCAGGTGGCGAGCTACGCGCTCGACAATCCGGACGAAATCGCCTTCGGCACCGCCGCCGGCATCGCCGCGAAGGCCGAGGTGCAACCCTCGACCCTCGTGCGCTTCTCCCAGGCGCTGGGCTACCAGGGCTTTTCGGACCTGCAGGACGTTTTCCGCTCACGGTTGCGCGAAAAGGTGCCGAGCTACGACGAACGGCTGGCCCAGCTCAGGGAGCATGGGCTGGGGGGCAGCAAGGCGGGCCTGGTGCTGGCCGGGTTCCTGGATGCCGCCGAACGCAGCGTCGAGGATTATCGCGCCCGGCTCGAACCGGAGGCGCTGGATCGCGCCATCGAGGTGCTGGCCGGAGCCAAGACCATCTATCTCATCGGGCTGCGCCGCTCGTTCCCCATCACCTCCTACATGGCCTATGCCATGGGCAAGCTGGGCATCCGGCACATCCTCGTGGATGGCGTGGCCGGGCTCGGCGCCGAACAGGCGAGCTTCATCGACGCCGATGACGCCGTGCTGGCGATCAGCTTCACGCCCTATGCCTCCGAAACCGTGGCGCTGACCAATGCGGCAGTCGAGCGCGGCGCGCCGCTGGTTTCGGTGACCGACAGCCCGTTCTCGCCGATTGCGGGAAAAGCCGCGGTTTGCCTCGAGATCGTCGAGGCCAATTTCGAGGGTTTCCGCTCGATGGCGGCAACCATGGCGCTGGCCATGGCGCTGAGCGTGGCGGTGGCGGGGAAACGGGCGGAGTAATCTGCGCGGGTTGCGCCGGCTGGCGGCGCGCTTTCAACGAACGATCAACGAACGCGAACTCCCCGGCGACGGCCGGGGCCTATTGCAGTGCGCAGCGTGTGTGGAGCGATCCGTGGGCCCCGGCCTTCGCCGGGGAAGAGCGGGGGTGGGGGGCCGTCAGTGCGGGGTGGCGCGGGAATCGAGCTTTTGGCTACCCCCACCCTGTCCCTCCCCCGCAAGGGGGGAGGTGACGTGCCGGCGCGGGTGGTGCAGGGAGGCACGTTGGGTACGGCCGGCTCGGTCGGAGCACCTCCCCCCTTGCGGGGGAGGCTGGGAGGGGGGTGAGCCCCAGACCCTATTTGATCCTGACCGCCTGCCCGGTCTTGAGCGATTCCGTGGCCGCTTCCGCCAGCTTCTGGGCCATCAGGCCGTCATAGCCCGAGGCCGTCGGCTGCTGGCCTTTTTCCAGAAAATCCAGGAAGGCGTTGATCTCGATTCGGTAGGCTTCTTCGTACCGTTCGATAAACGAGAACGGGATCTTGTCTTCGATCCAGCCGCTTTCGTCGGCCTTTTCCACCGTCGTCACATGCACGTTCCCGGCGCGCAAAAGCCCTTTGGAACCATGCACTTCGATGCGCTGGTCGTGGCCGTAGGTGGCGCGGCGGGAATTGGTGATGACGGCGATTTTTCCCGAGGCGGTCTGCATATGGACGGCGGCGGTGTCAATGTCACCGGCCTTGCCGATGGCGGGATCGACGAGGTTGCCGCCCAAGGCATGGACGACGACCGGCTCTTCGCCGAGCAGGAACCGGGCCATATCGAAATCATGGATCATCATGTCGCGATAGAGGCCGCCCGAGCGCTCGATATAGGAGACAGGCGGGGCGGAGGGATCGCGGCAGGCGATGGTGACGATTTCGACGTCGCCGATCTCGCCGTTGCGCAGGCGCTTTTCGAGCACCGAATAATTGGGATCGTAGCGGCGGTGGAAGCCGATCATCAGCGGCACGCCGGCCTTTTCGACCACCGGCAGGCACTTTTCGATGCGTTCGACCGAAAGCGAAACCGGCTTCTCGCAAAGGATGGCCTTGCCGGCGCGGGCGGCTTCCTCGATGAGGTCGGCATGAGTGTCGGTGGGGGTGGCGATGAGAATGGCATCAACGTCCTTGGCCGCGATCACGTCGGCGACCGAGGCGACCTTGGCGCCAACCTTGCCGGCCAGCGCGCTGGCCGCGTCGGGCATGGCGTCGGCGATATAGGCGACACTGGCCCGCCCCGAATTCGCCAGTGTCTGCGCGTGGACATTGCCGATACGCCCTGCCCCAAGAACACCAAACCGCACCATGCCATGCCTCCAAAAAGCCGGGAATCTGAATGGATTCTGAACGAAGATGAACGGCCTCTTCCGGCCGCGGCTCCCATCGTCCAAAACAGAACAAACATTCTGAATTGACGATAATTCAGAATTGATGTTTCATTTCGGCCTAGGCATATAGCGACGGCAAAAGCCTGTCCAATACTTTTCCGAAGGGGAGCCAAGCATGGCCGGTGAGGAACGTCAAAGCGAGCCCAGGCTCGACGTGATCACCATTGGCCGCTCCTCGGTGGACCTTTACGGCCAGCAGATCGGCACCCGGCTGGAAGACGTCGGCAGCTTCGCCAAATCGGTCGGCGGCTGTCCCACCAATATCGCCGTCGGTACGGCGCGGCTGGGGCTCAAATCCGGGCTTATCACCCGCGTCGGCAACGAACAGATGGGACGCTTCATCCGCGAGCAGCTGCTTCGCGAGGGCGTCGACGTGGCCGGCGTGGCGACCGACAGGGAGCGGCTGACGGCTCTGGTGCTGCTCTCGGTCGAGGCCGAGGGCGTTTCGCCCATGATCTTTTATCGCACCGATTGCGCTGATATGGCGCTCGATGAAGGCGATATCGACGAGGCGCACATTGCCAGCGCCCGCGCCATCGTGGTGACGGGGACGCATTTTTCCAAACCACATAGCGCGGCGGCGCAGAAGAAGGCCATTTCCATCGCCAAGGCGCATGGGCGCAAGGTCGTGTTCGACATCGACTACCGGCCCAACCTCTGGGGGCTCGGCGGGCACGAGGCGGGCTTTGAGCGCTATGTGAAATCGGACGGCGTTTCGGCGGTCTACAAATCGGTGCTGGCCGATTGCGACCTGATCGTCGGCACCGAGGAGGAAGTGCTGATCGCCTCGGGCGAAGCGACGCTGGTGGCCGCGCTCAAGACCATTCGCGCCCTCACCAACGCGGTGATCGTGCTCAAGCGCGGGCCGATGGGCTGCATCGTCTATGACGGCGCCATTTCCGACGATCTCGAACAGGGCATTGTCGGCAAGGGTTTTCCCATCGAGGTCTTTAACGTGCTGGGCGCTGGCGACGCCTTCATGTCGGGATTTCTGCGCGGCTGGCTGCGCGGCGAGCCGCATGCGGTCTCGGCGACCTGGGCCAATGCCTGCGGGGCCTTTGCCGTCTCGCGCCTGCTCTGCGCGCCCGAATATCCAAGCTGGGAGGAGCTTTCCTATTTCCTGGCCAATGGGTCCAAGGAGAAGGCGCTGCGCAAGGACGAAAGCCTCAACCACCTGCATTGGGCGACCAATCGGCGGCGGCACTATCCGCGGCTGATGGCGCTTGCCATCGACCACCGCTCCCAGCTCGAAGCCATTGCCGGCGACAAGGCCGAGCGCATTCCCGCCTTCAAGGCGCTGGCGGTGGAAGCGGCGGCGCGGGTGGCCGGCGACCGCGACGGCTTCGGCATGCTGCTCGACGACAAATACGGCCGCGATGCCCTCTTCGCCTCGACAAAATTTCAAAAATTCTGGATCGGCAAGCCGATCGAGCTGCCGGGGAGCCGGCCGCTGCAATTCGAGTTCTCGCAGGATGTGGGGAGCCGGCTGGTGGAATGGCCGGTGGACCATTGCATCAAGGTGCTTTGCTTTTATCACCCCGACGACGAGCCTGAGCTGAAGCGCACCCAGACCGAAAAGCTGCGCACGGCCTATGAGGCGGCGCGAAAAGTCGGGCGCGACATTCTGGTCGAGATCATTGCCGGCAAGCACGGCGCGCTCGAGGACGACACGGTGGCGCGGGCTTTGACCGAGCTTTATGCGGCCGGAATCAAGCCGGACTGGTGGAAGCTCGAACCCCAGAAGAGCGAGGCGGCGTGGCGCGCGGTGGATGGGGTGATCGAGGCCAACGATCCCTGGTGCCGGGGCGTGGTGCTGCTGGGGCTCGATGCGCCGCAGGATGAACTCGAAAAGGGTTTTGAGGCGGCGCAGGCGGCCAAGGCGGTTAAGGGCTTTGCCGTCGGGCGGACGATCTTTGCCGATGCGGCCAAGGCGTGGTTTGCTGGGAATATGAGTGATGAGCAGGCGGTGGCTGATATGGCTGGAAGGTTTGCGGCGCTTATGGGGATTTGGGAGCGGGTTGCGGGGCCTGTAGAGGGCTAGCATTGCGGCTGGGGCTCCCCCTCACCCGGCCTTCGGCCGACCTCTCCCCGACGGGGCGAGGTTAAGAGGGGGGTGGGGCGGGGTTCGAACTCAAGGTTCCAGGTTCTGGAATTGGGCGAGATCGAGCCGCAGGGCCTTCGCCCCGTCGGGGAGAAGGTGCCCGAAGGGCGGATGAGGGGGCTTGGGGCCCCGAGAGAATGAGTCTGGGGCTCACCCCCACCCCGGCCCTCCCCACAAGGGGGAGGGAGGGTTTTGGCGAGAACGAGCCCCACGGTCTCCCTCCCCCTTGTGGGGAGGGAACAAGGGTGGGGGTGAGCCAGGAGCACCTGGCGGAGAGGAAACGGCCATGAGCCAGAAGACCGTACGACTGACCATGGCCCAGGCCCTGGCGCGGTTCATGACGCGGCAGATGACGGTGATCGAGGGCGAGAAGGTGCCGATCTTCGGCGGCGTCTTCGCCATTTTCGGGCATGGCAATGTCGCCGGTGTCGGCGAGGCGCTTTATGCGGTGCGCGAGGAATTGCCGACTTTTCGCGCCCAGAACGAGCAGGGCATGGCCCATGCCGCCATCGCCTTCGCCAAGGCGAGTTTCCGGCGGCGGTTCATGGCGGCGACGTCCTCGATCGGGCCGGGCGCGCTCAACATGGTGACGGCGGCGGCGCTCGCCCATGTCAACCGCCTGCCGATCCTGCTGCTGCCGGGCGATGTCTTCGCCAATCGCGGACCCGACCCGGTGCTCCAGCAAATCGAGAATTTTGGCGACGGCACGGTTTCGGCCAATGACTGTTTTCGGACCGTCTCGCGCTATTTCGACCGCATCACGCGGCCGGAGCAGATCATGCCGGCCTTGCGGCGGGCGATGGAGGTTCTCACGGACCCCGCCGAGTGCGGGCCGGTGACGCTCAGCCTCTGCCAGGATGTGCAGGCCGAGGCCTATGACTACCCGGAGAGTTTTTTCGAGGAAAAAGTCTGGCGGACGCGGCGGGTGCTGCCGGACGCCGACGAGTTCGCCGCGGCGGCTGTAGCGCTGCAAAAGGCCAAAAAACCGGTGATCATCGCGGGCGGCGGGGTGCTCTATTCGGAAGCCTCCGACGCGCTGCGCACCTTTGCGGAAAACCACGGACTGCCGGTGATGGAGACGCAGGCGGGCAAATCGAGCCTGCCGCACGACCATTATCTCAATATGGGCTCGGTGGGCGTGACCGGAACATCGGCGGCCAACCAGCTGGCGGAAGAAGCCGACCTGGTGCTGGCGGTGGGCACGCGCCTCCAGGACTTCACCACCGGCAGCTGGGCGCTGTTCCGCAACGCGGATCTCGAAATCGTCGGGCTCAACGTGCAGCCATTCGACGCCGGCAAGCACGGGGCCATGCCGCTGGTGGGCGATGCGCGCACGACGCTCGAAGCGCTCGATGCTTCGCTCGGCGGCTGGCAGGCCGACCAGGACTGGACCGACAGCGCCCTCAAGGGCAAGGCCGAATGGCTGGAAGCGGCGGGGCGGGCGACGGCGCCGACCAATGAACTGCCGTCCGACGCGCAGGTGATCGGCGCGGTACAGCGGGCGCGGGACAATGCCATTCTCGTCTGCGCGGCGGGCGGGCTGCCGGGGGAGCTACACAAGCTCTGGCAGGCCAAGGGGCCGGGGAGCTATCACCTCGAATACGGCTTTTCGACCATGGGCTACGAGATCGCGGGGGGCCTGGGCGTCAAGCTGGCGCGGCCCTATGACGACGTCGTGGTGATGGTGGGCGACGGCAGCTACATGATGCTGAACTCGGAGATCGCCTCCTCGATCATGCTGGGGGCCAAGCTCACCATCGTGCTGCTCGACAATGCCGGCTATGGCTGCATCAACCGGCTGCAGATGGCCACCGGCGGGGCCAACTTCAACAATCTGCTCAAGGACACCTATCACGAGGTGCTGCCGCAGATCGATTTTGCGGCGCACGCCGCCTCGATGGGGGCGGTAGCCAGGAAGGTGGCCTCGATTGCCGAGCTCGAAGCGGCGCTGAAAGAGACCGAGCGGGAGACGCGGACCACGGTGCTGGTCATCGACACCGATCCGCTGATCACCACCGAGGCGGGCGGCGCCTGGTGGGATGTGGCGGTGCCCGAAGTCTCGGACCGCAAGCAGGTGAATGCGGCGCGAAAAGACTACGAGCAGGCGCTAAAAGACCAAAAGCACGTTTAGGACCAAAAGCATGAAAGCCAAACTGGGGATGTCCCCGATCGCCTGGTGGAATGACGACCTGGTGGAGCTGAGCGACGACGTTTCGCTCGAGGAATGCCTGCGCCAGTCGCGCTCGGCCGGGTTCACCGGCATGGAGAAGGGGCGGCGCTTCCCGGACGATCCCGAGGTAATGCTGCCGATCCTGCGCGCCGCCGACGTGACGCTGTGCGGCGGCTGGTTTTCCGGCACGCTGGTCAACGAGGAGCTGGCGGCCAACAAGGACCGCATCGCGCCGATGATCGAGCTCTTCAAGGCCGTCGACGCACCCTGCATCGTCTATGGCGAAGTCGGCCGCTCGATCCAGGGGGATCGGTCGAAGCCGCTGGCGACCAAGCCGAAGCTTTCGGACGACGAGATGAAGGCCTATGCCAAAAAGGTGACGGCCTTCGGGGAATGGTGCGCCGAGCAGGGCATGCCGCTTTCCTATCACCACCATATGGCGGCCGTGGTCGAGACCGAGCCGGAGCTGGATGCCTTCATGGCGGCGTCGGGTCCGGGCATTCCGCTGCTGCTCGATGCCGGGCACCTGGCCTTTGCCGGCGGGGACGTGCTGCGGGCCATCGACAATCACCATGCGCGCATCAACCACGTGCACGTGAAGGACATTCGCCGCGCCGTGGTGGATGGGCTGGATCGCAGCAAGCAGAGCTTCCTCGATGCCGTGGCACTCGGCGCCTTCACCGTGCCGGGCGATGGTTCTTTGGACTTCGGCGCCATCGTGCAGCGCTTTGCGGACCATGGCTATGAAGGCTGGTTCGTGGTCGAGGCCGAGCAGGACCCCAAGAAGAACCCGCCGCTCAGAATGGCGCAGGTCGGGCATGCCGAACTGATGCGGGTGATGAACGCCGCCGGCTATACGGTCGAGACGCAGGGCTTTCCGACCCGCTGAGGGAGGGCTAGAAAGCCCTTTCCACCGAGGAGGATGCGATGACGGACGACAAGCAGCCGGAAAAGCCGGGTTTCATGACGCTGGGCTGGTTCGAACCGGTCTATCGCCGGGTGATCGTGGTCGCCGCCATCGCCTGCTGGACGCTCTGGGAATGGCTTTACAACCACGACCAGTTCTGGGGCCTCATCTCGCTGGTGATGCTGGTCTATGGCGTCTGGACCTTCTTCATCAATTTCGACAAGGCGCTCGAGGAGGCCCGCAAGAATGCCAAACCTAAAAGTTAGGCCGAAGGGGACTTCCGGCCGCGTGGTGTCGGTGACGCCGGAAAGCGCGGGCTGGACCTATGTCGGGTTCGAGCTTTTCAAGCTCAAACCCGGCGAGACGGCGAGCGAGAAGACCGGCACCCGCGAGGTTTGCCTCGTGCTGGTTTCGGGCCGGGCGAAAATCTCGGGCGGCGGCGAAGATTTCGGCGAGATCGGCGAGCGCATGTCGCCCTTCGAGGGCGCACCCTATGCGGTCTATGTGCCGGCCGGGGCCGAGTGGAGCGTCGAGGCGACGACGGAGCTGGAACTGGCCGTGTGCTCGGCGCCGGGCGCCGGCGGCACGCTGCCGGCCCGACTGATCCCGCCGGGGACCAATCCGCAGATCACGCGCGGCACCGGCACCAATACCCGCTACGTGACCAATATCCTGCCTGAGACCGACCCGGCGGACTCTCTGTTGGTGGTGGAAGTGATTACGCCGGGCGGCCATACGTCGAGCTATCCGCCGCACAAGCACGATACCGACAACCTGCCGCACGAAAGCTTTCTGGAAGAGACCTACTACCACCGGCTCAACCCGCCGCAGGGTTTCGGGTTTCAGCGGGTCTATACCGATGACCGCAGCCTCGATGAGGCGATGGTGGTGGAAGACGGCGACGTGACGCTGGTGCCCAAGGGCTATCATCCGGTGGCGGCGACGCACGGGTATGATCTTTATTACCTCAACGTTATGGCCGGGCCGAAGCGCACGTGGAAATTCTACAATGCGCCTGAGCATGAGTGGCTGGTGAAGTAGGCCGGCCGGTGTTGCTGGCCACCCCTCACCCGCCGCTCCGCGGCGACCTCTCCCCGAGGGGGCGAGGTGGGTGGTGGGGCGCGATCGTGCATCATCGCCTTCGCCCCGTCGGGGAGAAGGTGGCCGAAGGCCGGATGAGGGGTCTTTCTAGAAGTCGCTGGCGTCCAAGAAAATCGCCGCGGCCTTCTCCAGCCCGGCGCGATCTTCTTCATCAAACCGGCCCGGATTGGGGCTGTCGAGGTCGAGAACGCCGATGACCTTGCCGTCCTTAAGCAGCGGCACCACCAGTTCGGAGCGCGAGGCGGCGTCGCAGGCGATGTGGCCGGGGAAGGCGAAAACGTCGGGGACGACGATGGAGCGCTTTTCGGCCACCGAGGTGCCGCAGACGCCGCGCCCGATGGCGATGCGCACGCAGGCCGGCTTGCCCTGGAAGGGCCCGACGACCAGCTCGTCGCCCGCCGCGTTGAGGAAGTAGAACCCGGCCCAGTTGAGATCGGGCAGCATGGCGAAGATCAGCGCCGACATGTTGGCGGCATTGGCGATCCTGTCGCGCTCGCCGGTGAAGAGGCCAGTGAGTTGCAGCGCGAGTTCGGCGTAGAGCTCGGATTTGCTGGCAAAGGCATCGGCGGCGGGAGCGGGTTGGAACATTTTTGGGACTTGGGTTCGGTGGCAGTGGGGGAGATATAGGCCGGGCACGTCGGGAAGTTAAGGCGGCATGTGGGCGCGGTCAGTGAGCAAGATCAGTGACTGGGGCTTCCCCTTGACTGTTGCTGCTCTAGGCTCGCATATCGCCGCCGATCACTATGGGGAGCGCACACATGCCGGCCAGCAATTTCATCCTCACCCTCTCCTGCGAGGACCGGCCGGGTATCGTGGCGGCGGTCACGACCGAACTCGCCGCCCTCAATGCCAATATCGCCGAATCCAACCAGTTCTGGGATCGCGAGACCGGGCGCTTCTTCATGCGTCTGGCGTTCACTGCGCCAGATGGCGAGGCGCGCGAGGCAATCGACAAGGCGCTCAAGCCGGCCATCGAGCGCTTCGGCATGCGGACCGAACTGATCGACCAGAGCCAGAAGAAGAAAATCCTGGTCATGGTCTCCAAGTTCGACCATGCGCTGCTGCACCTGCTCTACCAGATCCGGGTCGGCTGGCTGGATGCCGAGGTGGTGGCCATCATCTCCAACCACGAGGATTCGCGCAAGACCGCAGAATACGAAGGCATTCCCTATCACGTGCTGCCGGTCAGCAAGGACAACAAGGCCGCCCAGGAAGAGGAAGTCCTAAAACTCTTCAAGGAAACGGGGGCAGATCTCGTCGTGCTGGCGCGCTACATGCAGATCCTTTCGGACAAGCTCTCGACGCGACTCTATGGGCAGGTGATCAATATCCACCACTCGTTCCTGCCCAGCTTCAAGGGCGCAAAGCCCTATCACCAGGCCCATGAGCGCGGGGTCAAGATCATCGGGGCGACGGCGCATTACGTGACGCCGGACCTGGATGAAGGTCCGATCATCGAGCAGGAAATCGAACGCGTGAACCACGCCATGAGCCCGGACGACCTGATTGCGACGGGACGTGACGTCGAGAGCCGGGTGCTGGCGCGGGCGGTGAAACTGCACCTCGAGAGCCGGGTCATGCTCAATGGGCGCAAGACGGTGGTGTTCGGGTAGGACGACAGGGCGCGTGGCCTTTCCCCTCCCTGGCCCTCCCCAGGGTGAGGTTTGTTGCTCGAGCCTAGCCCCCTTGCGGGGGTGGAGCGTGTACCAGGCGCGCTGCGCCAACCACCGCACTTAAAAGCCAAAAACCTCAGGCGACGCCCGTGTGGCGATAGCCCGCCGGCATGCGGCGAACCGAGCGGGTGGCGCCGGTCGCGTAGGCGCCGACGGCTTCGTCCACCGGTGCACGGCGCTTTTCGCGCTGCAGCGGCAGGCGCTGGCGCTCTGCAATCATCTGACTGAGAAACGTCGCATCCGAACTGATGCGGACCAAGGACGGGCGCTCGGCGCGCGCCTCGGTGGCCACGGGGAGGTAGCGGGAAAAGTCCTGGCTGTGGCTTGTCTCGTTTTGGGACATGTTTGGCCGTTCCTGTATCGGTTCGGGCCAAGTGTTTCGTCCCGGATCACCCGAAACGCGGCCCTACCCGCTACGTTGCAGCCAACGTGCCAAACGTAAAGGTCTTGTTAAGACTTTGTACCGGCTTTGGAAAACTATTGCTTATGGTTGCCGTTTTCTTAACGGCCCATGCTCAATCGCATGACGTGACGCCGCTTGCCGGCCATGCCGGCGGCCTCGAACCCGGCTCGTTCGAAAGCCGGGACGAAACCCATGAACCGATAGGACGGTGCGTCGGGCGCCACCGGATAGGCCTCGACCACATTGGCACCCTCGGAGCGGGCATGGGCGACGGCGGCGGCGATGAGCTGGTGGGCGATGCCCTGCCCGCGCCATTGCCGCCGCGCGAACATGCAGGCCAATGACCACACGACTTCGCCCGGCGAGGGATCTGGGCCCTTGAGGCGCTGATAGGTCGCCTTGGGCGCGATCGATACCCAGGCGACCGGCAGGCCTGCGTCGTAGGCGAGGAGGCCAACCGGCATACCGCCGGCAATGCGCCCCGACATCTGGCCATGGCGCTTCTCGCTCGACGTGTTCCGCCCGCGCCCCTCTGCCGCGGTAGCGCGCCAGACCATGCACCAGCAGAATTTGGGACCGCCGGGCGCCATGAACAGCGCCTCGAAATCGGCGGCATTGATGGCGGTGACGGGGCGGAAGTCGAGCTTTTTGGAAACGGTCGTGGTCATGGCCAAAACCCTGCCGGAATGCTGAGGGTCAGGCGACCCGGTTTCAACGCGGCAGACGCCGCAGCACTTTCTCGATGCGCACCCGCTTGGATTTCTGCTCCATACCGCGGAGGCGTGTTTCGAGAATGGCGCGAAACTCCTCGATATTGTCGCGGCCGATGATTGGCCCGACAGCTTCGGCGTAGGACGGCAACTGGTTGTCCGGCGCAGTGCGCAGCGTATCGAGGAGGATGGGCAGCGTCCGCGCCTGATGCCCGGCCTCGGCGAGCTTGACGAGGATCGAGACCGTCCTATCCCGCGCGATCACCGAACTGCCGGCGGCCGCCTCGAGGACTTCGGGAAGGCGCGCGGCAATATCGGCGCTGCGCTCGGCGGTGATGGTATCAATGGCGGTGAGTGCACCCCAGACCATGCGGTTATTGCGGGACTTGAGCGCGGCGAAGAGCGCCTGCCAATGCGGCGCCAGAAGCTCCGGGCGGCGTTCGCCCAACTCGTAGAGCGCCTTGATGGCATCGTTGCGCACCGCCTGCGGACCCGAGCCGATAGCGCCGACCAATTCGGCAATGCCGGCCTCGTCTCCGCTTGCCGCCAGGCTCTCGGCCAGCGCGACATTGGGCGCTTCGTCATTGCGGCCGAGCGCATTGGCCAATCGGGGCAGTACGGACATAGATGCTCTCTCCCACACCTGCCCCATAACGTCGGCGGGCGCCGGAAGCTCCTATTCCCCCACCAGCCAGTCGATACGATAGCGTCCCCTGCCCTCGTCCGCCAGCAGCCCGGCCAGCGCCGGAAACAGCACCTTGAGTTCGCTTTCAAGCGTATAGGGTGGGTTGACGATCACCATGCCGGTGCCGTGAAGGCGCGGCGGCGTCGAGGCGGCGCGGATGGTCAGTTCCGTGCGCAGGATCTTCGGGATGCCGGTGGCCTTGAGATCGGCGGCGAAGCGTTCGGCATCGCGCGGGTCCTTGATCGGATACCAGAGCGCGAAGACCCCGTTGGGAAAGCGCTTGTGGGCCTTTTCGAGGGCGCTGACCATGCGCGGGTATTCGTTGGGCTCCTCGAAGGGCGGGTCGATGAGCACCAGGCCGCGCTTTTCCTTGGGCGGCAGATGCGTGCCCAGAGCCGCCCAGCCGTCGAGTTCGGTGACACGCACCTGGATGTCACCGGCGAAATTCTCCTTGAGCGCCATGACGTCACGCGGATGGAGTTCGAGGGCGAAGAGCCGGTCCTGCTCACGCAGCATTCGGCGGGTGATGAAGGGCGAGCCCGGGTAGTAGCGCAGCCCGCCATTCGGATTGAAGCTGCGCACGATATCGAGGTAGGGCGCGGCCAGATTCGCCGCCTCGCCTTCGAGCGGTCGGTCGAAAACGCGCTTGATCCCTTCCTCCCACTCACCAGTCTTGGAGGCCTTCTCGCCCCGCAGGTCGTAGAGACCAACGCCCGAATGGGTATCGAGCACGCGGTAGGCGGCCGGCTTCAGGGCCAGGTAGGCCAGGATGCGGGTGAGGATCAGGTGCTTGACCACGTCGGCGAAATTGCCGGCATGGAAGGCGTGGCGATAATTCATCCGTGGCGCGCCTGTGCGGTGAGAATGGTGGCCGCGAAGGCCGTGAAGATGGCGGCGAACGACCAGTTGAGCGCGCGCTCGACCCACTTGGTACGCTTGAAGGCCGCGGCGAGCCAATCGGCCATGAGCACGGTGAGGAGCCCCAGCGGGATCGAGAGCAGCACGAATTCGCCGCCGAGGAAGAAGAGCTTGCCGGTCGCCGCCGGATCGTGGGCATCCACGAACTGGGGCAGGAAGGTCACGAAGAACAGCACGACCTTGGGGTTGAGCAGATTGATGCCGATGCCGGTCATGAAGCTCTGCCAGACCGTCGGCGGTTTCTTGGCAGCCTCGGCGATGCGCAGCCCGCCGCCATGGACGATGGCCTGATAGGCGAGCCAGAGGAGATAAAGCGCGCCCACGATCTTGAGCGCCAGGAACAGCGGCGGGGCGGCGATGATGAGGACGGAAATGCCGAAGGCGACGAGCGTCGTGTGCACGAGAATTCCAGTCATGGCGCCGAACATCGCCGCCACGCCATGGGCGCGGCCGTAATTGATGGCGCGGCTCAATTGCAGGGCCATGTCGGGGCCGGGCGTGATGGCCAGCACGATCGTTGCCAGCGCAAAGGCCAGGATCACCGAGGGATCGGGAAGGAATGGGGGCATTGTCGGCTCCGCTCGGCCCGCGCCGGCCTCAACCCAGAGGCAGCTCGTAGCTTCGCTTGATGGTTTCCATCGGCACGTCGGTCTTGACGCTCTGCACGCTTGGAATACGGGTGAGATAGTCGGCCTGGAAGCGCCAATAGGCATGAAGATCTGCGGTTACCACTCGCATGATTGCGTCGCATTCGCCAGTGGTGAGGTAGCACTCGACCACTTCGGGGAAGTTGCGCACCGTCTCGGCGAACTGATGGGTCACGGCTGCATCCTGGGTCTTGAACCACACCCGCACGAAGACGGTGAGACCAATGCCGACCTTGGCGCCGTTGAGCACCGCCACATATTGGTCGATGACCCCAGATTCCTCGAGCAGGCGCACCCGCCTGAGGCACGGCGAGGGCGAGAGGCCGACCTCGTTGGCCAACTCGACATTGGACATGCGCGCGTTGCGCTGCAATGCTTTGAGGATGCGGCGATCGATGGCATCGAGCGAATCTGGCATATTCCGGCTTTCAGGCATGCGGCATTGGCAGATAATGCCACCTTGTGGCCCAGGCTTGACGTTATCGCAAGAATATTGCTTTGCCGCTGGTGTATCGTGTCGCGATCAGAACGGGAAACAGACCATCACCATGGCCAATGACATCAAGAAAGTCGTGCTTGCCTATTCGGGCGGCCTCGACACCTCCATCATCCTCAAATGGCTGCAGGAAACCTACAATTGCGAAGTGGTGACCTTCACCGCTGACCTCGGCCAGGGCGAAGAGCTCGAGCCGGCGCGCAAGAAGGCCGAGATGTTCGGCATCAAGGATATCCGCATCGAGGACCTGCGCGAGGAATTCGTGCGCGACTTCGTCTTCCCGATGTTCCGCGCCAATACCGTCTATGAAGGCCAGTACCTGCTCGGCACCTCGATCGCCCGGCCGCTGATCGCCAAGCGCCTCGTCGAGATCGCCCAGGAAACCGGCGCCGACGCCATTTCCCACGGCGCCACCGGCAAGGGCAACGACCAGGTCCGGTTCGAGCTGACCGCCAATGCGCTCGATCCCTCGATCAAGGTCATCGCGCCCTGGCGCGAATGGGATTTGCGCTCGCGTACGGCGCTGCTCAACTATGCCGAGAAGAACCAGATCCCGATCGCCAAGGACAAGCGCGGCGAGGCCCCGTTCTCCGTCGACGCCAACCTGCTGCACACCTCGTCCGAAGGCATGGTGCTGGAAGACCCGGCCATCCCGGCGCCCGACTATGTCGCCCAGCGCACGGTCGATCCCGAAAAGGCCCCGAACGAGCCCGAGATCATCACCATCGGCTTCGAGAAGGGCGACCCGGTCTCGGTCAATGGCGTGAAGCTCTCCCCCGCTGCCTTGCTCACCAAGCTCAACGAGCTGGGCGGCAAGCATGGTGTCGGCCGGCTCGACCTCGTCGAGAACCGTTTCGTCGGCATGAAGTCGCGCGGCCTCTACGAGACCCCGGGCGGCACCATCCTGCTGGCGGCGCACCGCGGCATCGAATCCATCACGCTCGACCGCGGCGAGGCGCATCTCAAGGATGAGCTGATGCCCAAATATGCCGAGCTCATCTACAACGGCTTCTGGTTCGCCCCCGAGCGCGAAATGCTCCAGGCCGCGATCGACCACACCCAGCGCTACGTCACCGGTGAAGTGACGGTGAAGCTCTACAAGGGCTCGGCCAACGTCATCGCGCGCTCCTCGCCCAATTCGCTCTACTCGATGGACCTCGTGACCTTCGAGGAAGGCGCCGTGGCCTATGACCACAAGGATGCTGCCGGCTTCATCCGCCTCAACGGCCTGCGCCTCAAGACCTGGGCCGCTCGCAACAAGAAGGCCGGCAATTAACCATAAGGCCCGCCTCCCGGCGGGCCTCCCCATTTACATGGGGTCGTGGTCATCCTCTCCGGTTAAGTACCCATTAAGTCGGGGCGGCTAGCCTAGCCGCTCGTTTTGGGGGAACGAAAAATCGAGGATGACCGGATGCAGGCGGGTTTGGGGGACCAGCAGGCAGGGGAGGCCGGCGGGCTTTTGCTCGATGCGGCCCTCGAAAGCATTCCATATGGCTTCTGTGTCTGGAGTCCGAAGTTCCGCCTCGTGATGTGGAACCGGCACTACCTGGACATCTATGGCTTCTCGGCCAAGGCCATCCGCAAGGGCATGACGCTGGAGGAGATCGTCGAGCTCTCCGCGCGCCTGGGCAACCACCCGGGACAGGGCGTTTCCGAGTTCTACGAAGCCTATACCCATCAATTGCTGGCCAATCGCAGCGGCGCCCGCGCCAAGGAGCGCGAGACGCTGGCCGGCGGCCGCACGGTCGAGAGCGCCCATGTCTTCGCGCCCGGCCTCGGTTGGGTGGTGACGCACGAGGACGTGACCGAAGAGCTTGAAAAGAACGAGATCGTCCAGCGTCGCCGCCGCGAACTCGAACGGCAGAACATCCGGCTGGACGCGGCGGTCAACAATATCTCGCAGGGCCTTTGCATGTACGACCCCAAGGGTCGGCTCGTCATCTGCAACCAGCCCTACCAGCGCATCTACAACCTGCCCGAGGACTATCTGCGCCCAGGCACGCAGCTCGAGGACATCCTCGGCTGGCTGTTCGACCAGGGCATGAGCGCGATGGAAGATCGCGAGGGCTATATCCAGTGGCGCCGCGACGTCATCGCCAAGGGCGAATACGGCAAGAACATCCACGAGCTCTACGGCCGCACCATCATGATGCAG
The DNA here is from genome assembly GCF_016801025.1 of Paradevosia shaoguanensis. GTDB lineage: Bacteria > Pseudomonadota > Alphaproteobacteria > Rhizobiales > Devosiaceae > Paradevosia > Paradevosia shaoguanensis. Next base: position 2,028,488 of record NZ_CP068983.1, on the reverse strand, counting down.
CACCATCCCATGAAGGATGGCGGCTGGGTCTCGACCCACGAGGACATAACCGAGCAGCGCCAGACCGAGGCACGCATCCGCCACCTGGCGCGCCATGACGCGCTGACGGACCTGCCCAACCGCATCCAGTTCCTCGAGGAGATGGCTTCGCTCGAAAGCGGGCTCAAGCGCGGCGAGAAGGCGGCCGTGCTCTGCATCGACCTCGACCACTTCAAGGCAGTCAACGATACCCTGGGCCACGCCATCGGCGACGAGGTCCTAAAGCAGGTCTCCGCCCGCCTCTGGGGCACGACGCGCGAGACCGATATCCTCGCCCGGCTCGGGGGAGACGAATTCTCCCTGCTGCTGCGCCCGGTCGAGCATCCGGCCGATGCGGCGCGGGTGGCCGAGCGCATCGTCAAGGTGATCGCGGCACCCTTCCAGATCCAGGGCCACCATATCCTTATCGGCGCCAGCGTCGGCATCGCCATGGCGCCCGGCGATGGCGCCCTGACCGATACGCTGATGAAGAATGCCGATCTCGCCTGCTACAAGGCCAAGAGCGAGGGCCGCTCGGCCTATCACTTCTTCGAGCCCGGCATGGATGCCGACCTCCAGAAGCGCCGCACGATCGAGCAGGGCCTGCGTGTGGCGCTGTCGCGCGACGAGCTGCGTCTCGTGTTCCAGCCGCTGGTCGGCCTCAAGGAAAACCGCGTCACGTGCTTCGAGGCGCTGCTGCGCTGGGACCACGCCGAGCTCGGCACCATCTCGCCGGCCGAGTTCATTCCCATCGCCGAGGAGACCGGCCTCATCGTCCAGATCGGGGAATGGGTGCTGCGCCAGGCCTGCCGCGCCGCCGCCACCTGGCCGTCCGGTATCCGGGTGGCGGTCAATCTCTCGCCCATCCAGTTTAAGAACCGCAAGCTCGGGGAAACGGTCCGTGCGGTTCTCGCCGAAACCGGCCTGCCGGCGACCCGGCTCGAACTCGAAATCACGGAATCGCTGCTCCTGGCCGACAACGAATCCACGCTCAAGACCCTCCACGAACTGCGCGCCTTGGGCGTGCGCATCTCGATGGACGATTTCGGCACCGGCTATTCCTCGCTCTCCTACCTGCGCTCCTTCCCCTTCGACAAGATCAAGATCGACCGCTCCTTCATGCGCGACCTCGACGGGCGCAGCGATAGCCTAGCCATCATCAAGGCGGTGATCGGGCTGGGGCATTCGCTCGGCATGTCGACCACCGCCGAAGGGGTCGAAACCGAGGAGCAGTTGAAGGCCGTGCGCGACCAGGGTTGCAACGAAGTGCAGGGCTTCCTGTTCAGCCCGCCCATCGAAGCGAGCGCCATCCGCAAGCTTCTCGCCACGGAAGCCGACCGCCTCGGGGCCATGCGCAAGGCGTCCTGATATGGGGCGCAGGGCTGCCCTGCGCCGAAATATCTTGTTTCCGACACATCTTTTCGGTAAGGCCAGCAGCGAAAAATGCGCCACTGCGTCCCGGGGGACCTTGGCGCTTTGTTGTTCCAGCACGAGCCGACCGGAATACCGTTTCCTTTGGGAATCGTGCCAAGACTGGTGACCCTTTCGATGTCCCTGCGCAATATCGCCATCATCGCCCACGTCGACCATGGCAAGACGACCCTCATTGACGTGCTGCTCAAGCAGTCCGGCTCCTTCCGCGAGAACCAGCGCGTCGAAGAACGCGTCATGGACTCCAACGATATCGAGCGCGAGCGCGGCATCACGATCCTGGCCAAGGTGACCTCCCTCGTCTGGAAGGACACCCGCATCAATATCGTGGACACGCCCGGCCACGCCGATTTCGGCGGCGAAGTCGAGCGCATCCTCTCGATGGTGGATGGCGTGGTGATCCTGGTGGACGCGGCCGAAGGCCCGATGCCCCAGACCAAGTTCGTGCTCGGCAAGGCGCTGGCCCAGGGCCTGCGGCCCATCGTGGCGATCAACAAGATCGACCGTACCGACGAGCGGCACCTCGAAGTGCTCGAGGAAATCTTCGACCTCTTCATCGCGCTCGACGCCACCCCCGAGCAGCTCGACTTCCCCGTGCTCTACGGTTCGGGCCGCAATGGCTGGATGGCTACCGAACCCGGCGGCGCCCGCGAATCCATGGCCCCGCTGCTGGACAAGGTCGTCGAATACGTGCCCGAGCCCAAGGTGGAAGAGGGCCCGTTCCGCATGCTCGTCACCACCATCGAGCGCAACCCGTTCCTCGGCCGCGTTCTCACCGGCCGCATCACCTCGGGCACGGTCAAGGCGGGCGACGCCGTCCACACGCTCGACCGGACCGGCAAGGAAGTCGAGAAGGCCCGCGTCAGTAAGGTTCTCGCCTTCCGCGGCCTTGAGCGCACCCCGATCGAGGTCGGCGAGGCCGGCGACATCGTTGCTATTGCAGGCCTTGAGGATTCGACCGTCGCCAACACCATCTGCGCCCCGCAGGTTACCCAGCCGGTCGAGACCAAGCCGATCGACCCGCCGACCCTCTCGGTCACCTTCCGCATCAATGACGGCCCGCTGGCCGGCCGCGAAGGCGACAAGGTGCAGTCCCGCGTCATCCGCGAGCGCCTGCTGCGCGAAGCCGAAGGCAATGTCGCCATCCGCGTGACCGAAGGCGAGGACAACGATTCGTTCGACGTCGCCGGCCGCGGCGAACTCCAGCTCGCCGTTCTCATCGAGAACATGCGCCGCGAAGGGTTCGAGCTCACCATCGGTCGCCCGAAGGTCGTGCTGCGCGAGGAGAACGGCCAGAAGCTCGAGCCGATCGAGGAAGTCATCATCGACGTCGATGACGAGCATTCCGGCGTCGTCGTCCAGAAGCTCACCGAGCGCAAGGGCGAGCTGGTGGACATGCGCCCCTCGGGCGTCAACCGCACCCGCCTGCGCTTCTTCGTGCCGACCCGCTCGCTCATCGGCTACCAGCCCGAACTGCTGTCGGACACCCGTGGCACCGCGATCTTCAACCGCCTCTTCCACGAATACGCTCCCTACAAGGGCGCGCTGCCGGGTCGCCGCACGGGCGTGCTGATCTCGAACGCCACCGGCGTTTCGGTGACCTATGCGCTCTGGAACCTGGAAGACCGTGGCCCGATGATGATCGAGGGCGGCGTCGACGTCTACGAAGGCATGATCATCGGCGAGCACAACCGGGAAAACGACCTGGAAGTGAACCCGCTCAAGGGCAAGCAGCTGACCAACATCCGCACCACGTCCAAGGACGAGGCGGTCAAACTTACGACACCGAAGAAGCTCACTCTCGAACAGTCGCTCGGCTATATCGCCGACGACGAATATGTCGAGGTGACGCCCAAGTCGATCCGCCTGCGCAAGATCGCCCTCGACCCCAACGAGCGCAAGAAGCTGTCGCGCGCCAAGGCCGCCAGCTAAGATTTTCGACACCGCTCTTCCGGCCTCTGCCGGGGGAGCACTTTCGAGAATCGGGCACGGACAGCGACCTGAGATACCGTGAAACGAGCGAGGAGCGACGGACGGCATGAGTGAGTGGATTATCGGTTTCATCACCGAACAGGGTTATGTCGGCATCTTCATGCTGATGGTCCTGGAAAACCTCTTCCCACCCATCCCGTCCGAGCTGATCATGCCCTTTGCCGGCTTTGCCGCAGCAGAGGGTAACCTCGGCTTCGGCGGCGTCGTCATCGCCGGCGTCCTCGGTTCGCTCGTCGGCACCCTGCCCTGGTATTTCGTCGCGCGCTGGCTCGGCCTCGAACGGCTGAAGAAGCTCGCCGACCGCTTCGGGCGCGTCGCCACCATCTCGACTGCCGATATCGACGACGCCAACCGCTGGTTCTCCAGATACGGCCGACTGACCGTGCTCTTCGGCCGCCTCATCCCGGCCATCCGCACGCTGATCTCGATCCCCGCCGGCCTCGCCTCGATGCCCTTCACGCCGTTCGTCGCCTGCACGGCCATCGGCAGCTTCGTCTGGACCCTGATCCTCACCGCCTCCGGCTACCTGCTCCACGAAAGCTATTCGATCGTCGAGGCCTGGATCGACCCGGCCACCAAGGTGATCGTCGTGGCCCTGGTGGGTATCTACCTCTACCGCTTCGTGACCTGGAAACGCTCGGACGCCTGATCGGCGCGACTTTTCGGGCGCCTTGCCGTGAAACATTTTTGTTTCACGGAGAAGAGGCGTGTTTTTGAGGGTTTTTGGCGGGGAAAATTCAGCTAACCAGCTGACTTTGCAGCGGATTTTGACCGCTCATCCCGCCCAAATCGTTAAATTTTGACTCAATTTCGGGTCATCTTTGCCGATCCTGCGCGGGTTTTGCGCGGTTTCTCGGTGCTTTTCGGGCATTGATCGGTCCGTCCTCCTCATAGAGCCGGGTAGCTCGAGGTGAGAGCCCGGGCCGGCGGCGCAGCTATTCTACGCCGGCCGCCAGGAGGGTGGAGAGATCCGGTGCCCGGCTCGAACGGAGCAACCCGTCTTGTCGTGGCACCACCCAATCCCACCCCACCACTGAACTTCCCCGGGCGAAGACCCGGGGCCTATTGCACCCCTCCACTCGAGTGGAGGCATCCGTGGGCCCCGGCTCTGCGGCCGGGGAAGATCGTGGGGGTGGTGCGCCTGGTGGCGACGGTGGCGCTGGGTAGGACAGGGGAATAGAAGGCGCGGACAGCGGATAGGAGCCGAGAGGCGAAGAGCTGGGGTTGCGAATTTGGAAGCAGTGGGCGGCCCCTGGCCGCGCTCCCGTTGCGCCCCTACCCCTTGAACTCGTCCTTGCCCTTCCGAAGCGCCGCGAAAACCGCAAAAGGTTCGGCGCCGCGCAGGCCCATGGCTGCGGCTATGCCTGGGTCGTCGGCGCGCAGGAAGGGATTGGCGCGCTTCTCTTCGCCCAGCCGCGAGGGCACCGTGAAGCGGCCGGCCTGGCGCAGGGTGTTGACCTGCCCGGCGCGCAGCTTGAGATCGAGATTGTCCGGATCGACGGCGAGCGCGTAGCGGGCATTGGCGGCAGTGTATTCGTGCCCGCAATAGATGAGCGTGTCATCGGGCAGCGCCCGCAGGCGCTTGAGCCCCTCCCACATCGGCTCCGGCGTTCCCTCGAACATGCGCCCGCAGCCCAGCGAGAAGAGCGCGTCACCGGTGAAGAGATGCAGCCCGGCACGGTCGAAATAGGCGATATGGCCGAGCGTGTGCCCGGGCGTGGCAATGATCTCGAACGCGGTCTTGCCCAGGGCCAGCGGCTCGCCGGGGCCGACCAGAACGTCGAGCCCGTCGATCTTGTCGGCCTCGGCGCGCGGGCCGGTGACAGTGACGCCGAAATCGCGCTTGAGCTCGGCAATGCCCTCGACGTGATCCGTGTGGTGGTGGGTGATGAAGATGTCGGAGAGCGTCCAGCCGCGGTGAAGCAGCGCCGTCTTGATCGCCAGGGCCTCGGGAGCATCGATGGCGGCCGTCCTGCCGGTCTGGGTATCGTGGGCGAGGTAGCCGTAATTGTCCTGGCGAGCCTGGAAGACGTCGACGATCAGGGTCACTGTTCCGTTCCATCCTTGTGAGCGATGGGTGGGAAGTTAGGGACGGGGCACCTAGATGACAAGCGGAACGACTTCACGCAAATTGGAGCCATGGCCCAGGACGTTCGCCGACTCATCGATTTCTACAAGACCCCGCTGGGCCGGATCGCGCGGGCGCTGGTGCGCGAGCAGATCATGGCGCTGGCCGGCGAGGTGCGCGGCCTGCGCGTGCTGGGCCTCGGTTTCGCCTCGCCCTATCTGCGCTTCGCGCTGGAGCCTGCCGAGCGCGTGCTTGCCTTCATGCCGGCGCGCCAGGGCGCCTCGGCCTGGCCACGCGAGGGCCCGTCGCATACCGTGCTCTGCGACCCGCTCGAAATGCCGCTGACCGATGCGGCGGTGGACCTCACCATTGCGGTCCACGCCTTCGAGCACATTGCGGATGCCGAGGAATTGATGCGCGAGCTCTGGCGCATTTCGGCGCCCAATGCGCGGTTGATCGTGGTGGTGCCGCGTCGGCGCGGCATGTGGGCGCAACGGGACAACACGCCCTTCGGCACGGGCAATCCGTTCTCGGGGCCCCAGCTCGAAAAGCTGCTGCGCGACCATTCCTTCACGCCTGAAGCCTGGCGCGACGCGCTGTTCCTGCCGCCTTTTCATACCGGGCTCGTGCTCAAATCCACGCGCCTGTTCGAACGCGGGCTGCGGGTTTTCGGGCCGACCTTTGCGGGGGTTACGATTGTGAAAGCGCGCAAAGAGGCATTCCCGGCGGTGCCCCGGCGGCTGCGGGTCGAACGCTATATCCGTGTGCCGGACCTGGCGCCGCAGACGATCATGCAATTGCCGCCGAAGGTTTAGGGCGGCGGCGCCGGGTGATCGCCGCCGGCAGCTTCTTGCTAATCCCGCCATCACCACAGGACTTCCCCGGCCGCAGAGCCGGCAACTGTAATTCAGGTTGCGAAGCTTGTTCGGTTTTTCATGATGGCGTTGATGGTGACGAGGAGCTTTCTGGCGAGGGCAACGAGGGCAGGCTTGGGTGGTTTTCCGGCCTGGCGCAGGCGGTGGTAGAAGGCGTTGAGAGGCGATTGTGTTCGCAAGGATGCGACGGCGGCCATGTAGAGGGCCTGGCGGACGCGGCGGCGGCCACCGCGGATGGAGCGCTGTCCGCGCCGTAGGCCGCTATCGTTGTTGAGCGGGGCCAACCCGGCCAGGGTGGCGATCTGCTTGCCCGAGCGCCGGCCCAGTTCGGGCATCAGGGCGGCCAGGACAGAGGCGGTGACCGGGCCGATGCCGGGCACCGAGCGGATCAGGGCCTGGTCCTGTGCCAGGGCGGCATCGCTGCCGATCTGGTTCTGGATTTCGACCTCGATGGCGGCGATGGCCTGGTTGAGACCGGCCAGGTGCCGGTCCAGGTCGGCGCCGATGAAGGAATCGGTTATCTCGATCCGGCGCTGCTTTTCCTGGGTGCGCATGGCCACCAACTGGTCGCGGCGGCGGCTGAGCAGGCCGAGCCGCTCGCGTCCGGCCTCGGGCAGCGGGTCGGCCACGAGGCGCAGGGCCCGGCCCATTTCGGCAAGCATGGCCGCATCGAGCGCATCGGTCTTGGCGAGCTGGCCGCTGGCCCGCGCAAAGTCACGGGCCCGCAGCGGATTGACCCGGACATGGCCGATCCCGGCCAGCGCCAGTCCGGCGCGCAAGCTCCTGTCGTAAACCCCGCTCGCCTCCAGCACCACGAGAGTGCCCTCCCGCTCCAGCGTGGCGGCGAATGCGGCGATGGCGTCCATCGTGTTGGCGATCCGCTGCACGCCCTCCCCGCCGGAAGAGGCGATATCCAGCCAGGCTTTCGAAACGTCGATTCCAATCCAGGTCGGTGATAGGGTCATGGGCCTGTCCCTGTGATCCGAGGTCCGTCTCAAGCGGCCTCGTGCAACTGTTCAGGTGTTTGTCAAAGCGGGCGGGGACCCGTGCCGGCTCTCGGTCTTTAAACCTGGGGCCCAACGGTCTCCCGCCCGTACCCAATATGGCACAGCACAATTACACAGGGGCCCACGGATACCTCCACTCGGGTGGAGGGGTGCAATAGACCCCGGGTCTTCGCCCGGGGAAGTGCGGTGGTGGGGAGGGTGGGGTGAGAGTGGGGTGTGAGGCAGGACGAGGGACGAGGGTGGAGATTTACCCCGGCTCGCTCCCCCGCGACTTTCCACCCTCCCCTCCGGCTTTTCTTTGCGTTCGCGGCGACCTTTGAATATGGTCCGGCCCGGTCCATCCACCTTTCGTGAATCCATCCATGTCCGACCGTCCCGTACCCCGTCCAGGCCTGCTGACCATTGCGCCCTACGTTCCCGGCCGCTCGCAGGCGGCGCCGGGGGTTGCTCCGGTGAAGCTTTCGGCCAATGAGAGCCCGCTGGGCACGAGCCCGCGCGCGCTGCATGCCTTCAACCAGGCGGTTTCCGAAGGCCTCGAAATCTATCCGGAGGGGACCTCAAAACACCTGCGCGTGGCTTTGGGCGAGGTGAACGGGCTGGACCCCGACCAGATCCTTTGCGGCAACGGCTCGGACGATATCCTGCACCTTCTCGCCCAATCGTTCCTCGATGTCGGGCACGAGGCGATCATGAGCCGCTATGGCTTTTCGGTCTATCCGATCATCACCGCGGCGGCAGGCGCCACGCTGGTGGTTGCCGAGGAGACCGACTACACGGCCGATGTCGACGCCATGCTGGCGGCGGTGACCGAGCGCACCAAAATGGTGTTCCTGGCCAACCCCAATAACCCCACCGGCACCTACCTGCCGGCCGCCGAACTCGAGCGGCTGCACAGGGGCCTGCGCCCCGATATCCTGCTGGTCATCGACAGCGCCTATGCCGACTTCGTCACCGCCGGCGACTACACGGCCGGCATCGAGCTGGTCGACAATGCGCGCAATGTCGTCATGGTCCGCACCTTCTCCAAGATCGGGCTCGCCGCGGCGCGCGTTGGCTGGATGTATGGCCGGCGCGAGATCGTGGACCTGGTCAACCGCATCCGCAGCCCCTTCAACCTCAACCGCCCGGCCCAGTATGCCGCGGCCGAAGCGGCGCGCGATATCGAATTCAATACGCGCCTGCGCGAATACAATGCCGATTGGCGCGACTGGCTGACCCAGAGCCTCAATTCCAACGAGATGCGCGTCGTGCCCAGTCAGGGCAATTTCATCCTCTTGCTGTTCCCCGACGCCGCCCGGGCCTCCGCGGCCTTCCAGGCGCTCTACCAGCAGGGCCTCATCGTGCGCGAGGTAGGGGACAGCTACGGCATTCCCAACGGGCTGCGCATCAGCATCGGCCCCGAGGACGCCATGCGCCGGGTGGTCGGGATCTTGAAGGATTTTGGGGGTCGCCCGTGACGTTCGAAAAGCTCGCCCTGATCGGCATCGGCCTCATCGGCTCCTCGATCGCCCGCGCCGTGCGCCAGCATGGCCTGGCCAGAACAATTGCCATCTCGACCCGCAGCCAGGCGACGCTCGATGAAGCCAAAGCGCTTGGCTTGGGCGACATCTATGAGCGCGACCCGGCCAGGGCCGTCGAAGGCGCCGACCTCGTCATCCTCTGCACGCCTGTGGGCGCCTACGAGGCCGTGACCCGCGCCATCGCCGCCGCCCTGATGCCCGGAGCCATCGTGTCGGACGTAGGCTCGGTCAAGGAGCACGTGGTCAAGGTGATGAAGCCGCTGCTTCCCGCCAATGTCCACTTCATCCCCGGCCACCCCATTGCCGGCACCGAGCATTCGGGGCCGTCGGCGGGCTTCCCGGAACTCTTCATCAACCGCTGGTGCGTGCTGACGCCCGAGGCGGGGACCGATCCCGAGGCGATCGACAAGCTCGTCGGCTTCTGGCGGGCCCTTGGCTCGAACGTCGAAGTGATGGACCCGGCGCACCATGACATGGTGCTGGCCATTACCAGCCACATTCCGCACCTCATCGCCTACAACATCGTGGGCACGGTGGCGGATCTAGAAACGTCGACCAAGTCCGAAGTCATCAAGTTCTCGGCCTCGGGCTTCCGCGACTTCACCCGCATCGCCGCCAGCGATCCGGTGATGTGGCGCGACGTGTTCCTTACCAATCGCGACGCGGTGCTCGAAATGCTCGGGCGCTTCAACGAGGACCTGTCCTCGCTCCAGCGCGCCGTGCGCAACGGCGACGGGCCGGCGCTCGAAGCGCTCTTCACCCGCACCCGCGCCATCCGCCGCTCGATCATCAATGCCGGCCAGGAAACCGCCGCCGCCGATTTCGGGCGCCCGCACGGGACCGATACGCCTGCCCCGGCGCCGGCCGAGACGGTACAGCGCGACCACGGTGGTGGCGAGGACGCCTAGGGGCCGTGCTCAATTGCACCGGTAGATGAGGTTGCGATGGCCTCCCCACCCACCGGACTTCCCCGGACTTGATCCGGGGAAGTTCAGTGGTTGTGGCGCGGCAGACGGACAGCGCTTCCGTTGGAATCGGATGAGGAAATAAGCGCTCTGGGGGCGCCGGGACTTATTGAGTACGGGCCCTAGGCTGCCCTAGAGCAGCGGCGGGACCATGCCGACGGGGATGAGGCCGACCAGCACGACGCCGCCGCGCATGGTGATGGTCTGCCCATAGGAGCCATCGGGCGCCTGCTGGCCCAGCATGATGTTGCGAACCTGCGCCGGAATGCGATCGCCCAGCCGCTCGACGATGCCGCGCGAGGAGAGCTGCAGCTGGCCCTGCGGGCGCATCTGTTCGTCGAGCCCGACATCGCCCGAGGTCCTGATGAAGTTCTCGCCATCGCTGGCCTGGACGTTGACGAGCTTGACCGTGCCGCCGGCGCCCTGCCAGCGGCGGATGGCGTCGCCCTCGGCCATGAGCCGCACGTCGTCGGGCAGGCCATTGATCTCGGCCTCGACGCTCACCTTGCCGTCGGCGATCTGCAGGCCGGGCATGACGAGGTTTTCGAGCGGCGCATAGACCGCCAGCGCCGCCAGGCCCTTGGCGGGCTCGTGGCGCTCGGGAATATCGATGAGGTGGAGTTCGGCCAGGCTCGCCTTGGCGATGAGCTCGTCGCTCGGCAGCGTGTTGTAGAAGGCAAGGTTCTCGACATGCACCGAGACGCGCGCGATGCGCCAGCTGTCGAGCCGCACGCTGGCCTGCGCGAGGCCGAAATCGAGCCGCTGCTCATTGCCCGAGAACGCATCCTTGAGGACGAGCGGGGAGCTGGCGATGAAGAGGGCGTGGGTGGGCTGGTAGACGAGCACGCTGCCGCGGATCTCGGCGAGCTGGGCGGTCACATCCTGCATCTGGACCGTCGCGCCCTTGCACACCACATCCATGGCGAAGGGATAACCACCGGTCGACAGCTCCGCACAGGTGATTTTCGGGTCGCTGACGCCATCGCCATTTGCCAGGTTCGCCACCTGCTTTTCGACTTGGCTTGCAACGAAAAGCCAGGCGCCGGTCCAGGCGAGCACGACCAGGGCAACGATGACGGCTAGGATGATGATTCGCTTCATGGCTCATCTTTCTATCTGGCCGCCCTGCGCTCGTCACGCTCCGGCGCCAGATTGATCGCGCAAGCGAACAGGTTCAGGTTAGAGACATGGACGCGCCATACGATACGACTTCGCACTGGGTTTTCGGCTACGGTTCCCTCATCTGGAATCCGGGCTTCCGCTTCGCCCGCAGCCAGCTGGCGCTGCTGCGCGGGGCGCACAGGAGCCTGTGCATCTATTCCACCCACCATCGCGGCACGCCCGAGCAGCCGGGCCTGGTTTTCGGCCTCGTCCATGGCGGCTCATGCCAGGGCATGGCCTTCGAGGTGAGCCATGAGGACTGGAGTGCAGTCAACGCCTACCTGCGCGAGCGCGAGCAGGTGACGGCGGTCTATCGCGAGGCGCTGCGGCCCGTGCAACTGGCCGATGGCCGCTCGGTTGCGGCGCTGACCTATCTCGTGGATGAAAGCCATATCCAGTTCGCCGGGCGGCTGGCGGTCGAGGAGCAATTGCGCCTCGTGCGGCACAGCGCCGGCTCGTCAGGCCCCAATACGGAATACGTGGTCAACACCGCCGATCACCTCGAACGGCTGGGCATACGCGACCGGGGATTGCTGGAACTGACGCGCCTGCTCAGGAACGGCGCAAGCGAAGCCGCCTGAAGCTCAGGCGGCCGAAAGCGTGGCGGGCTCGGCCCCTTCGAGATCCCAGATCACCGTCATGCGGGCCACTTCGTCATCGGGCGCGGCAAGGCTGAAGACGCGATCGGCGCAATCCATGGCGAGGCGGAAACGGGCGCGGCTCTGCTGGTCGTTGATGACATCGTCGATCGAGCCGACCCAGAGGACGAGCGAACCGCTGGCGATGACATAGAGCTTGCCGGGGACGAGCGCGAAATTGTCGAAGCGCTCGACAACCAGCCCATAGGCGCGGCCGGATTTGCCTTTCCAGCTCACGCCCCGCGGAAAGACGGAAACCTTACTGATCTGGTCGAGCGCCGGCACCATGACTGCCCCCTGCATCGCGAAGAGAACAAAAATAGAACAAATTGAACGTTCGTGTCAAGGTCCGCTACAATGACAGCTACATGTATGGCTTTGCAGCCAATCGCTGTCAATATGTAGTATCAGGCCGAACGACCGTTCCGAAGCCGCGCCGCCGCGATACGCGCCTCGAGCTCGGGCGTCATCGGGCGGCTCAGCCCCTTGTCTACGGCATCCAACGCGAGCCGGTCCGAATTGGTTTCAATGCTCTCAATGAGTTGGCGCTGAAATTCTTCGAGCGACAGGCCCGGCTGGATGGGCGGCAGGAACTGGGCGCGGGCGGTGCCCGGCCAGAGGATCAGCGAATTGCGCCCCCAGAAGAGCCCGGAATTGAGCGCCACCGGCACGACGGGCACGCCCAGCTCCACATACATGCGGGCGAGGCCGTATTTGTAGTCGGGCTCGGCCAGCGGCGCCCGGCGCGTCCCCTCGGGGAAGATGATGATGCGGCAGCCCCGCGCCAGCGCGCCGCGCGCATCGTCCATCATGGCGGGAATGGCCTGCCCGCCGCGGGAACGATCGATGGTGATGGTATCGAGCGAGGACGCCGCCCAGCCGAAGAACGGAATGTTCATCAGCTCCTTCTTGGCGATGAAGGCCGGCCGGATCGTATAGGGGAGGATGGCGAAGATATCCCAGTCGCTCTGGTGCTTGGCCGCCAGGATGCAGCCACCCGGCGGGATATTCTCGCTGCCGGTGACTTCGGTGCGGATGCCCACGATCCAGCGCAGCAGGGCCTTGTTGGACTCGCCCCAATACTGGCCGATGCGCCAGTTGAGCTCGACCCGGCGCCGCGCGACGATGGCGATGGTGCCCACCACGATGGCAAGGATGACCGTCTGCCCCAGGAACAGCAGATAGAAGAGCGCCGAACGCAAGGACTGCACGACCAAGAAAGCCTCCAAGTATCCGGAACTTTGTAAGGCGTGTTTGGGAGTTTGGCGAGAAGGCCGTGTGTGAGGCTATCCCCACCCCTGTCCCCTCCCCGCAAGGGGGAGGGAGATCAGGTGTCGATATCGTGCCCGACCGAGCGAGAGGCGAGCTTACGAAATCTCGCTGAGGAAGCGGCGCACCGTCATGCGGGAGGTGATGGCCGTGAGCGCGGCGATGACGGGGACCACGGCGGCGATGCCGATGATGCCATCCCACCCCAGCGCGAAGGTGCCGAAGAAATAGCCGATCTGCGTGCCGGCGACGTCGGGCGCGACATTGCCCACGGTCGTGGCGACGAGGAAGAAGAAGAGGATCGCGGCCAGCCCGCCGATCACCCCGCCCCGCAGGCCGATGGAGAGGAACCGCCCCTGGAATTCGCCGGCAATGAAGGCATTGGACGCGCCGATGAAATGCAGCACGTCCACGATCTCGCGGTTGGAGGCCATGGTGCCGCGCGTGGCGAAGATGATGGCCAGAACCGTGGCGACGCCGATGAGCGAGAGCACGAGCAGGCCGGAAACCACGATCGTGCCGGCCATGGTGTTGAGCTGCTGGCGCCAGGCGGCGTGTGTATCGAGGCTCGCGCCCTTCACGGCCTTGAGGTCTTCGGTCAGCTTGGCGATATCGGCGTCTTCGGGATCGGAGAGTTCGACGACGACGAGCCGCGGCACTTCGATGGCCGAAAGGTCGAGCCCGGCGCCCAGCCAGGGTTCGAGGAGTTTGAGGTTTTCTGCTTCCGAGAGCGCGTGGGCGCTGGCGACGCCGGGGGTCGCCTCGGCGAGGGCCACGGCGGTGCGCAGGTTCGATTCCATCACCTCGCCCTCGACCGGGCGGATCTGGATGGTGACTTCGCGGCCGACTTCGGCCGACCAGCCCATGGCCGATTTCTGCACCAGCACGACGCCGCCCAGCGTCAGCGCCATGAGGAAGGTCATGATGGCGATGAGGAGCAGCAGCGTGCGCCCGGCGACCGAACCTTCCGGCACGACGGGTGTCGAGCGCGAGCGGCTCAACGCCTTGGCGATGGCCGGCTTGGCCCTGGGCTTCGGTGGCACCTGCTTGACGGCGGCGGGACGGGCCGGCTTGGCGGCTTTCGCGCGGGAGGTGTTGACGACCTTAGGCATGGATCTTCACCCCGCCATCGCGCAGCACCATGCGCGGATAGTCGAACTTGTCGAGGAGCGGCAATTCGTGGGTGGCGAGGATTATCGTCGTGCCCGAGCGGTTGAGCTCGGCGAAGAGGTGGACCAGGCGCTCGGAAAGCTCGGGATCGACATTGCCCGTGGGTTCGTCCGCCAGCAGCAGTTCGGGCCGGGCGATGACGGCGCGGGCGATGGCCGCGCGCTGCTTCTCGCCGCCCGACAGCAGGGAGGGATGCGCCTCCATGCGCTGGCCCAGGCCCACCCAGCGCAGCAATTCCTCGACATTGTCGCGGTAATCGCTTTCCGGCTGGCCGAGGACGCGCAGCGGAAGGGCCACGTTCTCGTAGGTGGTCAGGTGGTCGAGCAGGCGGAATTCCTGGAAGACGATGCCGATATGGCGGCGCATCTGCAGCAGGCGGTCCTGGTCGAGCTTGGTGACGTCCTGCCCGAACATGGTGATGCGCCCGCGCGAGGGCTTTAGCGACAGCAGCAGCAGGCGCAGGAGGGATGTCTTGCCGGAGCCGGACGGCCCGGTGAGGAAGTGGAACGTACCCGGCTCGACCTTGAAATTGAGGTCCTTGAGGACTTCCGGTCCCTGCCCGTAGCGCAGTCCCACATCGTTAAATTCGATCAATGCGCAACTCTCCGAATCAGCGCTTGGCGGCATCATAGAGCAAAAGCACGGGAGATGCGGCGCAACTGGACGTGTGGGGTGGTGGTTAGTGTGTGAGTCGCGCTGTTCGTTCCTCACCCACCGCACTTCCCCGGGCGAAGACCCGGGGCCCACGGATAGCGCCACTCGGGTGGAGGGGTGCAATAGGCCCCGGCTCTGCGGCCGGGGAAGTTCCGTGTGTGAGGCCGCTGCGTACTTCCACAGCACTCGCGACCGGGGGTCGAAGGGGGACTAGTCCCCCTTCTTGACCTTCAAAGGCCCAACCATGTTCTCCGGCTTCACTTCCGCATCGAACTCTTCGCCCGTCAGCAGACCGAGCTCGATCGCCGATTCCTTGAGCGTCGTCCCCTTCTTGTGGGCGTTCTTGGCGATCTTGGCGGCGTTGTCGTAGCCGATCTTGCGGTTGAGCGCGGTGACCAGCATCAGCGAATTGTTGAGGTGCTCGTTGATGCGCTTGCGATCGGGCTCGATGCCGATGGCGCAATTGTCGTTGAAGGACACCGCGGCGTCGGCGAGGAGGCGGACGGATTGGAGGAAATTGTAGGCGATGACGGGCTTGAAGACGTTGAGCTCGAAATTGCCCTGGCTGGCGGCGATGCCGATGGCGGCGTCGTTGCCCATGACGTGGACGGCAACCATGGTCATGGCCTCCGACTGGGTCGGGTTGACCTTGCCGGGCATGATCGAGGAGCCGGGTTCGTTCTCGGGGATGGTGAGTTCGCCCAGGCCCGAGCGTGGACCGGAAGCCAGCCAGCGCACGTCGTTGGCGACCTTCATGAAGGCGACGGCCAGTTGCTTTAGCGCACCCGAGGCGCCGACAAAGGCGTCGTGGCCGGCCATGATGGCGTATTTGTTGGGGCCGGTGACGAAATCGCGGCCGGTCAGGGTGGCGATCTCTTTTGCGACCGTAACCGCGTAGTCTGGGTGGGCATTGAGGCCGGTGCCGACGGCGGTGCCGCCCAGCGCCAGTTCCTTGAGCTGCGGGAGCGTGGCCTTGATGGCGGCCAGCGCATAGTCGATCTGGGCGACCCAGCCGCTCATTTCCTGGCCGAGGGTCAGGGGCGTGGCGTCCTGCAGGTGCGTGCGGCCGATCTTGACGATGCCCATGAACTCTTCGCTCTTTTCATGGAGCGTGTTGCGCAGCTTTTCGACACGATGGATGAGGTAGCCCTCGATCGCCTCGACGGCCGCGATGTGCATGGCGGTCGGGTAGGTATCGTTGGACGACTGGCTCATATTGACGTGGTCATTGGGGTGGACGGGCTTCTTGGAACCCATGACGCCACCGGCCATCTCGATGGCGCGGTTGGAGATCACCTCGTTGACGTTCATGTTGGACTGGGTGCCCGAGCCAGTCTGCCAGACGACGAGCGGGAAATGCTCGGCCAGCTTGCCGGCGATCACCTCGTCGGCCGCAGCGACGATGAGGTCGCGCGTGGTTTCATCGAGGAGGCCGAGCTTGTTGTTGGCCAGCGCCGCTGCCTTCTTGAGGATACCGAAGGCGTGGATGATTTCCTTGGGCATCTTCTCGCCGCCAATGTCGAAATTGGCGAGGCTTCGGGCGGTCTGGGCGCCGTAATACTTGTCGTTCGGCACGTTGATCGTGCCCATGGAATCGCTTTCTACGCGCGTCGTCATGCTTGGCTCCCCAGCGAATAAAACGAAACGGCCAGCCCCGCATGGGACTGGCCGTTGCAAAGAGTTTCAGTCCCGCTTGCGCAAGGAGCTTACTTCTTGGCCTCAAGAATCTGCCGGCCGCGATACATGCCGGTCTTGAGGTCGACGTGATGCGGGCGACGCAGCTCGCCGGAATCCTTGTCCTCGACATAGGTCGAGGCACTGAGGCCGTCAGCGGAACGGCGGAAGCCACGCTTCATCGGCGAGGTCTTGCGTTTTGGCACTGCCATGGTCGTTACTCCACCATAAATTGCATAGGAACCCAGCCGGACTGCCGCCCGGGGGCGCAAAGGCTGGTCCTGAATTGGATTTGCCGGTTCTATATAGACTCTTTTGCCGCTTGGCTAGACCCAAATCGGCCCGAAAAACGGGGCTATTTGAGGCAGTCGATCCGCGCTCCAGCCAGCCGCGCCCGCCCCTCGACCACCTGCGCCACCTTGAGGAGCTGGGCCGAGGGTTTGCCGGGCTTGCGGAGCCGCGGATTGGGCAGGGCGACCGCCATCAGCGACGCCTTGTGCCAGTCGAGGTCGGCCGAGCTCATGCCCAGCGCCTTTTGCGTGCCCGCCTCGATGCCGAACTCGCCCACCGGGCCCCATTGGGCGACGTTGAGGTAGATTTCCATGATGCGCTTTTTGGGCATGACCAGGTCGATATAGAGCGCCAGCGGGATTTCGAGGCCCTTTCGCAGGAACGAGCGGTTGTTCCAGAGGAAAAGGTTGCGGGCCACCTGCATGGTGATGGTCGAGGCCCCGCGCGGCTCGCCGCCCTCGCGCCAGATGCGGAACTCGTCGCGCAGCGCGCCGATATCGACGCCCCAATGGCGGCAGAACTGGCCATCCTCACTCATCATCACCGAGGCCTTGGCGGGCAGCGAGATATCGTCGATCGGCATCCATGTACGGTCGACAGGGTGGCCGGTGAAGTGCCGGCGGATCATGGGGATCGAGACCGGATCGACGAAGTTGTAGACCGGCACGAGGATCAGCGGCACGAGGATGGGCAAGGCGATGATGAAGACGAGCGCATAGAGCACCCAGCGCCACCACCGACGGCGGGGACGCTCTGCCTCCTTGGGCTCCTCGGGCGTGGCAGGTGCCTCTGCCGCCTCTTCCATGACCAAGACCTTCACACTGGACAGGACCGCCGCTGCGGTCCAAACCTTGCCCCCGATAACGCGAACGGCCGGCAAGAACAACATGACCGACTTCCAATCCGAGCTTTCCGGCATTGCCAAGGCAATCGAAGCGGCGCTCGACGAGTATCTTTCGGCAGAGCAGTTGGGCGGTCCCGGTGCGCCGCCGGACCGGCTGGTCGCCGCCATGCGCCACGGCAGCCTCAACGGCGGCAAGCGGTTGCGGCCGCTGCTGGTGAAGCAGGCCGCGGCGGTGTTCGGGATGGAGCGCGAGCAGAGCCTTGTGGCCGGGCTCGCGGTCGAACTCATCCATTGCTATTCGCTGATCCACGACGACCTGCCGGCCATGGACGACGACGATTTCCGCCGCGGCCAGCCGACGGTCCACAAGGCCTATGACGACGCCACGGCGATCCTCGCGGGCGATGCCCTGCTGACCCATGCTTTTGCGCTGCTGGCCGGCGAAAGCTGCCATGCCGACCCGGCCATCCGCGTAAGACTGGTGGCGGAGCTGGCGGCGGGAGCCGGTGCCGGCGGCATGGTCGGCGGGCAGATGCGCGACATCGAAGGCGAAACGCGCGGCTTTTCGGAAGGCGAAATCGCCCAGATGCAGGCAATGAAGACCGGCGCGCTGATCCGCGCCTCGGTGCGCATGGGCGCGATCCTGGGCGGCGCCGACGCGGCGGCACTGACGGCGCTGACGCTTTACGGCGAGGCGGCGGGCCGCGCCTTCCAGCTGGCCGACGATATTCTCGACGTCACCGCCTCGGCCGAAGCCATGGGCAAGGCGACGGGCAAGGACGCGGCGGCTGGCAAGCAGACGCTGGTGGCTCGGCTGGGCGTCGACGCGGCGCGAAAACATCTCGATGGCATCATTGCCGAAGCCCTCGCGGCGCTTGGCGCATTCGGGCCGGAAGCCGAGCCGCTACGGGCGACGGCGCGCTATTTCGGGAGCCGGACCACGTGAAGTTGCTGGCGGTCAACCTCGGCAAGCCGGAGCGCATTCCCTCCAAGACGGGAATGACCGGCATCTTCAAGCGCCCGCAGACAGGCCCGCTGCGGATCGGCAAGCTCGGGCTCGAGGGCGACGCCGTGCTCGACCGCAAGCATCATGGCGGGGTGGACCAGGCGATCTACGTCTATTTCCAGTCCGACTATGACTTTTGGGATGCGCAGATGGGCACCAGGATCCAGCCGGGGACGTTCGGCGAAAACCTTACCATCGACGGCGTCGATGGCATGGCGGTGTGCGTCGGCGACCGTTTCGCGATTGGCGAGGCGGTGCTGGAAGTTACCTCGCACCGCACGCCCTGCTCGGTCTTTGCCGCGCGTATGGGCGATCCCAGATGGGTCAAGACCTTCCACCGCGCCGGACGGCCGGGAGCCTATTGCCGGGTGATCGCCGAGGGCGCGGTTGAGGCTGGCATGGATGTGGGCTACCAAGGCTTTGCTGGCGAGAGGGTGACCATTTCCGAGCTTATGGCGCTCGACGGCGTGCGCGAGGTTCCGCGTGCCACGCTCGAACGGGCGCTGCGGGCGCCGGTGCATTACAAGATGCGCGACGATTACGAAGCGCGCCTCGCCTCCCTTTTCTGACCGACGAGATTTTTGCAGCAATGTCACTCGAAACCGTAAAGGCCGACCTGGCCGCCCGCGCTCCCGACCTCATCGTCATGGTGACCGACGATTCCACCGCCACGGTAGAGCTGGCGGCGCAGGTGCACGGGGTCGAACCCGGCCAGATCGCCAAGACGCTGTGCATCCGCGTCAATGGCGAGGTCTTTCTGCTGGTGACGCGCGGCGATGCGCGGCTCGATAATGCCAAGGCCAAGGCGGCGTTCGGCGGGCGTCCGCGCATGCTGGGCGCGGAGGAGGTCGAGGAATTGACCAGCCACAAGGTGGGCGGCGTGTGCCCGTTCGGGTTGCCGGGCCCGATGACGATCTATCTCGATGAATCGCTCAAGATTTATGACGAGGTGATTCCGGCGGGTGGGTCCACGCATGCCTCGGTGCGGCTGCCGCTGGAGCGGTTGGCGGAGTTGGTGGGGGGTAAGTGGGTGAGTGCGTGCCAGGTGCCGACGGCTGAGGTGGTTGGGTAGGAAGACCGACGCCTTTGGCCCTCCCCCTCCCTAGCCCTCCCCACAAGGGGGAGGGTAGTGTCTTTGGCGAAATCGAGCAACAAAACCCACCCTCCCCCTTGTGGGGAGGGCCAGGGAGGGGGTGAGCCCCAAACGCTGTGTTTGCTAGTCCTACTCGGCGGCTTCCTTCGCCCCGGCCCCGAACTTCTTCTCGATATAGTCCGCCACCATCACCTTGAACTGGTCGGCCACGTCGGCCCCGCGCAAGGTTGCGACCTTTTCGCCGTCGATAAACACCGGGGCGGCCGGGGTTTCGCCGGTGCCGGGCAGCGAGATGCCGATATTGGCGTGCTTGCTTTCACCCGGGCCGTTGACGATGCAGCCCATGACGGCGACCGAGAGGGTTTCGACGCCCGGATACTTTTCCTTCCAGTCCGGCATGGACGTGGTGAGGTGATCCTGGATTTCCTTGGCCAGCGTCTGGAAGGTGGTCGAAGTCGTGCGCCCGCAGCCGGGGCAGGCCGCGACCACCGGCAGGAACTGGCGGAAACCCATGGTCTGCAGCAATTCCTGGGCGACGCGCACTTCCTGCGTGCGGTCGCCGCCCGGTTCTGGCGTCAGGGAAATGCGGATGGTGTCGCCGATCCCCTGTTGCAGGAGAATGCCGAGCGCCGCCGAGGAGGCGACGATGCCCTTCGAGCCCATGCCCGCTTCGGTAAGGCCGAGATGGAGCGCGTAGTCGCAGCGGGCGGCGAGGTCCTGATAGACGGCGATGAGGCTCTGGACGTCGGATACCTTGGTCGAGAGGATGATCTTGTCGCGGCCGAGGCCGATTTCCTCGGCGCGCGCCGCCGACAGCAGGGCCGACTGGATGATGGCTTCGCGCTGCACGGCGGCGGCCGAGACGGGCGCGGCGGCACTGGCGTTTTCGTCCATGAGACGGGTCAGCAGCTCTTCGTCGAGCGAGCCCCAGTTGACGCCGATGCGGACCGGCTTGGCGTATTTGAGGGCGAGGTCGATGAGGGTCGAGAACTGCGTGTCGCGCTTGGCCTTGAAGCCGACATTGCCCGGATTGATACGGTATTTCGCCAAGGCCTCGGCGCAGGCCGGGTGGTCCGTGAGAAGCTTGTGGCCGATATAGTGGAAGTCTCCGACCAACGGCACGTCGATGCCGCGGGCGAGCAGGCGGTCGCGGATATGGGGGACGGCGGCGGCGGATTCGTCGCGATCGACGGTGATGCGCACGATTTCCGAACCGGCGCGCCAGAGCTGGGCCACCTGACGGGTAGTCGCCTCGATGTCGGCGGTATCGGTATTGGTCATCGACTGGACGACGATGGGGTTGTCGCCACCCACAATCACGCCGCCGACATTGACCCCAACCGAATGCCTGCGGGAAGCCGCGCCTGCCATGGATCACTCCTTGTAACGAGGAGAGGAAATAAGCCTTTGCCGGTAAGCGCGCAATGTTACGTTTGTGTGATGGTCCCGACGAGCCTTGATCGCTGGGCACGGGGCACCATCTATCAGACATGAGCAAGCTTTCTCCCCTCGCCGCCTTCGGGCAGTTCGCCGCCGGTCGCCTGTTCCTCTTCCGCAAGGAGGTCGGGACGCTGTTCCGCGCTTTCTTCCATCCGGCGACGCCGTTCCCGCTCAAGGCGGCGATGCTGTTCGTGGTGTTCTACCTCGTGAGCCCCTTCGACCTCATTCCGGATTTCATTCCGCTGGCCGGCTGGATGGACGACCTGGTGCTGGTACCGCTGGCGGTGAGCTTCATCGTCAGCCTGCTGCCGCTCGAAGTGACGGGCAAGAAGGTGCCGGTGACGGCTCCGGCCCCTCGCCGCTGATCGACAAGCGATATCAACGGCCCTAGCATCGCCCGCGATTCTAAAAGGGATGCGGGCGATGTCGTTTCAGGCCTATCTGGACACTATCAAGGAAAAGACCGGCAAGGGTCCCTCCGATTTCATCGCGCTCGCCCGCGCCAAGGGTTTTCTCGAACCCGGCACCAAGGCCACCCAGATCGTGGACTGGCTCAAGGACGAGTATGACCTCGGCCGTGGCCATGCCATGGCGATCGTGGCGACCCTCAAGGATTCCCAGACGCCGCGCGGCTCGGTGGACGAACGCATCGAAAAGCTGTTTTCGGGCAGCAAGGCCAGCTGGCGCGAAACCTATGAAGGTCTTCTCAATCGCCTGTCGAGCCTGGGTGAGATCGGCACCGGGCCGACCGATACCTATGTGAGCCTGCTGCGCGGCAAGAAGAAGTTCGCCATCCTGCAGCCGGGCGCGGCCCATCTCGATATCGGCATCAAGCGCAAGGACGAGCCGGCGACCGAGCGGTTCGCGGAAGCGGGCAGCTGGAACTCCATGGTGACGCACCGCGTACGCGTGAGCGAAGCCAGGGAGATCGATGCCGAAGTGATGGATTGGCTGAAGAAGGCGTTTGAAGCAGCCAAGTAAGGCCACTGCCGGTTTCTGACAGCGGGGCCTGCCAGACCTGAGACATCAGGAGAGCCCCAAAATGCCAAAATACTGGATCGCCGTCGCTTCCGCCGACCATGCCCGCAAGGGCAAGGCCGGGTTCATGCAGGTCAATCACGGCAAGGCCGCCCCGCTCCGGCGCATCAGCCCGGGCGATGGCGTGGCCTATTATTCCCCGACGGTGACGCTGGGCGGCAAGGACCGGCTGCAGGCGTTCACGACCATCGGCCGGGTCAAGCCGGGAGAGATTTATCCGGGCGAGATGGGCGGATGGACGGCATATCGGCGCGATGTCGAATATTTCGATGCGCGCGAGGCGCCGATTGCGCCGCTGCTTCAGGAGCTGGAATTCACGCGCGGCCGGACCAACTGGGGCTACCAGATGCGGTTCGGGCTGTTCGAGATCAGCGCGCATGATTTCGGGGTGATCGCGGAGGCGATGGGCGTGGAGGTTTAAGGCGTTCCCTCCTCTTCGCACCCCACACAACCCCGGTGCGCCCTCCCCCGCGGAGGCCCGGTCTTGAATCGCCGGGGCCCGCTGGCGGTGGTTTGCTCCTTTCCTCGGGGAAGTGGGACCCCGCGTCCTCTCGGATGCGGAAATCTAGACCGGCCTCGTACCGGCGAGCTGTCCCCAGAATTTATTGAGCATGTCCCATTCCCTGCGCGACTTCGGACCGAGATAGGCGTGGAAGTCTGCCGGCTTGGAGTCTTCAGGGTGGAGCCCTTCGTTTTGAAGCCCTTCAAGGAAACCAACGACAGCGAGGGTGCTGTCATAGTTGGCGGCGCGACTTGGGTTGTCCTGTTCGAGGGTTCTCTCGATTACTGCGAAAACAGCGCGCAACTCTGTATCCCGGCCCGCGAGGCGGGCCAGGATAATGTGGCGGACAAAGTATCCCATCCAGGCATAGGGAATGCCATCGGCGATCTCATCCACATCGAGCCCTGGACAAGCACGATCAAGGTCCTCGATGAGTCGGCTCATTCGAACCGGACCAGCAGATCCTTGGCGTCGATCTGGTCGCCGGGCTTGACCAGAACCTCGGCGACGACGCCGTCGGTTTCCGCGTGGATGGCGGTTTCCATCTTCATGGCTTCGATCGAGAGCAGCACGTCGCCGGCGACGACCGGCTGGCCGGCCTTGACAGCGAGGGTCGAGATGACGCCCGGCATCGGCGCGCCAACCTGCTTGGCGTCGCCGAGCGCCGCCTTGGGACGGGCGACGATCTCGCCGGCCTTGAGACGATCGGGCACTGTAATGGTGCGCGGCTGGCCGTTGAGGTCGAAGAAAACGCGGACCATGCCCTTGTCGTTCGTCTCGGCGCGGCCGAGATATTGCAGCACCAGCGTCTTGCCCTTTTCGAGATCGATGAAGAGCTCTTCACCGTCCTCCAGGCCATAGAAATAGACCGGGGTCGGCAGCGCTTCGGTCGGGCCGTACTTGTCCTGCGTCTTGACGAAGTCCGAATAGACCTTCGGGTACATGAGGTAGGACGCCAGGCGCTTGTCGTCGATCTTGATGCCGGTGGCGTCCTCGGCCTTCTTGCGCTCTTCGAGGAGATCGACGTCCTTGAGGTAGGAGCCGGGGCGCTCGGTCATCGGGGTGCGGCCCTTGAGGACCTTCTTCTGGAGCGCTTGCGGGAACCCGCCGGGGGGCTGGCCGAGATCGCCGGCAAAGAAGCCGACGACGGAATCGGGGAAGGCCACGTCGCGATTGGGGTCTTCCACATCCGCGCGCGTCAGGCCCGAAGAGACCATGGCGAGCGCCATGTCGCCCACGACCTTGGAGGACGGGGTGACCTTGACGATATCGCCGAACATCTGGTTGACGTCGGCATAGGTCTGGGCGACCTCGTGCCAGCGGCTTTCAAGACCCAGCGAGCGCGCCTGTTCCTTGAGGTTCGTGAACTGCCCGCCCGGCATTTCGTGCAGGTAGACTTCCGAGGCACCCGAGCGCAGGTCGCTCTCGAAGGCACGGTACTGCGTACGCACGCCTTCCCAGTAGAACGAGATCTGGCGGATGGCGCTGGAATCGAGCTCAGGATCGCGCTCGCTGCCTTCGAGGGCCGCGACGAGCGAGCCGAAGGTCGGCTGCGAAGTCGTGCCGGAAAGCGCGTCCATCGCCGCATCGACTGCGTCGACGCCCGATTCTACCGCCGCCAGGATCGTCGCGGCGGAGGCGCCGGACGTGTCGTGGGTGTGGAAGTGGATGGGCAGACCGATTTCCTGCTTGAGCGTCGAGATGAGCTTGCGGGCAGCGGCGGGCTTCAAGAGTCCGGCCATGTCCTTGAGGCCGAGAACATGGGCGCCGGCGGCTTCCAGTTCCCTGGCGAGCGCCACGTAATACTTGAGGTCGTACTTGGAGCGGTCAGGATCGAGGAGATCGCCCGTGTAGCAGATGGCGCCTTCGGCGACCTTGCCGGATTCAATGACGGCGTCGATCGAGACGCGCATGTTCTCGACCCAGTTGAGGCAGTCGAAGATACGGAAGATATCGACCCCGCCGGCCGCCGCTTCGCGCACGAAGAACTTTACGACGTTATCCGGGTAATTGGTGTAGCCGACCCCGTTCGAGCCGCGCAGCAGCATCTGCGTCAGGATGTTGGGCGCGCCTTCGCGCACCTTGGCCAGGCGCTCCCACGGATCCTCGTTGAGGAAGCGCATGGAGACGTCGAACGTCGCCCCGCCCCAGCATTCGAGCGAGAAGAGGTTGGGCAGGCCCCGGCTATAGGCCTGGGCGATGCGTGTGATGTCGAACGAGCGCATGCGCGTGGCCAGCAGCGACTGGTGCGCATCGCGCATGGTGGTGTCGGTGAAGAGCACGCGGCTCTGCGCCTTCATCCAGTTGGCCAGGCCCCTGGCGCCATCGCGCTCCAGCACCTGCCGGCTTCCCTCGATGATGGTCAGCGGCTCGAACTCGGGCACGACGGGCTTTAACGCATCGGCCGGCGGCCGTGGGCGGTCGCGCACTTCCGGGTGCCCGTTGACGGTGACGTCGGCGATGTAAGTGAGAAGCTTGGTGGCGCGGTCCTGGCGACGCTTGATGTCGAAGAGCTCGGGCGTCGTGTCGATGAAGCGCGTCGTGTAGTGGTTGTTGACGAAATCGGGGTGCGTGATGATGTTTTCGAGGAACGCCAAGTTCGTCTGCACGCCACGGATACGGAACTCGCGCAGGGCGCGATGCATGCGCGCGATCGCCTCTTCAGGCGAGGGCGCCCAGCAGGTGACCTTTTCGAGCAGCGGATCGTAGAACCGGGTGATGACCGCGCCCGAATAGGCGGTGCCGCCATCCAGCCGCACGCCGAAGCCGGTGGCCTCGCGATAGGCGGTGATGCGGCCATAGTCCGGAATGAAGTTCTCTTCCGGGTCCTCGGTGGTGATGCGGCACTGGATAGCGTGGCCGTTGAGCCGGATGTCTTCCTGCTTGGGCACGCCGGATTCGGGCGTGCCGATCACCGCGCCTTCGAGGAGCCGGATCTGCGCCTTGACGATGTCGATGCCGGTCACGACTTCGGTGACGGTGTGCTCGACCTGGATGCGCGGGTTGACTTCAATGAAGTAGAATTTGTCGGTATCGGCATCCATGAGGAATTCGACGGTGCCGGCGCCACGATAATTGGCGGCATTGCCGAGCCGCAGCGCGGCGCCCGTGAGATCATCGCGAACCGCCTGCGAGAGGTAGGGTGCGGGGGCGCGCTCGACCACCTTCTGGTTGCGGCGCTGCACCGAGCAGTCGCGCTCGAAGAGATGGACGAGGTTGCCGTGATCGTCGCCGACCAGTTGCACCTCCACGTGCCGGGCGCGCTCGATCAGCTTTTCGAGATACATCTCGTCCTTGCCGAAAGCGGCCTTGGCCTCGCGCTTGCCTTCCGAGACTTCGTGGCGGAGATCGCCCTCGTTCATGATGCGGCGCATGCCGCGTCCGCCGCCGCCCCAGCTCGCCTTGAGCATGAGCGGGTAGCCGATCTCGGCGGCCATTTTTGCGACCTCATCGAGATCGTCCGGGAGGGCGTCCGTCGCGGGCACCACCGGCACGCCCGATGCAATGGCCATATTTCTGGCCGCAACCTTGTTGCCCAGATCGCGCATCGTCTGGGCGCGCGGGCCGATGAAGATGATGCCGGCATCTTCACACGCATCGGCGAATTCGGGGCTCTCGGAGAGAAGGCCATAGCCGGGGTGGATGGCGTCCGCGCCCGAAATGCGGGCGATGCGGACATACTCGTCGATCTGCAGATACGCTTCGACCGGGCCCTTGCCCTTGCCGATGAGATAGGCCTCGTCGGCCTTGAAACGATGGAGCGCCAGCTTGTCTTCTTCGGCATAGACGGCAACCGTCTTCATGCCCAGTTCGTTGGCGGCACGGAATACGCGGATCGCGATCTCTGAACGGTTCGCGACAAGTATTTTCTTGATCGGCATCGATTTAACTCGAGCTTAGAGGGGAAAAGGGCCCGCCAATGCGAGCCCGTCGAAACGGCGCTTGGCGCGCCTTTTATTTGGTGAGGTGACCGGCCAGGTGACTCATGTCGTAGCCGGCACCCGCCGCCTGGGCGATGATGTCGGCTCCGTCCATTTCCCCGGCCTGGCTCAGCGCCCAGAGCGTGGTGGACCGTGTCCCCGAACGGCAGAAGGCAAAGACCGGCCCATCGCTCCCCTCAAGCGCGGCCCGGGTCTTTTCGACCATGTCGGGTGTGACGCCGTCCCGCCCGAGCGGAATGGCAATATAATTGAGCCCGGCGGCCTTGGCGGCCGCTTCGATCTCGACGCTCGCCGGCTGGTCCGGCGATTCGCCGTCGGGGCGATTATTGATAATGGTGGTAAAGCCGGCGGCTTTGAGTGCGGAAACATCCTCGGGCAGTATCTGCCCGGAAACGGTGATGGTGTCGTTGATCCGTTTCAGTTCCAACAATCGCACTCCCTTAGCGCTGCCAACGCGTCCCGGCGACCTTTATATCCACGGCATGGATGCGGAAGCAACTGCGACCAATGGGCAAGATATTATGCGGCGCGGGCACCAAGCGGAACGTTTTTGCGCGAAAGCGGCTGCGGACGCCCGAGGAGGAATCCCTGGAAATGCGTGCAGCCGGCGGCCTTGAGAAGCTCGAGCTGTTCGGCCGTTTCGACGCCCTCCGCCACGATCTCGATGCCCGAGACCCGGCCGATCTCGCAGATGGCGGCGACGAGCACGTTGTCGACCGGATTGTCGGCCAGATTGGCCACATAGGACCGGTCGATCTTGAGCACGTCGAACGAGAACTTCTTGAGATATTCGAGGCTGGCATGCCCTGCCCCGAAATCATCGATCGCCACCCGTACGCCCAGCTCGCGGAGCGCGGCAAGGTTGCGCTCCTCCACCCCGCCTGACTTGAGCGGCACGGTTTCCGTGACCTCGATAGTGAGCCGTTTCCCCTCGATGCCGGTATCGGCGACGATGGCCGCGAAGCGCTCGGCAAAGTCGGAGCGACGCAGTTGCGCGGCCGAGACGTTGATCGAAAGGCGCGGCGCGCCCAGGGCCTCGATATCGAGGCAGGCCCGGCGCAGCACCCATTCGCCCAGCCGGCTGATGAGGTCGCTCTCCTCGGCGATATGGATGAATTCGCTCGGCGGCACGGTACCCCGCACCTTGTGCTGCCAGCGCACCAGGGCCTCGTGCGATTGCAGGCGCCCATCGGCGTCGAAGACCGGTTGGTAGTGCAGGTCGAGCTCGTCGAGGATGATCGCGGCGCGCAGCTCGCGCTCGATGAGCCGCTTGTGGCGGACATCGGTGAGCATTTCCGGATCGAAGGCCATGACCCGGTGCCGTCCGGTGCGCTTGCCCTCGTAGAGCGCAAGATCCGCCAGCGAGATGAGCTGGTCAGGAAAGGCGCTGTCCTCGGGGGAGAGCGAAATGCCGATGGTGGCGCTCAGCCGCACCTGCCGCCCGGCAACCGCCACCGGCGCATTGAGCGCGGCGAGGACCTGCTGGCCGATGGCGACGGCAGCTTTCTTGGAGCCACATCCTTCAAGGAGAATGCCGAATTCATCCCCGCCCAGCCGCCCGATCAGCGCCTGCGGCGCCACGGCGGCAATGGCGCTGACGAGGTGCTTGAGCGCGGCATCGCCTGCCCCGTGCCCGTCCCCGTCATTGAGAGCCTTGAGGTGATCCATATCGATCTGGAGGTAGGCGACCGGCGCGGCCGCCTCGCCCGAAACGCGCGCCTTGAACTCGCCGAGAAAGGCCGCGCGGGAGAGCGCGCCGGTGAGGCCGTCATAGCGGGCCCGGTCAGCCACGGCCATGCGGTCGGCGGCGAAGGCATAGAGCCGGCGGCGCAATACGAGGAAGGAGGCGATGAGGAGGCCGAAGACGGTGACGAGAGAAAGTGCGGCGCCGCCCAGCAGCAGCGCATCGATGGTGTCGCGATCACTGGCGAGAACGAAAGCGGCGATGATGAGGATGAAGGGCAGCGGCACGACGCCGATGGCAATGGCGGCCAGGCGCGTATGGCTGTCGATGAGCGCTCGTGCCCCCGCGCGACGTCCCACTTTGCTCATTTGGCAAGCTCTCCCGGCTCATCCTGTCGAGAGGCTCCTGCCTCCCCGTCGACTGTCGCCGGGCAAAGCTTAAGGCTGCATGAAATCCGCTCGGGGAACCTGCGTTTATCCCCTTGGAATCACTGGCGCTTTCTTGCCCCCGCGCGCGCCGGAGGGAAGACGAGTTTCATGACGTCTTCGTGACATTGCACCGCGAACCGATGGCGTGGGTTAACCGGCCCTTACGGCGCGACCGCCCCGACCCAGGTGCGCCAGATATCGCCGCGCTCGGCGACGAACCGGTCGGCAATGCCCTCTTCGGTCGCCCCGGGCTCGGAGAGGCGGGCGAGCATGGTGTTCATCTCGGCAATGGGAAGCGTGGCGCGCTGCAGGTAGGAGGCGACGCTGGGCGTATCGGTGAAGACCCATTCGGCCGCCGCGATCACCACCGAATCCGGCGCGAAGGCCGAGGGCTTCGGCGCCGCGCAGATGCGCGAGGCGAGGCACGCAAAGGCCTCGCGATCATAGGCGCCCAGATCGAGCTGCCTGAACGAGAACTGGCTGAGCACGGCATTAGGCTGCCAATAATAGAACAGCACCGGCTCCTTGCGCCCCACCGCCTCGGCGATGAGCGTATCCATCTCGAACCGGTTGCCCGGCTCGACGATGTCGAAGAGGCCATCGAGCCCATAGGCCTTGAGCATGTTGCGGTTGATGATCGAGCAGGCCCAGTCGGGCGGGCAGGAGATGAAGCGCGGCCGCGCCCCGTTGCGCGAGAAGGCGGCGGCGTGGTCCTTGAGGCTCGCGGCGGTCGTGATCTCGGGATTGGCGGTAGCGACGTAATCGGGAATGAACCAACCCTCGAAGAGCGACTGGTCATAGGTCGGCGCCGCCTGGCGCAGCTTCTGCGCCTTGACCCCGGCATTCCAGGTTTCCGAAACGCGCAGCACCCACATTTCGGGCGCGATGGCCGGCTGCTGGGTCGAACCCATCGAAGAGGCCGTCGCCGCCAGGTCGCCCGGCACGAGCTTTACCTCGCAATCGAACTGCGCCTTGAGGATGCGGGCATGGATTTCGGCCAGGATCGCCGCCGAGGGCCATTGCATCCGGGCAATGGCGATGGGCTTGGTGCCGCAGGGCGGCTGGGCGATGCCCTGGGTGACCTGGCCGGTGGTGACATCGAGCGAATTGAACGAATCCTGCCCTCGCGCGCCGGCGCCGGATACCAGCAGAAAGACCATGGCGAGGCGAAGCAAAAGACGGGTCAAAGAAGGCTCCTGCGATCGGGCGAGAATCCGGCCGGCGACGGGGCGAACTTGGCAAAAGCCGCGCCATTAAGCAACAAAGCGCGAGCCCCGGCCGCCGCGGCGATACCCCGGTGACACCTGCCTTGAAAGTGTGCCAAAGTCCTTGCCAGCGGGGCGCCATGGCGCCCCCAGCTATTGTGCCGTGTTTGGGAGCCCGAAGATGCTCGACAAAGAGTGCCGGGGGCGCACGGCGCGCAACAGAGGGACAATAATGAACAATTTCAAGAAAACGCTTTGCCTGGCCGCTGCAGCCTCCGTGCTCGCGGCCGCGGCGCCGGCTCTTGCCGACGACGTGAAGCTCGGCTTCCTGGCGGACGTGACCGGCCCGATCGCCGGCTTTGCCGGCGGCATGGTTTCGGCCGGCAATCTGGCGGTCGATCAGGTCAATGCGCAGGGCGGTATCCTGGGTGGCCAGAAACTGGTGTCGATCACCGCTGACGGCGCCTGCTCGGCCGACACTGCCGGCCCCGCCGCCGACCGTCTCGTCAACACCGAGAAGGTGACGGCGATCTTCGGCGACTATTGCACGGGCAGCACCATTGCCGCGGCCAATACCGCGGCCATCCCGGGCAACGTCGTGATGATCTCGCCGTCGGCTTCCGCGCCGACCGTGACCACCGTCAAGGACAACGACCTGCTCTTCCGCACCGTGGTTTCGGACGCCTTCCAGGGCGCCAAGGCCGCCCAGCTCCTGCTGTCGCAGGGCGTCAAGGAAGTCGGCGTGACCTATGTCAACAACGACTACGGCAAGGGTTTGGCCGACCAGTTCGTCAAGTCCTTCACCGAAGGCGGCGGCAAGGTTGCGGCCAATGTGGCGCATGAAGACGGCAAGGCCGACTACCGTCCGGAAATCGGCCAGATCGAAGCCACGGGCGTGCAGACGCTCGTCATCTACGGCTATGAGAATGCCGGCGGTGGCGCCATCCTCAACCAGGCTGTCGAAGCCGGTTCCTTCAAGCTCTTCGTGGGCGGCGACGGCATGGCCGGCGATGCCCTGCTCAAGTCGCGCGACGCGGCGAGCCTGGAAGGCATGATCCTGACGCAGTCTTCGGCCGCTTCGGGCGAGGTCTACGACATCTACGCCAAGCTCGCGACCGACGCTGGCCTGGTCCCCGACACCACCTATGGTCCGCAGTCCTATGACGCCGCGTTCCTGCTGGCGCTCGCCATCGAGAAGAACGGCACCGCCGATCGCGAAGGCGTCTCCAAGGCCCTGCGCGATGTCGCCAACGCCCCGGGCGAAGTGATCCATCCGGGTGAGTGGCAGAAGGCCGTCGAGCTGATCAAGGCCGGCACCGACATCAACTACGAAGGCGCCTCGGGCCCGATCGAGTTCGATGAAGCGGGCGACGTGGCCGGCGGCATCGACTACTTCGTCATCGAAGGCGGCAAGATCGTCAACAAGGGCCAGATCCAGTAAGACTGGTTCGGTTCGTGTTTGGAGGCCCGGGAGCGATCCCGGGCCTTTTCGTTTCCGGAGGACGTCAGATGAAGGACGACGAGACGCTCAGGTTCTATGCGCAGCAGGCGCAGGTCTATGCCAATCGCGACCGTGTCGCGCCCTCGGCCCGCCTCGAAGCTTTCCTCGCCGGGCTGCCTGCGGACGGCGACGTGCTCGAACTCGGCACCGGCGGCGGGCAGGATGCGCTCACCATGATCGAGCGGGGCTTTGCCGTAAACCCGACCGACGGCTCGCCCGAACTGGCGAAGGAGGCTGAGAAGCGGCTCGGCCGGCCGGTCGCGATCATGCTCTTCGAGGAACTGGAGGCTGTCGACGCCTATGACGGCGTCTGGGCCTCCGCCTCCCTGCTCCACGCGCCGCGCGAAGCCCTGACCGGGATATTGGCGCGCGTGCATCGCGCCTTGCGTCCGGGCGGGCTCTTCATGGCGAGCTTCAAGGGCGGAAAGGCCGAGGGACGCGACACGTTCGGGCGCTTCTACAGCTACCTCGATGAGGCGACGTTGCGCCGGCATTATGAAGAGGCCGGCAACTGGATGCCGCTCGTGATCGATGTGGAGTCCGGATCAGGCTATGACCGCCAGCCGACGGAATGGCTGTGGGTGACGGCTCGCCGGGGATGATCGCTGGCCCTTGAGACGGAAGCACCCTCCCCGTTGCCGGAGAGGGTGCACTGATGTGCCTGCAGAGGCCTGCCTAGCTTTCGCGCCGCATGACCTCCGGGAGGAGGCCCTTCGGCGCGTAGCGCAGCGCTATGGTGATGATGACGCCCAGGATGAAGACGCGCATCTGGAGCGCGCGGGAATCGATCTCGGGAATGGCGCCCCAGCCCATGGACTGCGACCAGTTCGAGATGTTGACGAAGATCACCTGCGCGAGGGGATCGGAAATGATCCAGACGATGTAGATCAGCATCGCCCCCAGCAGCGCGCCCCAATTGTTGCCGGCGCCGCCCACGATCACCATCACCCAGACGACGAACGTGTGGTTGATCGGCTGGTAGCTCGAGGGATCGAAGATCTGGTTGAAGGTGACGAGGATGGCGCCACCCATGCCGATGAGGATGGAGCCCAGCACGAAGAGTTCGAGCTGGCGCCCGGTGACGTTCTTGCCCATCGAGCCGGCAGCGATGTGGTTGTCGCGGATGGCGCGCATCATGCGGCCCCACGGCCCGCCATAGGCGCGCTGCACCAGCCAGAAGATGGCGGCGAAGATCACCAGCAGCAAGGCAAAGAAGCCGAAGCGGGCATAGATGAAGGATTCGACGATCGGCACGCCATCGGCCTGGTAATCCTGCGGCAGCGGCACCGGCCATGGAATGGGCGAAACCGTCTGCGTACCGCGGGTCAGCCAATCCATGTTCTTGACCAGCGCGCGCAGGATCTCGGAGATGCCGATAGTGGCGATGGCGAGGTAGTCGGTACGCAGGCCGAGGCAGATGCGGCCGATGATGTAGGCGATCACCGCCGCCACCACGCCACCCAGCAGCCAGCCCAGGACCGGGTTGAGCCCGAGCCCGCCGACAAAGCCGTTATTGGCCTCGATATAGGCGGCGGCCGGATCGATCTGGCTGCGATAGATGACATAGCCGGCAAACCAGGCGAGCGCGATCACCGCCACGCGCCAGCCGCCCTTGATGCCGATGCGATCGACGCGTCGCGCCGCGAGGACGAGGAGCAGGCCGACAAGGAAGGCGAGAAAGGCGCGGCCGAGCAGCATCGGGCCTTCGCCGGCCCAGAAACTCTGGTTGACCGGCACGGAGACCAGCATCACCGCGGTGCCGCCCACCATCATCAGGCCCATGATGGCAAAGTTGAAGAGCCCGCCATAGCCCCACTGGATATTGAGCCCCAGGGCGATGAGCGCGTAGGCGAGCGCCTGGGAGAGCAGCAGGCCGGCATTGGCCCCGCCCTGGATCAGCCCGACCACGAAGATCAGGATGAAGATGCCGGCAAAGAGAATGACCCCGCGCTTGACCGGATTGTCGAGGTCGAACCAGCGGCTTTCCGAAGCGGTGCTCATGTCGAGGCCCCCTTGAAGATACCGGTGGGACGCGCCAGGAGCGTGATGACGAGGATGACGAAGGCGACGGTGAGCTTGTACTCGGTCGGCACCAGCGCAAGGTTATCCGGAATGGCCAGCCAGGAGGGCATGATGTCCTTGAAGGGGCGCAGCATGGTCGACCAGTTGAAGACCGACATGGTCTCGGCGAAGGCGATGAGGAAGCCGCCGGCAATGGCGCCATAGACCTGCCCCAGCCCGCCCACGATCGCGGCGGCGAAGATCGGCAGCACGATGTTGAAGGCGAGGTCCGGCATCAGCGCCACGTCGAGCGCCAGCATGGTGCCCGCGACGCAGGCCAGCGCGCCGGCGATGAGCCAGGTGATGCGCACGACGACAGCGGTATTGATGCCCGAAATCTGCGCCAGGTCGGCATTGTCGGCCATGGCGCGCATGGCCTTGCCCAGCCGCGAACGGGTGAGGAAGAAGTGCAGCGCCAGGACGAGGATGATCGTGAAGGCGATCATGAAGACCTGCGGCTCGGTGATGGTGATCGGCCGCGAGCCGCCCATCCAGGCGGTATCGATGCGGAAGATGACCTTGGGCTCGTTCCCGTAGAGCGAGCGCGTACCCGCCCCGAAGATGAGGCGGATAAGGCCCTGGATGATGAGCGTGACGCCGATCGAGGCGACGAGCAGCGTCACCGGCTTGACGCCCTGCTTGCGCAGCGGCGCGTAAAAGCCCTTGTCGATGCCCAGCGCGATGAGCGC
Organism: Paradevosia shaoguanensis; assembly: GCF_016801025.1. Classification (GTDB taxonomy): domain Bacteria; phylum Pseudomonadota; class Alphaproteobacteria; order Rhizobiales; family Devosiaceae; genus Paradevosia; species Paradevosia shaoguanensis. Next base: position 1,994,323 of record NZ_CP068983.1, on the reverse strand, counting down.
GGTGACCACCATGGCCAGCGGCATGACGAGGATGGCGGTGGGGATGCCCACCGAAATCCCGAGCATCGAGACGAGCCCCGCCAGCACGAAGGTAATGAAGGCCCCCATCGTCATCATGTCGCCATGGGCGAAATGCGCGAAGCGCAGGATGCCGAAGATGAGGGTGACGCCGATGGCGCCCAGCGCATAGATCGAGCCGAGCACGGTGCCCGAGATCAGGACGCGGTTGATGAAGAAGATAAGCTCGTCCAACTCAGCCCCCCAGGAAGCTCTTGGCGACTTCGGGGTCGGCGATCAGTTCCGCGCCCGTGCCGGTGAAGCGGTTCTGTCCGCCGGCCAGCACGAAGCCCTTGGAGGCGAAGGCCAGGGCCTGCCGGGCGTTCTGCTCGACCATGAGGATGCCCACGCCCGATTTGTTGATCTTGACGATCTGCTCGAAGATTTCGATGACGTAGCGCGGCGAAAGGCCGGCCGAAGGTTCGTCCAGCATCAGCAGCCGCGGCTTGCTCATGAGCGCGCGGCCCATGGCCACCATCTGGCGCTGCCCGCCGGAAAGCTCCCCCGCCTTCTGGTGGCGCTTTTCGAGCAGCGGCGGGAACATGTCGTAGACCCATTTGAGGGTCGGCATGTAATCGTCCGCCCGCGTGAAGGCGCCCATTTCGAGGTTTTCCTCGACGCTCATCGAGGTGAAGACGTTCTTTTCCTGCGGCACGAAGGAGAGGCCGCGCGGCACGAGCTTGTCGGGCTGGGCATTGGTGATGTCCGCCCCGTCGAAGACCACGGCGCCCGACGTCACCTTGAGCAGTCCGAAAATGGCCTTGAGCGTAGTGGATTTGCCCGCCCCGTTCGGCCCGACGATGACCCCGATATCGGATTGCTCGATGGCAATGTTCACCCCGTTGAGGATAGGCACGCCGCCATATCCGCCAACGAGACTTTTCAGCTCTATCAATGCCATTACGCGGCCTCCACCGGAGAACCGAAATAGGCCTCGATGATTTCCGGGTTGGCGCGGATTTCTTCCATCGGCCCCTGGGCGATGACCTCGCCCTGCGCCATGACGATCACCGGGTCGCAGAGGCGCCCGATCAGGTCCATGTCGTGCTCGATGACGAAGAAGGTATAGCCCAGCTCCTGGTTCATGCGCTCGATATTGGCGGCCAGGTCCTGGAGGAGCGTCTTGTTGACGCCGGCGGCCACCTCGTCGAGCAGCACGACCTTGGCGTCCACCATCATGGTGCGGCCGAGCTCGAGGAGCTTCTTCTGGCCGCCCGAAAGGTTGCCGGCGAGCTCGTTCTTGACGTGCCCGAGCTTGAGGAAATCGATGACGTCGAGCGCCTTCTGGCGCACGTGATGCTCGGCCTTGCGCACGAAATCGGGCCGGAACCAGACATTGACGAGGTCCTCGCCCGGCTGGTCGGACGGCACCATCATCAGGTTCTCGAGCGCGGTCATGTGCGAAAATTCATGCGCGATCTGGAAGGTGCGCAAGAGGCCCTTGGCGAAGAGCTGGTAGGGCGGCAGGCCGGTGATATCCTGGCCATCGAAATAGATCGTTCCGCTATCGGGCACGATATTGCCGGCCACCATGTTGAACAGCGTGGATTTGCCCGCCCCGTTCGGCCCGATCAGTCCCGTGATCGACCCCCGCTCCACCCTGAGCGAACACTTGTTGACGGCTCTTAAGCCACCAAAACGTTTTGTGACGTCTTTAACGTCAATAACTGCGTCGAAGGACACTCACCCCGTCCCAATTTCCTGACTGTGTTTTTTGTCCCGGCATTGGCTCCGGGTTGTTTTGTCGCATCTGTTCACATGCGCTGGCCCCGGTCAATGCCCGGGTAACCATGCGTTTCGGGCTCAGAGCGCCGCCAGCACGGCGTCCGCGCTCGCCTGGTTGATGGCGAAAAGCGTATTGTAGAGCGTTGCCAGACGGTTGAGCGCCTTGACGTCGACATCGTGCGGCAGGGCGGTCAGCGGGTCCTGGAAGAAAATAAGCACGTCTAGCCGCCCCTCGGCGATCATGGCGCCGAGCTGGGCATCGCCTCCGAGCGGGCCGCTTTTGAGGCACGTAACCGGCAGGCCCGTGCCGTCGATCACGCGGCGGCCGGTGGTGCCGGTACCCCACAGTTCGTGGCCGGCCAGCACATCGCGATTGGCCAGCGACCAGGCGACCAGTTCGTCCTTCTTGTCGTCATGCGCGACGAGCCCGATGCGTGCCATCCAATCCCTCCTTGGTTGGCTCTTTTTGACCACGGGTCAGGCTTTGAGCGCAATGGCCTGCGCCAGGAGGATCGCTATCTCGTCCACGGGAAGTTCGGCCCCCGGCAGAAACCGGATGAACCGCGCGCGGCTGGTCTCCCCATCGAGCAGGGGACTGTCGAGCAGCCGCCCGTGCTCGAAGATGAGCGCGACCCGATCGGGATAGGGAAACACCGCGCAAACATGGCCTGCTTCCGGGTGCCTGAAATTGACCGAGCGCCAGCCGAAGCGCGCCCTGGCCACGAAATCGGGCAACTCGAGCAGCAGCGCCACAAGCTGCGCCGCCATGGCGGCTATGGGCTCGGGGAAAGTGGCGAGAAGCCGCGCGATTTCCGGATCAGCGGGCGACATGGAGCTGGGCATGCGTCATCACGATTGTGGCCGGATCGATCGCCTGCATGGCCGGAGCATCCGTCAATTCCTCCATCAGGGCTTTCGCAGCCGCCTGGGCCGCATGGAGACTGTCCCAACCGACGAGATCGATCCAGCTCCCATCATCCTTGCGCGCCAGATGCCGGAAAAGAAAGCCCGGCCGTGCGGCGAACCAGATGTCGATCTGGGCGTTCGCGGCGAGGAAATCCTGGATGGGGACGTGGATGGAGAAGGTGACGTGTTCGAGAATGGGCATGTCTGCTCCAGGGTTGTGGCGAGCAGGAGATGCACGGGAAAGGGTGACAGGGGGTGTCCGGGTTTTGCGGGAGGACGAGATTTTTGTGAGGTGCAGGAGCGCTGGCGCTGCCCCCAAGTGCCGGTCCTCCTTTCCCCGTTTCGCGCCACCCCCACTTTACTTCCCCGGACTTGATCCGGGGCCCACGGATGGCTCCACTCGGGTGTAGGGGTGCAATAGGCCCCGGGTCTTCGCCCGGGGAAGATCGGGGTGGGGTGAGGGTGAGGGGGGGCGAGAGGGTGATGGAGATGGTGCGGGTTGGTAGTCGCCGTGGTTCGACCCGCTTGCGCTGGCTGTGCGGCTCCATTGCCTCCCTCCCCCTTGCGGGGAGGGATCGAGGGTGGGGGTGGGCAGCAGGCGCGGTCCGGTGGGTGGGGTCACCCCCACCCCTGTCCCCTCCCCGCAAGGGGGAGGGAGACCTGCCGGCGAGATCGGTATGCCGTCCGATCTTTGAGGCTATGGGTATAGTCCCGCGCCCCTCAGAACTCCTCCCAGTCCTTGTCGATGGCGGCGTTGCCGTTGGTGAGGTAGGCCTTGGCGGCGGTGGCCACCCGTTGCTGCAGGCCCTTGATGCCCGTGGCGGCCGGCCTGGCCGGGATGGCCTTGCCGGGCTGGAGCTTGGGCGCCGGGGCCTCGCGACGCGCTTCCCCGTCGATGGTAAAGATGTCGACGATCCGGTCGAGCTCGGAGGCCTGGGCTTCCGTCTGCTCGATGGCGGCATTGGTCTCTTCGACCAGGGCAGCGTTGTGCTGGGTCATCTCGTCCATCTGCCGGACCGCGACATTGACCTCCTCGATGGCCGAGGCCTGTTCCCGGCTTTCCCGGGCAATGCCATCCATCAACTCATTGGAGGACCGGGCCGCCGTCAGCATGGCTTCGAGCTTGGAGGCCGCGTCCGCAACCAGGCGCGAGCCGGTCTTGACCTCGCCGGCGCTCTGCTCGATCAGCGCCTTGACCTCCGAGGAGGCCTCCGCCGCAGACTGGGCGAGACGGCGCACTTCAACGGCGACCACCGCAAAGCCCTTGCCGGCTTCACCGGCACGGGCCGCTTCCACCGAAGCGTTCAGTGCCAAAAGATTGGTCTGGAAGGCGATGTCGTCGATCATGCCGATGATGTTGGAGATCCTGGACGAGGAGGTCTCGATCTTCTCCATAGCCTCATTGGCATGGTTCATCACCTGCCCGCCCTCTTCGGCGGTGCGGGTGACCGAGCCGGCAACGCTCGAGGCTTCACGGGCCCGTTCGGCATTCTGCAGCACGGTGGACGCCAGCTGCTCCATGGCCGCCGACGTCTCCTCGATCGTCGCCGCCTGCTTGGTGGTGCGTTCGGAGAGGTCGTTGGCGCCCGAGAGGATTTCTCCGGTGGCGGTCTTCAAGGCGCGGGAGGTCTGGCGAAGCTGGCCGACGATCTCGCCGAGCTTGTCGGCCACCGCATTGGTATCGTCCTTGAGCTGGCCGAAGGCGCCCGAATAGGAGCCGGTGACCCGCTCGGTGAGGTCCGCCCTGGCCAGCGAGCCCAGCACACGCGAGGTTTCGGCGAGGCCGCCATCGACGGTTTCGACGAGGTTGTTGACCGAGCCGGCGAGCTGGTTGAGTTCGGCATCGGGGAACTGCACCTCGACACGGCGTGAGAAGTCGCCGGCCACCGCGGCATCCACGACATTGCCGAACGCAGCCTGGAGCTGGCCCATCATCTGGGCCCTGGCGCGCTGGTCCGAGACGATGCGGGCCGCTTCCGCCTCCGTCATCTGCGCCACCTTGAGCCCGTTCTCCCGGAACACCTCAACTGCACGAGCCATCGCGCCGATCTCGTCACGCCTGTCGATGCCCTCGATGCCGACCTGGTAATCGCCCTCGGCGACCTTGAGGATGCCGCCATTGAGGCGCCCCAGCGGACGGGTGATGGAATTGACGAGGAAGAAGCCCAGGACCAGCATCGCCACCATGATGGCGAGCGTGATGCCGCCCGAAACGATGGCCGCTTCGTTGAAGATCGACTGCACCGTGGTCATCAAGACGCCCGAGGCGATGACCCAGCCCCAGGGCTTGAAGGCCTGCGCATAGGTGGTCTTGTCGAAGAAGCCGCCGGCCGGGTCTTCCCAGAGGTAATCCTCATAGGCCGATCCATTGGCCTTGGCGTTGTCGATCATCTCGGCGAGATAGAGCTTGCCGCGCCCATCCGCCTCGTTGCGGCGGTTCGAGCCTTCCTTCTCCGGCTTCTTGGCGTGGACGACGTTGATGTAGTCGAAGCTGTCGACGAAGAGATATTCCCCGTCCTGGTAGCGGATGGCGCGCAGCGCCGCCTTGGCCATGTCCTGCGCCTGCTCGGTGGTCAGCTCGCCGCTCTGGGCGCGCTTGTAATAGTCTTCCACCAGACTAGCGGCCGACTGCACGACGCTCTGGATTTCGGTGCGCTTGAATTCGGTGAGGTTCGATTTGAGATCGGCCAACTGGTAGACGACGATGCCGCCCAGGCCCAGGGTAAAGACAGCCAGAAGCGTATAAAGGCGGCGAGCAATGCTGGCCGTAAGGAACGCGAACACGAGTTTCTCCTCCTGGAGATGCGCGATGTCGATCGGGGTTGCGGGGAAAAGACCAAAAACAACGCCGGATAGAGACCTGGTTCGGAACAATTCCGCTTGGACGGTCGGCTATCGCAAACATCAAGAGTGGGCACGACAACACTCGCGCCCGAAATCATTTGTTACAGCGACCCGAAAACTGAATCGCCAGGCCGAAGACTTCGCCTGCGACCAGATGTCACAAAAACATCATCGACATTAAGACTTGGTGAAGCGCCCAGAGCCGCCGCAACGAAAAAGGGCGCCCCGGAGGACGCCCTGCTGTTTTCGTGCCAAGGGCAGGTATCAGGCAGCGCGGCGATGCGCCTCGTGATGGCCCGGCGCAGCGCTCTGGCCGATGGTGAAGACGTCCACCACGCGGTCGAGTTCGGAGGCCTGGGCCTCGGTCTGCTCGATGGCGGCATTGGTCTCTTCGACCAGAGCCGCATTGTGCTGGGTCATCTCGTCCATCTGCCGGATGGCGGTCGTCACTTCATCGATGGCCGAAGCCTGCTCGCGGCTGGCGCGGGCGATGGCATCGAGCGCGGCATTGTTGTCGCGCACGCCGGCCAGCATCTGGTGCAGCTTGTCGGCAGCCTCGGCGACGAGGCGCGAGCCGCCCTTGACCTCGTCGGCGCTCTGCTCGATGAGCGCCTTGACCTCGGAGGAGGCCTGCGCCGCCGACTGGGCGAGGCGCCGCACTTCGACGGCGACCACGGCAAAGCCCTTGCCCGCATCGCCGGCCCGTGCCGCCTCGACCGAAGCGTTCAAGGCCAGAAGGTTGGTCTGGAAGGCGATGTCGTCGATCATGCCGATGATGTTGGAGATCTTGGACGAAGAGGCGCTGATACGCTCCATGGCCTGGTTGGCCTCGCCCATGACCTGCCCGCCTTCTTCGGCGCTGCGGGCGACGCCCGAAGCCTTGTCGCTGGCGAGGACGGCATCCTCGGCATTGCGGGCAACGGTGGTCGCCAGCTGCTCGATGGCCGCCGAGGTTTCCTCGATGGTCGCGGCCTGCCGGGTGGTGCGCTCGGAAAGATCGTTGGCGCCCGAAAGGATTTCGCTGGTCGCGGTCTTGAGCGCCTGCGAGGTCGCCTTGAGCTGTCCGACGATCTCGGTGAGCTTGTCTGCCACGGCGTTGGTATCGTCCTTGAGGCGGGCGAAGGCGCCATGGTACTGCCCTTCGACGCGCTGCGTCAGGTCGGTCTGGGCGAGCGCGCCGAGCACGTCGCCGGTCTCGGAAAGACCGCGGTCGACCGTCGAGACGAGATTGTTGATCGAGGAGGCGATGGCGTTGAGCTCGGCATCGGGGAAGCTGGTATCGACGCGGCGCGAGAAATCGCCCTCGACGGCGGCATCCACCACATTGCCGAAGGCATCGCGCAACTCGGCCATCATGCGGGTATGGGCTTCCTTGTCGGCGACGATGCGCACGGCCTCGGCCTCGGTCATCTGCGCGACCTTGAGACCGTTCTCGCGGAAGATCTCGACGGCACGAGCCATGCCGCCCAATTCGTTACGCGACTGGATGTAAGGAATCTCGGTGGTGTAATCGCCCTCGGCGACCCTGGCCATAGACCTGGCGAGGCGCGGGATCGGCCGGGTGATGAGGAGCGAGGCGAGGTAGCCCAGGACGCCGAGCGCCACGGTAACGGCAGCGCCGACGCCCAGGAGCAGCATCACGACGCCCTGGATGGTCTGCTGCACGACGGCCACGCGCTTGCCCACGAAGAGCACGCCGGCGAGGTCCCCGTTTTCCTTGACGATCGGCTGGTAGGCCGAGAAGTACTCTTCGCCATGGAAGACTTCCTGGTCGAGCTGCGGCGTGCCGGCAGTCAGCGCCGCATAGAGCGGGCTCTTGGCATCGATGGTTTCCTCGAGCGCGGGCGTGCCGTCGGCATTGGTGACCGAGGTGGTCTTGACGGTGAGCGCCTTGCTCTCGCGATCATAGATGTAGAGGCTGGCCTCGCCGCCCGTGACGCGCGAAATGCCTTGCATGAGGATGTTGTCGAAGAAGGGCATGATGGCCCAGACCTGGACCTTGGCGAGCGAGCCGTCATCGGCCCATTCAAGTTTGGAGCCCGAGATGGCGCCCGAGAACACAGTCGCCGCAGTCTTCATCGCCGTGGCCTGATCGGCCCTTCCCTGGGCGTAGAGGCTCGAGGAGAGGCTGGCATAGATGCCCAGCGACATGGCGGTAATGGCGATCAGGATACCCGAAATGACGAGTGCCGAAATCATCAGCCGAAGGCTGATATTGCCGAAGAAGGCGGATACGGTTTTCATTATTTTGTCCCCCAAACGCTTGAACGGGCTTCTGCCCAGCGCGGGGGCGAACGGTAAGGACCGAACCTTAAACTGAGGTTACGGTAAAACCCTGATCGGCTTTACACTTTTCCGTCAATCCATGAAAAAAGGCGCCTCGCGGCGCCTCGTTCCGTTCCCGGTTTCGATAGTCGAAACTCAGTGGATGTGAGCCTCGTCGATCTGACCGGCTTCCATCATCAGGTTCATCCAGCCCGAAACGAGTTCCTGGGCGAAGGACTTGTCCTCGAAGGACTCGGCGCGAGCGAGCTGCTCCTGCGCGTCCGACAGCGCCTTCTCGATCGCGGCGCGGTCGAAATCGGCAAAGCTGGAGGCTTCTTCGGCCAGGATCGTCAGGCCTTCCGGCGAGACGTCGGCGAAGCCGCCACGGACGTAGAACGTGCGGGTGGAGCCGTCAGCGCGCACCACGGTGATGAAGCCGGGCTTGAGCGTGGTCATGAGCGGCGCATGGTCGCCCAGCACCGTGAAATAGCCTTCCGTGCCCGGAACGGCGACGGAGCGCGCATCCTCGGCCAGGATCAGCTTTTCGGGCGAGACGATTTCGATGTGGATGCCTTCGGCCATAACCTATTTCCCCAAAGCGGCGGGCGGTCGAAGGAAGGCCCGGCGCTGCCGGACCCTCCGAGTTCTTTGCGAAGCGAAGCTTAGGCGGCCTGGGCAGCCAGCTTCTGGGCCTTCTTGACGGCGTCTTCGATGGTGCCGACCATGTAGAAGGCGGCTTCCGGCAGGTGATCGTACTCGCCGTTCACCAGGCCCTTGAAGCCCTTGATGGTGTCTTCGAGCTGCACGAACACGCCCGGCGAGCCGGTGAACACTTCGGCCACGTCGAACGGCTGGCTCATGAAGCGCTCGATCTTGCGGGCGCGGGCCACGGTCAACTTGTCCTCTTCGGAGAGTTCATCCATGCCAAGGATGGCGATGATGTCCTGGAGGGCCTTGTACTTCTGCAGGATCTGCTGGACCTGGCGAGCCACCTGGTAGTGCTCCTCGCCAACCACCTGGGGATCCAGAATACGCGAGGTCGAGCCAAGCGGATCCACGGCCGGGTAGATGCCCTTTTCAGAGATCGAACGGTCGAGAACGGTGGTGGCGTCAAGGTGCGCGAACGAGGTCGCCGGCGCCGGGTCGGTCAGATCGTCGGCCGGCACGTACACGGCCTGCACCGAGGTGATCGAGCCCTTGGACGTGGTGGTGATGCGCTCCTGGAGAGCACCCATGTCGGTGGCGAGCGTTGGCTGGTAACCCACGGCCGAAGGAATACGGCCGAGCAGAGCCGACATCTCGGCGCCTGCCTGGGTGAAGCGGAAGATGTTGTCCACGAAGAACAGCACGTCCTGGCCCTGGTCGCGGAAATGCTCGGCGACGGTCAGGCCCGTCAGAGCAACGCGGGCGCGGGCGCCGGGGGGCTCGTTCATCTGGCCGAAAACGAGCGCGCACTTGGAACCGGCGGCCGAGCCACCGTTCTCGTGCGGGTCCTTGTTCACGCCCGATTCGATCATTTCGTGGTAGAGGTCGTTGCCCTCGCGGGTCCGCTCACCGACGCCGGCGAACACGGAATAACCACCGTGGGCCTTGGCGATGTTGTTGATGAGCTCCTGGATGAGCACGGTCTTGCCCACGCCGGCGCCGCCGAAGAGGCCAATCTTACCACCGCGCGAATAGGGAGCGATGAGGTCCACGACCTTGATGCCGGTGACGAGAACCTGGGCTTCCGGGTTCTGCTCGACGAAGGACGGCGCATCCTGGTGGATGCCGCGCTTGGTCGGCGAATTGACCGGGCCGGCTTCGTCGATCGGCTCGCCGATCACGTTCATGATGCGGCCGAGGGTGGCGTCGCCAACCGGAACCGAAATCGCTTCACCGGTATCGGTCACTTCGGTGCCGCGGACGAGACCTTCGGTCGTGTCCATGGCAATGGTGCGAACGGTGTTCTCGCCCAGGTGCTGGGCAACTTCGAGCACCAGGCGCGAGCCATTGTTGGTGGTTTCAAGCGCGTTGAGAATCGCGGGCAGGTGGTCGTCGAACGTAACGTCGACGACGGCGCCGATGACCTGGGAAACGCGACCGGCCTTTTTCTCTGCCATCTGTTGGTCCTCGCTAAGCTGTTAGAGCGCTTCCGCGCCCGAAATGATTTCGATGAGTTCTTTGGTGATCTGCGCCTGGCGCTGACGATTGTAGGAAAGCTGGAGCTTCCGGATCATCTCGCCGGCATTGCGGGTCGCGTTGTCCATGGCGCTCATCTGGGCGCCGTAGAAGGAAGCCCCGTTCTCGAGCAGCGCGCGATAGATCTGCATGGAGATATTGCGCGGCAGGAGATCGTTGAGGATCGCTTCTTCGCTTGGCTCGTATTCGTAGGAGAGCGCGGAGGCATCGGCCTCGGTCGCCTCGAACTTGGCCGGGATGAGCTGCTGGGCAGTCGGGATCTGCGCAATCACCGAGGCGAACTTGGAATAGTAGAGGGTCGCCACGTCGAATTCGCCGGCGGCGAACATCGAGAGCACCTTGTCCCCGATCGCCTGGGCGTTCGAGAAGCCGACCTGCTTGACGTCGCGCAGCGTGATGTACTCGACGATATTGGCGGCGAACTGGCGCTTGAGGATATCCTGGCCCTTGCGGCCGACGGTCAGGATCTTGACCGTCTTGCCCTGGGCAAGGAGCTGCTGGGCGTGGTCGCGGGCGAGGCGCGCGATTGCCGAGTTGAAGGCACCGGCCAGGCCACGCTCGCCGGTGGCAACCACCAGGAGGTGCACCTGGTCCTTGCCCGTGCCGGCCAGTAGGATCGGGGCGCCGGCGCGGCCTTCATAGGCAGCGCCGAGGCCGGCCAGAACCTTGCTCATGCGCTCGGCATAGGGACGCGCAGCCTCTGCAGTTTCCTGGGCGCGACGGAGCTTGGCCGCCGCGACCATCTGCATGGCCTTGGTGATCTTCTGGGTCGACTTGACCGAGGTGATCCGGTTCTTAAGGTCCTTTAGCGAAGGCATAAGCCAAGGCTCTCCTTATTGGGCCGCTGTCGGTCTTAGGCGACGTAGGTCTTCTTGATCGCGTCGAGCGCGGCCTTGAGCTGGGCGCGCAGGTCGTCGCTCAGCGCCTTGTCCTTGGCGATCGCGCCCAGGAGGTCGGCATGCTTGGAGCGCAGGGTCGACAGGACCGTCTTTTCGAAATCGCCCACCTTGTTGACCGGAAGGTCGTCGAGGTAGCCGTTCACGCCCGCGAAGATGACCGCGACTTCTTCTTCGGTCTTGAGCGGGGAGAACTGCGGCTGCTTCAAGAGTTCGGTCAGACGCGCACCACGGTTCAGGAGGCGCTGCGTGGCAGCGTCGAGGTCCGAACCGAACTGGGCGAAGGCGGCCATTTCACGGTACTGCGAAAGCTCGCCCTTGATCGAGCCGGCAACCTGCTTCATCGCCTTGACCTGGGCCGAGGAGCCCACGCGGGAAACCGAGATACCGACGTTCACGGCCGGACGGATACCCTGGAAGAAGAGGTTGGTCTCAAGGAAGATCTGGCCGTCGGTGATCGAGATCACGTTGGTCGGAATGTAGGCCGACACGTCGTTGGCCTGGGTTTCGATAACCGGCAGAGCGGTCAGCGAGCCCGAACCATGCTCTTCGTTGAGCTTTGCAGCGCGCTCGAGGAGACGGGAGTGCAGGTAGAACACGTCGCCCGGGTAAGCTTCGCGGCCCGGCGGACGACGGAGCAGCAGGGACATCTGGCGGTAGGCAACGGCCTGCTTGGTCAGATCGTCATAGGCGATAACGGCGTGCATGCCATTGTCACGGAACCACTCGCCGATGGCGCAGCCGGTGAAGGGCGCGATGTACTGGAGCGGAGCCGGGTCCGAAGCGGTAGCAGCCACGACCACGGAATATTCCATGGCGCCGGCTTCTTCGAGCTGACGCACGAACTGGGCGACGGTCGAACGCTTCTGGCCGATAGCGACGTAGATGCAGTAGAGCTTTTCCGTCTCGGAAGCGTTGGCGACGTGCGCCGGCTTCTGATTGAGGAAGGTGTCCAGGATCACGGCGGTCTTGCCGGTCTGGCGGTCACCGATGATGAGCTCGCGCTGGCCACGGCCGATCGGGATCAGGGCGTCAATGGCCTTGAGGCCCGTCGACATCGGCTCGTGCACGGACTTGCGCGGCAGGATGCCCGGAGCCTTGACGTCGACGCGGCGACGCTCGGTGTGAACGATCGGGCCCTTGCCGTCGATCGGATTGCCCAGACCATCGACAACGCGGCCGAGCAGGCCCTTGCCGACCGGGGTATCCACGATCGAGCCGGTACGCTTGACGGTGTCGCCTTCCTTGATGGCCCGGTCAGAGCCGAAGATCACGACGCCGACATTGTCGGTTTCGAGGTTGAGCGCCATGCCCTTGATGCCGCCCGGGAACTCGACGAGCTCACCGGCCTGCACGTTGTCGAGGCCATAGACGCGGGCAATGCCGTCGCCGACCGACAGAACCTGACCGACTTCGGAGACTTCAGCTTCCTGGCCGAAATTCTTGATCTGGTCCTTGAGGATGGCGGAAACTTCCGCGGCCTTGATATCCATTACCCGACCTCTTTCATGGCGATCTTCATCGCAGTCAATTTGGTTTTGAGAGAAGAATCGATCATCTGCGAGCCGACCTTGACCACAAGGCCGCCGATCAGAGACGGATCGACAAATTCGGTGAGCGTGACGGTCTTGCCGAGCTTGCCCTTGAGCGTCTCGGCCAGGCTTGCCAGCTGGTCCTTGGTGAGGGCGGAAGCGGACGTCACTTCAGCCGACACTTCGCCGCGCGCCTTGGCGGCCTGCGCCTTGAACTCGGCGATGATCGCCGGAACGGCGAAGAGGCGACCGTTGCGAGCCACCACGCGCAGCGTGTTGGCGACGGTCTTGTCGACCGAGACCTTCTTGAGCAGCTCGTCGAGAGCGGCGGCCTTCACGTCGGTGGTGATCACCGGCGAGCGGAGGAACCGCTGGAAGTCCTGGCTCTCGCCGATAAGCTTGGAGACGGAGTCGAGCCCGGCTTCTACGGCAGGAACACTGCCTTCGCTGCTCGCGAGATCAAAAAGCGCCGAGGCGTAAGGCCTCGCAATGTGCACAAGTACCGAATTCTGCGCGCTCAAACTCGCATCACCCTCTTGTTTTCGCCCCAACCTTTCCACGCGCGAACCACGCGGAGTTCAATAAATCGAACCGGGCGGTCGTGACGCTTGGACGTGTCGTTGGACAGGGCTACCCGCGAGCCCCTTGAAATTCGCGCCCCCTCTAACACAAGGATTAAGCCCCGCGCAAGGCTCGCCGACCGGATTCCGACGCCGTCAATTGTCGCAGCGCACAAGGCTTTGGCCAAGGCCATGCGCGGCCTTCCGGAATCGGCTTTTCGCGACCGGTGCGCTCAGAAAAAACTCTGGGGGTCGATATCGACCTGAACCCGCAGATTCCCGGTCGCTCGCTCGGCATTGGTGAGCCAGAAGCGGACATAGCCGGAAAGATCGAAATCCTTGCCGCTCTGGGCGAGGAGCCTGACGCGATGGCGACCGCGCACCATGGCCACCGGCGCATCGGCCGGACCGAAGAGGCGAACGTCCTCGGCCATGGGCGCGGCAGCGAGGAGCCGCTTGGCGAAGTTGAAGGCGTCGTCATGCTCGTTGGCCGAGACGATGAGGGCCGCCAGCCGCCCGAACGGCGGCAATTGCCCGTCGCGGCGAACCTTGAGCTCGTGCTGGTAGAACGCCTCGCGATCGGACTTGACCATCGCCTCCATCACCGGATGGGAGGGATGGTAGGTCTGGAGGAACGCCTTGCCCGCGCGCGAGGCGCGACCGGCGCGGCCCGTGACCTGGGTCAGGATCTGAAACGTCTTCTCGGCGGCGCGGGGATCGCCATGGGCAAGACCGAGATCGGCATCGAGCACCCCGACCAGCGTCAGCTTTTCGAAATGGTGGCCCTTGGCGACAAGCTGGGTGCCGATGACGAGGTCGTATTCGCCCTTCTCGATCTCCGTGAAGCGATCGCGCAATTGCGCGTTCGAACCCATGTCCGAGGAGAGAATGACCCGCCGCGCATCGGGGAAGCGCGCAGCCGCTTCCTCTGCCACGCGCTCGATGCCCGGGCCGATCGGCACCAGGGAATCCACCGAGCCGCATTCGCCGCAGGCCTTGGGCACCTTCTGCTCATGCCCGCAATGGTGGCACATGAGGACGCCGCGGAAGCGGTGCTCCACCAGCCAGGCCGAGCAATCGGGACACTGATACTGATGCCCGCAGGCGCGGCAGAGGGTGAGCGGGGCATAGCCGCGCCGGTTGAGGAACAGCAGCGCCTGCTCCCCCCGATCGAGCGTGGCGAAGATTTCGCGGGCGAGGCGCGGGGCGATCCACGAACCCTTTTCGGGGCCCTCCTCGCGCATGTCGAGCGCGGTGATATCGGGGAGCTGCGCGGCGGCGAACCGGCTCTCGAGCTTCACATGCAGGTACTTGCCGGTATCGGCATTGTTGCGCGATTCGACCGAGGGCGTGGCTGAGGAGAGGATCACGCGCGCCTGCGAGAGCGAGCCGCGCACCACCGCCATGTCGCGGGCGTGGTAATTGACCCCATCGGACTGCTTGAAGGCGCCGTCATGCTCTTCGTCGAGCACGATCATGCCCAGCTCGTGGAACGGCAGGAACAGAGCGGAGCGTGCGCCGACCACGGCGCGCACCTGGCCGGTGAGCACGCCGCGCCAGGTGCGGGCGCGCTGCACCGGGGTCATGTCCGAATGCCACTCGGCCGGTCGCGTGCCGAAGCGCCGGGTGAAGCGTTCGAGGAAGGTGTGCGTCAGCGCGATTTCCGGCAGCAGGATCAGCGCCTGCCGCCCGGCTTCGAGCGTATCGGCCACCGCCTCGAAAAACACCTCGGTCTTGCCGCCGCCCGTGACGCCATCGAGCAGGGCCACGCCGAACTTGTGGGGATCGAGACTGCGGATCTGGTCCATCGCCGCCTGCTGCTCGGCGCTCAGCTTCGGCCGCGCCGCATCCGGATCGGGCGGCAGGGCAATGGGCGGGGGCGGCATCTCGATCCGCTCCAGTGCCCCGACCTTTTCGAGCCCCTCGACGACCGAGGGCGAAACGCCCGAAGCGCCGACAATGGCGGCCTTGGCCCAGGCAAGGCCATCGGCGACGACATCCATGACGCGCAACCGCGCGTCGGTCATGCGCTCGGGCTCGTACCCGGTCTTGCGGAAGGCGGTGATGGGCCGCTCGGGCTCCAATGCCTCGGTCGAGCGCAGCACGGCCCGCAGCACCGCGCCGGGCGCCGCCAGCGTATAGCGGGAGACCCAGTCGACAAGGCGCAGCAATTCTTCGGAGAGCGGCGGGACATCGTAGACCCGGGCAATGTCCTTGAGGCGATTATGGGCAAAATTATCCTTGGGCTGCCCCCAGACCACCCCGAGCGTCAGCCGCCCGACCAGCGGCACCGCCACGATCGAGCCGCGCGTCACCGTCATCCCCGCCGGCACACGGTAGGAATAGGGTCCCTCGACGGAAACGGAGACCATGACGGCGACGATGTCGGGGGAATCTTCCAATTGCATATCCACGAGGCCAGGGTAGAGCCTAGAGCACAAATGGGGAACGGGCGCCAAGGGGTTTGTGCACACGAGAAGAGGAGCATGCGGCCAGTCAGCATTTTGCTAAGGTCTCCGGGCTACCCTCTGCCCATGCCCAATACCGCCTTTACCGTCGATGCCTTTCTCCAGAACCAGCTTGCTGCCTGGGAGCGGGAGCTTGGGGTGGTGCGGCGGCTTTCGCCTTTGACCATCCAATCCTATGGGCGCGATGTCGGCCAGTTCCTCGATTTCCTCTCCGGGCATGCCGGAGGGAAGGTGAAGCTGGAGACGCTCAAGGATTTGCGGGCCGCCGATATCCGCGCCTTCATGGCGAGCCGGCGCGAAGATGACGTGACCTCACGCTCCCTTGCCCGGTCGCTCTCGGCGATCAAGTCCTTCTTCGCCTTTCTCGAGCGCGAGGGGGTGATGGCGACCGAGGCGTTCAACGCCGTGCGTACGCCCAAGATCGGCCGCTCGCTCCCCAAGGCGCTGACCGTGATCGAGGCCAAGCGCACGATCGCCACCACCGCACAGATCGAGGAGCAGCCCTGGGTGGCGGCGCGCGACATGGCGGTGCTCTCGCTCTGCTATGGCGCGGGGCTGCGTATTTCCGAAGCACTGGCGCTGACGCGGGCCGATCTCGATGCCGAGACGCTGCGGGTGACCGGCAAGGGCGGCAAGACGCGGATGGTGCCGCTGATCGCCGCGGTCCGCCGCGCCATCGACACCTATCTGGACATCTGCCCCTTCGCGCTCGATCCCGGCCAGCCGCTCTTCCGCGGGGTCAAGGGCGGGGTACTCTCCCCGCGCCTCATCCAGATGCGGGTGGTGCAACTCCGTGGCGCGCTGGGCCTGCCTCCGTCGGCGACGCCCCATGCCCTGCGGCATTCCTTCGCCACCCACCTCCTGGGCAAGGGCGGCGACCTGCGGGCGATCCAGGAATTGCTGGGCCACGCGTCGCTTTCGACCACCCAGATCTATACCGCCGTCGATACCGACCGGCTGCTGGAGAGCTACCACAAGGCCCACCCGCGAGCGTGAATAACTTTGTTTTTTGGGCTTTTTTGACGGGTTTTTGGGCTCTCGCATCCAGTTAATTCATTGATATTGGTTGGTATTTATCCTGGGCACGTCGTTCAAATCGTTAAATTTTGACTCAATTTCGGGCAATCTTCGGCGATCTTTCGCGAATTTTGCGATGAAAGTCGGTGCTTTTTCGATGAATTCTCGATTGGGTTCCGTTTCTGGGGGCCGGCAGCCGGTGAAAACCATGGTCCTGCGATTGTATCGCCGGCGCCACCGGCGCGGATAAGTGTGGCCGGCGGCGAGCAAAACGTCTTGTCGCGTCTGCCGGGCGGGTGTAAGCGCTCGGACATGCATCAGCGCGCCATGACCATTCTTGGCCTCCTCCTTCTTGGTTCCTTCCGGGAGCCGGGCCGAGCGCGCGTGTAGATAATTCGAGCGTTTCGTTTCACCGGTCCCGCCATCAGGCGCTCCGGTGACAGATGGCAGGACCACCCAACAAGCCAAGGTCTTTCATGCCGTCGCCAGCCTCAACCTCGACCGCCCCCGCCGCAACCGATATCGACTATGTCGGCTATGCCCTCGCCATCGGCGGGGCCGTGCTCTTTTCGACCAAGGGCATCTTCATCAAGCTCGCCTACCAGCACGGCGTGCCCACCGAGACGGTGCTGGCGCTGCGCATGCTGGTGGCGCTGCCGGTCTATGCCGTGATCCTGCTGACGCTGCTGCGCCGCAGCCCCGATATGCGCAAGCGCCTCACGCCGAAGCTGGTCGCCTCCAGCATGGCCGTGGGCATTCTGGGCTATTACGTCTCGAGCTATCTCGATTTCGCCGGCCTCAACTTCCTCTCGGCCCAGTTCGAGCGACTGGTGCTGTTCACCTATCCCTTCTTCACCCTGCTCTTCGGCGTCTGGTTCTTCGGGGACCGCATGCACTGGAGCGTGGTGCCGGGCATGGCGCTCTCCTATGCGGGCCTGCTGGTGATCTTCGGCTGGAACCTCACCACGGACCCCGAAGGCCTCTGGCTGGGCACCGGGCTGGTCCTCGCCTCGGCGTTGACCTTCGCCCTCTACCAGCACCTGGCCAAGCGGCAGATGAACCATATCGGCACCGGGCTCTTCACCTGCATCGCCATGGGCACGGCGGCGATCGCGGCAATCGCGCAGAACACGATCTGGCACGGTATCGGCAGCTATGCCGAGCTTTCCGCCCCGGTCTGGGCCTATGGCCTGGCGCTGGGCGTCCTCGGCACCGTCGTGCCCTCGTTCCTGATGAATGGCGGCATTGCCCGCATCGGGGCGCGCGCGACATCTTCGACCGGCGCCTTCGGCCCGCTCTTCACCATCGCCATCGCCGTGGTGGTGCTCAACGAGCCCTTTACCATCTACCACGCCATCGGCACGGCCTGCGTGATCCTGGGTTCGGTCTGGTTCGGCCGCGCCGACGCACGGGCCAAGCTGGCAATTCCCAAGACGGCTGCCGCCGCGGCCTGAAGACTTTGCCCCGGCCAAGTAGAGCCCGAAACGGCCGGGGCTTCTTAACGCAAACCCAACTACATCTTTAGACAAAATACGATTGATGCAATCGGCCATTAACGCGTTACGGGCATGATCGCCGGGTTACGGAACCCCAAAGCGCATGTTCTATTCGGCAAGACGCAAACTACCGGCCGTGGATTACGTGTCGATCGTCCGGTCGCTTTACGCCGACCCGCGATCGATGGCCTATGGGATGATCTGCTCGGCCATTGCAGCCGGGGTTTCCGCCTACGGCGCCTCCTCGCCGCTGCTCTATGCGATGGCCGCGCTGTTCTTCATCGTCTGCGTCGCCCGTATCCTCGACATGAGGGCCTTTGCCCGCGCGAACCTGGTGGTCGACGACGCCGATAGTGCCGCCGTCTGGGAAGTGCGCATGACGGTGGGCGCGGTGGTGACCGCCGCCCTCCACGGCTTCTGGTGCTATGCGAGCCTCTGGGTCAACGATGGCGGCTTTGCCGCCTTCGCGGCGGCCGTGGTGACCATGGCCGGCGTCACCGGCATTGCGAACCGCAACTTCGCGATGGACCGGCTGATCACGCTCCAGCTGCTCTCGATCACCATTCCCTTCGGCGTCGGCCTGCTCCTCAAGGGCGACATCTACCACGCCACCATCGCCGTGCTGCTGATCCTCTTCATGGCCGGCATCCGGCGCATGGCCAGCAACCTGCGCGAAATCCTGCTCGGCGCCGTGCATGGCAGGATGGAAGCCAACCGGCTGGCGCGCGAACTCGACACTGCCTTGACCACCATGCCGCATGGCCTGTGCATGCTGGACGAAGCCGGGCGCGTGGCCGTGGTCAATCGCCGGGCGCGCGAGCTCTTTCCGGGCCTTTCGCCCGAGCGCAGCGTCGGCCGCTACCTCTCCCAGGTCATCTCGCAATCGCGCCGCGACGGGCTCATCTCGCCCACCCTTGCCCGCCAGTTCATGCGCGCCATCGCCGCCGGCATGGGCCATCGCAAGATGGTGGTGGCCGTGCCCCCGCAATTGCGGGTCGAGATCACCATCACCTCCGGCCAAGGCCATACCGTGGTGATGTTCGAGGACATTACCGAGCGTGTGCGCGCCAATGAGCGCATCAACTACATGGCCCGGTTCGACGGCCTGACGAGCCTGCCCAACCGCCATTATTTCTCCGAGGAAGTCGAAGCCAGCCTCATCCGCAAGCGCCGCACCAATGCGCGCGAGAACGTGATGCTGATGATGATCGACCTCGACGACTTCAAGCACGTCAACGACACGTTCGGGCACCCGGTGGGCGACGCCCTGCTGGTCGAGGCGGCGCGCCGCATCCGCTCGGTGCTCGACAACAGCGCCGTGGCCGCGCGGTTCGGCGGCGACGAGTTCATCGTCTATCGTCCCAGCGGGGTCACGCGCCGTTCCGTCGAGCGCGACGCCAATGCCGTGCTCGAAGTGCTCAGCCAGCCCTTCTTCATCATGGACCAGGTGCTCAAGGCCCATGCCTCGATCGGCGTGGTCATCGCCAAGCCCACCGAGGACCTGGCGACGCTCCTTACCCGCGCGGACCTGGCGCTCTATGGCGCCAAGGGCAGCGGGAAGGCGCAATGGTCGCTGTTCCACGACGTGATGGACATCGACTACCGCCAGCGCCAGCGGCTCAAGGCGGACCTGCGCGAAGCGCTCGACAAGGGCGAGCTTTTCCTCGTCTACCAACCCATCGTCGACCTGCGGGCGCGGCGGATCATCGGCTGCGAGGCCCTGGCGCGCTGGAACCATGCCGAACTCGGCAATATTCCGCCCTCGGTCTTCGTGCCGATCGCCGAGGAAATCGGCGCCATTTCCGACCTCACCCGCTTCGTGCTGATCACCGCCACGCGCGAATGCAAGCATTGGCCGAGCCCGCTGCGCGTGGCCATAAACCTCTCGGCCACCGACTTCCGCACCACGGACGTGACCGAGATGGTGCGCGAGGGCCTGCGCAAGACCGGGCTCTCCCCGGAGCGGCTGGAAGTGGAAATCACCGAATCCACGCTGATCGAGGAAAAGCAGGCGGTGAGCAAGGCGCTGAGCGAATTGCGCGAGCTGGGCGTGGGCATTGCGCTCGACGATTTCGGCACGGGCTATTCGAGCCTGTCGTACCTCCACGCCCTGCCCTTCACCAAGCTCAAGATCGACCGCTCGTTCGTGGCCGACATCACCACCAGCGAGCGCTCGCTCAAGCTCGTCTCCAACATCGCCAAGCTGAGCAAGGATCTCGACCTGACGGTGACCGTGGAGGGCATCGAGACCGAGGACCAGCTCGATGCGATCTCGCGCGCCGCCGATATCGACCAGGTGCAGGGCTTCCTCTTCGGCGTGCCGCTACCGCGGCGCGAAATCGCCGAACTGATCGAGCGCGTCTCCTTCGCGCCGGGCCAGACCATCCGCTCCCGGAGCGGAAAAGTGTTTAGGCACTGAGGTTTACGGCCGAACGTTAACCATAAATTCAGAAACCACCGCCAACCCTCTCACACATAGTTAAAATTTAATTCAAATTTTCACTGTGTGGGTGTGAACATGAGCTCCAACGAAGGCTCGCAGCCGGCGACCGCGCCATCGCGGTTTGCCGGAACGCTACTGGACGTACTCGACAAGGTCGAATACGCCCGCATCCAACCGGAAGACGTGACGGACCCGGTTTACCGGCTGCGCTACGAGGCTTACCGGCGGGAAAATTTCCTGCCGTACAACTCGGAAGAAATCTACACCGACCCGCTCGATCTCTCGCCGAACGCCTATACGTTCGGCGTGTTCATCGACGGCCGGCTGATGAGCTCGATCCGCATCCACCACATCACGCCCGATTGCCGCATCTCGCCCAGCCTCGGGGTCTACGAGGACGTGCTGGGGCCCATGCTCGACAAGGGCATGAGCTTTACCGACCCCACGCGCTTCACCGCCGACCACGAGGCCTCGCTGGCCTACCCGGCCTTGCCCTACCTGACCCTGCGGCTGGGGCTGATGGCGTCCGAGCATTTCGGGGTCGACTATTGCCTGCAATCGGTGCGACCCGAACATGCCGCCTTCTACAAGCGCATCTTCCTCTCCCAGCCCATGGGCCCGCAGCGGACCTATGGGCAGTTGAACTTTCCGATCGTGCTGGTGGGCAGCCACGTGCCCGAGACGCTGCCGCGCATCGTGCGGCGCTTCCCCTTCTTCCTGTCGACACGCGAAGAGCGCGACGCGCTCTTCGGCGGCGCCGGCAGGGTGCGGTTCGGACAGAAGGTGGCGGCCACGGCGCGGCTCGAGCAGAAGCTGCGCGAGGAGCAGGCGCTGGCGGCGGAGTGAGGTGGGCGCGGGGGCCGGGGATACTGGCGTCCCCTCACCCGCCCTGCGGGCACCCTCTCCCACGAGGGGAGAGGGTAGAAGTGTGCGGGGCTAGGCTTCGGGGACCCAGACGACCATGGAATGGGTGCCACGATTGGCCCAGAGGTAATAGGGCAAGGCGGTGAGCGTCGCCTTTTCCTGCCCTGGCGGATCGGTGCGGTAGAGGGTCTTTTCCCAACCGCCCTGGTCGATGGCGACGGCATCGGCCGAGATCGTCACTACCGGCAGGCCGCCGAAGAGATCGGAACGGGTCTGCGCCTTGAGCTCGGCCGCGCGCGGCAGCTTCAGCCGCTGCACCGGACCGCCCGGGTTGTCGGCACCTTCGAGGCAATAGACGAAGGGGCCGCGTCTGAGGCTCACGCGACCGATATCCATCTTGACCGAAGGATTGGCGTAAAGGCGCTCGGCGACCATGGGCAGGTCGAGTTCCACGACATCACCCTTGGACCAGGTGCGGTTGAGGGTGAGGTAGCCGTTGGCCGGCTGCGCCGAGACGGCCTCGCCATTGACCTTGACCGAGAAGGATTTGGCCCAGCCGGGAATGCGCAGTTTGACGTCAAAAGCTTTCGGCGTTTCGGGCGAAAGCTCGATGCGGATATCGCCCGACCAAGGATAGTTGGAGATTTCGCGGACACCGACTTCCGTGCCGGCGACGCCCACGCTGGTCGAGATGCCGCCGTAAAGGTGGAAGGCGATGCCGTCTTCGGCGGCGGACAGGAAGTAGCCGCCGACCGAGGCCACGAGCCGGGAAACGTTCATCGTGCAGCAGGGGCAGGTATGCCAGTCCCAGCGGGTGTCGCGGCCATCGCTTTCGAGCGGATTGGCGTAGAAATAATGCGTGCCGTCACGGCTCAGGCCCGAAAGCGCGCCGTTGAAGAGGGCCAGTTCCAGAATATCGGCATATTGGCCGTCGAGATCGAGATGCAGCATGCGCTGCGCCCAGAAGATGAGGGCGACCGAGGCGCAGGTTTCGGCATAGGCGGTCTCGTTGGGGAGGTCGTAATCCCAGGTGAACCCCTCGTTATGCGCCGAGGGGCCGAGGCCCGCCGTCACATACATCTTGGTGTCCATCACGTCCTTCCAGAGCACCTCGCAGGCATGCTTGAGGGCCTCGTCGCCCAGCTCCGCCGCCAGGTCCGCCATGGCGGTGTAGAGGTACATGGCGCGCACGGCATGGCCGACCACCTTGTCCTGCTCGCGCACCGGCTTGTGGGACTGGGAATATTCGTAGTTCGGGAAGACGTAGCGCTGGGTGTCGATGCCCTTCTTCTCGCGCTCTTCGCGCTCGACATCGAAGAAATGCGGCGGCTGGTGGCCGCGCTCGTTGATGAGGTAGGTGGCGAAGTCGAGGTGCTTCCGGTCCTTGGTGAGGTGGTAGAGCTTGATCAGCGCCAGCTCGATTTCCTCGTGCCCGTCATAGCCGTGCTTCTTGCCTGCCTCGCTGCCGAAGACCGCATAGATATGATCGAGATAGCGCTCCATGATCGAGAGCCAGCGGCGGCGTCCGGTCGCCTGGAAATAGGCGATGGCGCCTTCGAGCAGGTGCCCGGCATTGTAGAATTCGTGGTTGTCGCGCAGGTTCGTGAAGCGCTTTTCGGGTTCGCGGCCGAGATACCAGCAATTGAGATAGCCGTCCGGCGCCTGCGCCTTCTCGAAATCGTCGACGATGGCCTCGATCTTGGCCTCGATATCGGCATCGCGCCGATGGGCGAGGGCGTAGGACGCCGCCTCGATCCACTTGCCGACGTCCGAATCCCAGAAGACCTGCACGGTAAAACCGTTGGCATGGCGCGGAAAGCGCAGCGGCGGAGGCGGCTGCGGGAGCTTCAAGGAATCGAGTATCCCGTATTCGCCCAGCTTCTTGTGCTGGGACGGAATGGTCCGGGCCAGGACCGTATCGAGGCGCTCGCGCCAGAAATCCCCTTCGAGCCGCACATCCGGAAAGCTCACCGGCGCGTATTTTCTCATTTCCTCAACTCTCCACAGTCGATTGGCGGACGACGAGAGTGGCGGGCAGGCGTCGCGTGCCCGTCTCCCTTTCGCCCGAAATCATGGCCAGCAACCGCTCGCCTGCTTCCCGCCCGAGCGCGGGCAGGTTCATGTCGATGCTGGTGAGCGGCGGCCGCGCCGCCTCTGTCATCACCAGCCAATTATCGAAGCCGACGATGGCGACATCCTTGGGCACCGCGATGCCGCGATCGCGCAACGCCTCGGCGGCGCCGCGCGCGATCTGGTCGTTGCCGCAAAAGAGCGCGTCGGGCCGGGGCGCATCCGCGCCATCGAAGAGCTTTGCCACCGCGTCACGCCCCCATTCCTCCGACCACGGGCCGGAGAGGAAGAGATCGGACTTGAGCCCGGCCCGTTCGAGGGCACGGCTGAAACCGCGATGGCGCAATTGCACGGCTTCGAAATGCTCGGGGCCGGTGATGTGGGCGATGCGCGTGCGGCCGAGGCCGATAAGGTGCTCGCTGGCCAGTACCGCCCCGCCTTCGTCATCGGGCAGGAGGCAAAGGGCATCCGGGTCGTCGGCCTGCGAGAAGACGTAGATGACGGGAATGCCGCCGACGAGGATCGCCGGACGCCGATCGGAACGGCGGGCCGTCACCACCAGGCCATCGATGCGCTTGCCGAGGAGCTGGTCGATATGCTGGCGCTCGCGGGCCGGATCGTCGGTGGCGTTGCACATGAAGACGGCGACACCCTGATCGGCCAGCCGCTCTTCGAGCGCACGGATGATGGGGAAGCTGAAGCGCCCGAAACTGTCATTGGTGAGAATGCCCACGGTGCGCGAGCGGGCGCGGTGGAGGCTCTGCGCCAGGTCGTTCGGCCGGTAGCCGATCTCCTTGGCCACGCGCATGACCTTGTCGCGCGTTTCCTGCCGCAGGCGTCCGCCGGCATTCATGGCCTTGGAAGCGGTGCCGATCGACACCTCGGCCAGCCGCGCCACATCGCGGATGGTGACGCGCCGGTTGGGGCTCTTGTCTTGCGTATCCTGGCTCACTTGCGGACGGTCTTTCCCTATTTGACGGCGCCGTTGAGAAAGCCGGAGACGTAATATTTCTGCAAGAGCACGTAGACCAGCACACAGGGCAGGATCGAGATGATGACGCCCGCTTGCAGCGCCCCCCAGTCGACGGCGCCCAGCCGTCCGGTGCGCACCGAAACCAGCATGATCGGGACGGTGAAGGCCGTCTCCTTGTTCATGAAGATCAGGGCGGCGAGGAACTCGTTCCATGAATTGATGAAGGTGAAGAGCGCCACGGTCACCATGCCGGGGATGACGAGCGGCCCGAAGATGTTGCGCAGCACCTGGAAGGACGACGAACCATCCATGACCGCCGCCTCTTCCAGCTCGCGCGGAATGCCCTCGAAGGAATTGCGCATGAGGTAGATCGAGAACGGCAGCTGCAGCACGGTGTGGATGATGGCGAGCCCCAGATGGGAATTGGCAAGGCCCACCTTGGCGAACATCATGTAGAGCGGGGTCAGCAGCGCCTGATAGGGGATCATCAGCGGCGCCAGCATGATGAGGAAGAGCACTTCCTTGCCGCGGAAATTGAAGCGCGCCAGCCCATAGCCGGCCGGTACGGCCAGTGCCAGGCAGAGCAGGATGGCGATGCCGGCCACCGCCAGCGAGTTGAAGGCATAGGTCGAGAGCCCCGCCTGGAAATCGAAGATCTTGAGGTAATTCTCGAAGCTGATCTGGCTGGGCAGATAGACCGGCGGCGATTGCGAGGCTTCCTGCGGCGTCTTGATCGAGGCCAGGAACGAGAGCGCGAGCGGGGCGAGCATGATGGCGAGCACCGCCACGCAGATGGCGCCGACGAGATAGCGCAGTTGGCGGCGTTCGCCGGCCACCCGGCCCTGGGCATGATCGGCGGCGGCGATTTCGGCCGGATTGGCGGCGAGGTCAGTCATTACCCGGGCTCCGGTTGGAGAGGAACACCTGAATGGCGGAGAAGAAGAGGATGATGGCGGTGAGGATCAGCGACAGGGCCGCCCCATAGCCGAGTTTGAAGGAGATGAAGGACTGCTGGTAGATCCAGTAGACCGCCGTAAAAGTCTGCCCGCGCGGACCGCCGCCCGACATGATGTAGAACTGGTCGAAAGCCAGCATCGAGCCGATGGCCGAGATGAGCGTGGCCAGCAGGATGGTGCGGCGGGTCAGCGGCAGCAGGATCGACCACACCCGCTGCCAGGGTCCGGCGCCATCGATCATGGCCGCCTCGGTGATCTCGGTGTTGATCGACTGGATGGCGGCGACGAAGAGGATCATGCCGAAGCCGACCACTTTCCAGGTCACCGAGATGATGACCGCCCACATGACGAGATCGGCCTTGGTGAACCAGACCATGGGCTGGGCCAGAAGGTGGATATCGACGAGGAAGCGGTTGATGAGGCCGACCTGCTGGTCGAAGAGCCAGAACCAGAGGAGGCTCGATGAGCCCAGGCCAATCACCACCGGCAGGAAGACGATGCCGCGCGTCAATTGCTCGAGCGGCCGGTTGGGCGCGGTGAGCAGAGCCAAAGCAAAGCCGAGGCCCATGAGGATCGGCGTTATTATGATGGTATAGCGCGCGGTGAACCACAGGGCGCGCTGGAAGGTGGGGTCGGCAAAGGCCCTGGTGAAGTTTTCAAGACCGACAAAGCCGCCCCCGCCCAGCAGCGAGGCATCGGTGAACGAAGTCTGGACGAGCTGGACGAAGGGCACGACCACGAAGACGAGGACGAAGAGCAGGGCCGGGGCCATGTAGAGCAGCCCGACGCTGCCTTTGCGTGTCGCTATCATTTTGGGGTCCTCCGTCAGATGCAGGGTTCCTGGCTCACCCCCCTCCCGACCTCCCCCGCAAGGGGGAGGTGAAGAGGTGGCTGCGGCCCGAACCGTTCAGGATCGCGAACATCTCACCAGCGTCGCGATCCCAAAGTCCAAAGCACTACGTGCTAGTTGGAGGCGATCTGCTTCATGGCGTCCTTGGCGGTGGCGATGGCACCATCGATGTCGCCGTCGAAGATCGCGGTCTGCAGCATCTGGATCCAGGGGCTGGAATCGGAGTTGACCATGTCGTTGAAGTGGAACACCCACGGCACGTAGCCGATGCCGAGCGCCTTGGCGGTGGTGACGACACGCGGTTCCTCGGCGAAATACTTGTTGTCGGCGAGGGCCGGGCGGGACGGCAGGATGTTGTTCTTGGCCAGGCCTTCAAGCTGGGCCTCGTCGGTCAGCTCCCACTTGATGAACTGCTTGGCGAGATCGGCGTGCTTGGAGCCCTTGGGGATGGCGATGACGTCGCCGCCCACGAAGGCCGAGTGCTGGCCCGGCTCGACGCCCGGCAGGAAGCCGACGCCGAAATCGATATTGGGGGCATTGGCCTTGAGGTCCGAGATGAGGAACCCGCCGGCGCCCTGGATGCCGAGCTTGCCGGTCGAGAAGTTGGCGACGAAATTGGTGCCGGTATCAGCTTCGGCGCTTTCGGGCACGAGGCCCTCGTCCCACATGGCCTTGAATTCGGTCAGCACGGTCTTGATGGCATCGCCCTGGAGCGGCTCGTCACCCGGATTGGCCGGCAGGATCTTGGCGCCGCCAGCGACCATCATGGGCGAGGTGGTGAAGATGTTGCAGCCCGGGCAGGCGCCCGAGAAGTAGAAGCCGTAGATGTCATCACCCAGAGCGTGGATCTTGGTGGCATATTCGTGGAGCTGCTGGACGGTTTCC
The DNA here is from genome assembly GCF_016801025.1 of Paradevosia shaoguanensis. Taxonomy (GTDB): domain Bacteria; phylum Pseudomonadota; class Alphaproteobacteria; order Rhizobiales; family Devosiaceae; genus Paradevosia; species Paradevosia shaoguanensis. The sequence goes on along the minus strand of NZ_CP068983.1, from coordinate 1,967,335 downwards.
GGGCCCTTTTCCGGATCGAGCCCGGCCTGGCGGAAGAGGTCCTTGTTCCAGACGAGGATCGAGACGTCCGGGGTGAAACCGGCGCCGTAGATCTTGTCCTCATAGGTGGCGATGTCCTTGTAGGCCTGGGCGACGCCGGCATAGTTGGGATCATCCTTGAGGTCGGCGGTGAGGTCTTCGAGGAACCCGGCCTTCATGAAGTCGGGCATGTAGATGAGATCGAACGAGATGAGGTCGGGCACTTCGCCCGCCTGCACGCCCGTGGCGAGCTTGGTGACCATCTGGTTGTCGGGGATGACGGTGAGCTCGAGCTTGTCGTCGTGACCCGAATTCCAGAGGTCGACGAGGTGCTGGGCGGCATTGGCGCCCGAGGCGCGCACCCAGATGGACAGCGTTTCGGCCGAGAGGGCCGGCAGCGTGGCGAAGACGGACGTGCCGAGCGCAAGCGCGGCAAATCCCATGACTTTTGGCAGATGCATTGGTTTCCTCCCTGATGTCTCAACTTGCGCCCGGGCTCCTCTTCCCGGACGCTAAGGAAAAGCTTTTCCTTTGTGGTGGCGCCGATACGCCTATGGTGGGCGCTGGCGAATTGGGAAAAGCTTTTCTCAAAGCCCGGAATTTGTGCCGCAGTTTTTGAGCGAGCGCAAGAGGGTGTTGGGAGGGAGTTTTGGAAGGCGGCGGCGAGGCTGGCGCACACCGTCCAGCGCTTGCGCCGCCTCCACTCCGATCTTCCCCGGGGCGGAGATCCGGGGCCCATGGACGTCTCCACTCGGGTGGAGGGGTGCAATAGGCCCCGGCTTGAAGCCGGGGAAGTGCGGGGGTGGGGTGAGTTTTAGCGCAAAAAACTCAGGCGAACGAGGCGAGTACGCGGGCCCAGGAGCGGATGCCGCGGTGGTAGCTTTCGAGATTGTATTTCTCGTTCGGGCTATGGATGCGGTCATCGATGAGCGCAAAGCCGATCATGAGCGATTCCATGCCGAGGCGGCGCTTGAACTCGCCGACCACGGGGATCGAGCCGCCCGAGCCGGTCAGCGCGGTGTCCTTGCCCCATTCCTCGGCCAGGGCCGCCTTGGCGGCGGTGAGGAACTTGCCGTCGAGCGGCAGGGCGATGGCGGGGCTGCCGCCATGCTCCTTGAAGGCGACCTCACAATCGGCGGGCACGCGGGCCCGCACATGGGCGCGGAACGCTTCGCGTATCTTTTTCGGGTCCTGGCCTGGAACGAGGCGGAACGAGATCTTGGCGCTGGCCTTGGAGGGAATGACGGTCTTGAAGCCCTCGCCGGTATAGCCGCCGATCATGCCGTTGATCTCGCAGGTCGGGCGCGCCCAGATCTGCTCGAGCACCGGCCGGCCTTTCTCGCCGGCAGGGAGGGAAAGGCCGACATCGCCCAAAAACTTCTTTTCATCGAAGCCGAGAGCGGCCCATTGCGCCTTGAGGCTCTCGGGCACTTCGGCGACCCCGTCATAGAAACCGGCGACGGCCACGCCGCCTTCGGGGGTGCGCAGGCTCGCGATGATATCGACCAGCACCTGGTTGGGGTTGCGCGCGGCATTGCCGAACATGCCCGAATGCAGGTCCTGGCTGGCGCAGGTGATTTCCACCTCCTCGCCGACGAGCCCGCGTAGCATCGTGGTGATCGAGGGCGTCTGCGGGTCCCACATATCGGTGTCACAGACCAGCGCCACATCGGCCTTGAGCTCGGCCTTGGCCTCTTCGAGGAAGCCCGGCAGGCTGGGCGAACCGGATTCTTCCTCGCCTTCCAGCAGGATCGAAATCTTGACCGGCAGCTTGCCCGTCACCGCCTTCCAGGCGCGGCAGGCTTCGAGGAAGGTCATCAGCTGGCCCTTGTCATCCGAAGCGCCGCGAGCGCGGATGCGGCCGTCGATGAGCTGCGGATCGAAGGGATCGGTATCCCAGAGTTCGATCGGATCGACCGGCTGCACGTCGTAATGGCCGTAGAACAGCACATGCGGGCCCTCGCCCTTGCCGTGGGCGACAACCATCGGATGGCCGGGCGTGGCGCGCACGCCGGCATCGAAATCGAGCCCGTCCAGCTCGCGCTTGAGCCATTCGGCGGCCTTGCGGACATGCTCGGCATAGGCCGGATCGGTGGAGATGGAGGGAATGCGCAGGAGCTCGAACAGGCGCTCCAGGCTCTTGTCGATATCCTTGTCGACCTGCGCCAGCACTGCATCGAGTTGAGCTTTATCGGCCATCGCATCCATCCTTCGCTTTCAACCGCTGGCCGGTGACATTACACATCGGGGACGCCAACGCCACCCCGACCGGAAGCCGCCAGAATCATGCACAAGCTCATTGTCCTGCAATCGCTCTGGACCATGCAGAACCTGAGGAACCCGCCCCGCGGCGCGACGCTGGCGGAGCAGGTGGATACCGTCGCCGCGGCCGGTTTCGATGGCCTGGGTTCGCTCTGGCTCGACCGCGATTCGGCCCGCGAAGTTTCGCGCCTGGCGAGCGGGCATGGTCTCCTCGTCGAGGGTCTGGCGCTGCCGTCCGACATCGACAGCCTCAAGCCCGCGCTCGACTGGGGCACCGAATTCGGCCTCCACCACCTTAACGTCCAGCCCAATGTGCGCCCACGCGCAATCGCCGAATCGGCGAGGATTCTGGAGGGCTGGCAGCGGCTTGCCGAAGAGGTGGATTTTCCGGTCCATATCGAGACGCATCGCGGGAGGATGACCAACGACCTGCTGGTGACGCTCGACCTCATCGACGCTTTCCCGGCACTCAAGCTGACGGCCGATCTTTCCCATTATGTCGTCGGCCGCGAGATCGAGCTGCCGGTGAGCGAAGAGACGCAAGCGCAGATCGCGCTCATCCTCGAACACACCCACGCCTTTCACGGCCGCGTCGCCACGAGCGAACAGGTACAGGCCGAATTGTCCTGGCCGGTCAACAAGCCCTGGCTCGATCAGTTTGCGGACTGGTGGAAGACGGGCATGGCGAGCTGGAAACGGCGGAATCCGGGTGGTGGGGAGCTGAGCTTTCTCTGCGAGCTCGGACCACAACCCTATGCGCTGGCCGGCCCCGACGGCATCGACCTCGGCGACCGCTGGGCGGATTCGCTTGCGCTGGCAAGACTGGCGCGGGAGATTTGGGCTTCGCTTTAGGAGCTCCACGATGGCTGTTCGCCCTGACGTCGAGGAACTGCGCGCTACGCGCGAGCGCATGGAGGGGAAGTATCTCGCCGAGCCGCAGATGCGCGCGCTTTACGAGGGGTTATGCCGCCGGTTTCGCGACGACCTCAGTGATGAGCGTGACGTGCTGTTGAGCGAATGCGCTGTGCTGATGGCCATCAAGGAGGGTGTGGGGCGGGCGTAGCGGGGCTGCTGACGGCAGGTCACTTCGGCCAAATCGCGCAACGCACTCGATCTTCCCCGGCCGGAGAGCCGGGGCCTATTGCCCCACTCCCCCCGAGTGGCGGCATCCATGCCCCGGCGCTGCGGCCGGGGAAGATCGGGGAGGTGGTGAGGTCTTATGCCTATGGCCACCATCCGAGCCAGAGGCCTACCCATGCGGGGCCGGATCGAGGTTGGGCGCGAGCCCCAACCTCCGCCCGCGCGACCCACGCCGCGCGGCTCCAATCCCTCAGCTTTCCCAGCCTTAATGCCGGAAATGCCGCATCCCGGTGAACACCATGGCGATCCCGGCTTCGTCCGCCGCCTTGATCACTTCGTCATCCCGGATCGAGCCGCCCGGCTGCACTACCGCCGTGGCACCGGCCTCCACCGCCGCCAGCAGCCCGTCGGCAAACGGGAAGAAGGCATCGGAGGCCACGGCCGAGCCCTTGGTCAGGCTCTCGGTGATCCCCGCTGCCTCGGCGGCGTCCTCGGCCTTGCGCGAGGCGATGCGGCTCGAATCCACGCGGCTCATCTGGCCGGCGCCGATCCCGACCGTGGCGCCGTCGCGGACATAGACGATGGCATTGGATTTGACGTGCTTGGCCACCTTGGCGGCAAGCTTGAGGTCGACCAGTTCCTGCGCCGTTGGCTGCTTTCTGGTGACCACCTTGAACTCGGTGTCATCGACATTCTTGTTGTCGCGCGTCTGGACCAGCAAGCCGCCGGCCACGGTGCGGACATTGAGGCCCGCCGCCTTGGGGTCGGCGAGGCCACCGGTCAGCAGCAGGCGCAGGTTCTTCTTGGCCGCGATGATGTCGATGGCCTCCTGCGTCGCCGAGGGCGCCACGATCACTTCGGTGAAGACCTTCACGATCTCTTCGGCCGCCTTGGCGTCGATCTCGCGATTGACCGCGACGATGCCGCCGAAGGCGCTCACGGGGTCGGTGCGCAGGGCAAGCTTGTAGGCATCCACCACATTGCCCGCCACGGCGACGCCGCAAGGATTGGCGTGCTTGATGATGGCGACGGCGGCGCTGTCCCTGGGATCGAATTCCGAGACCAGCTCGAAGGCGGCGTCCGTATCGTTGATGTTGTTGTAGGAGAGCGTCTTGCCCTGCACCTGTCGCGCGGTCGAAACGCCCGGGCGCGGTTCGCCCGTGGTATAGAAGCCCGCCCATTGGTGCGGGTTCTCGCCATAGCGCATCACTTCGCGCAGCGTGCCGGCAAAGCTGCGATAGGGAATGTCCTGGTAGCCGATCTCGTTGGCGAACCAGGTCGAGATCGCCGTGTCATAGGCCGCCGTGCGCGCATAGGCCTTGGCGGCGAGGCGCTGGCGCAGCGCATAGGGCACGCCGCCCTCGGCGCGGATGGCGGCGATGACCGCGGCATAGTCGGCCGGGTCGACGATGACGGTCACGAAGGCATGGTTCTTGGCCGCCGAGCGGATCATGGCCGGCCCGCCGATATCGATGTTCTCGATGATGGTGTCGTAGTCGGCGCCTTTGGCGACCGTCGCCTCGAAGGGGTAGAGGTTGACCACGACGAGATCGATCGGGGCGATGGCGTGTGCCTCCATCGCTGCCTTGTGCTCGGCATTGTCGCGCACCGCGAGCAGGCCGCCATGCACCTTGGGGTGGAGCGTCTTGACGCGGCCGTCCATCATCTCGGGAAAGCCGGTGAGGTCGGAAATCTCGCGGACCTTGACGCCGGCATCGGCGATGAGCTTGTGGGTGCCGCCGGTTGAAACCAGCTCGACGCCCAGGCTCGCCAGGTCCCTGGCAAAGTCGGCCATTCCCGCCTTGTCGGAAACCGAAAGCAGAGCCCTTCCGATCTTGACCACGCCGTCCGTCATCGCATCACCGCCAGAGATTTGGGAAATTCTGCGGGCTCGCTAGCACGGCAGGGCGGTAATGTGAACCGGGATCAGCCCTCTTCGAGGGTGAAAATCCAGGCGATCTCGTGCCCGGGCTCGACCGGGGCCTCGAGCACGATCTGGCGCGTGCGGTGGAGGCCGAAATGGGCCGATTGGCGCACGCTCTCCTCCTCGCGCATCTCCGCACCCTCCCAGAGGAAGGTCCAGGTGGTGCCGCTCGAGAGGTAGACGCGGGCGATGTTCTCGCTCGTGCCGTGCCAGATCTCGGCGCCAGGCGCCAGGTGAAAGCGCAGCGTCACGACACCCGAAACCTCTTCGCCCGCCACGAGCGCCTTGTCCTGGCCGACCAGCGTGCGGCCGTCGTTGAGCAGCGTCATCCGCCGCTCCAGTGTCACGCCGAATTCGGCCTCGTAGCCTGCCGTATGCAGCACGAGGGATTGCTCCTCGGCATCGAGGCTCGCTTCGATCGCCGGGGCGAGGCTGCGCAGGTAGCCGTTGAGCGGCCCTCGTTCGGTGAGCTCGTCGGCCGAGCGCGCATTGATGGTCGGGCCGGTATGGGCGGTGCCGCCGCGGAAGAGCGGCTTGCTGTCGGGCAGTTCGGCCGGGGCCGGGCCGCAATTGCCGACGATGAGTTCGGTGCCGTGCGAAAATTCGAAGGCCATGGCGCTCGACGTCGCGTCGCCCGAAAAGGCGAGGTCGGGCACGAGGCCGGCATCGGCGATAAGCGTGGCGGGGCCGCAGACCAGCCGGCCATAGCCCGAAAGCAGCCGGCTGCCGCCGTCGCGCCGCCGTTCGGGGCTCTGCGCCTGCACTGCCACCAGGAGGTCATGGGCGATCTGCCCCGTCCCGTTGAAATAGGCCGGCTCGCCCGAACCCAGCGTCAGCGTGTCGAGTGCGCCGTGCATGGCATCGACGATCGTACCCAGTTCGTGCGCAAGGTCGGCATGGTCGCGGATGAGCGCCAGGCGGATGGTTGCCGCCTCGACGAGGAGGTTCAGCTGAATGCGGGCGCTGCGCGAGCGGTGAAGGCCATCGGCGTCCACCTGCTTTTCGAGGACCTGGCGCAGGCGCGTGGCGTATTTCTCGACGTTCCCGCGCCCCTCGTCGTCGCAGAGCGCGGCGCCGACCAGGGCTGCGGCGACAAGTGCGCGTTCATGGGGCACGGTCACGAAGCGGGCGCGGACCTTGAGCGATTGCACCTGCGTGCCCAGCACGCGGGCAATGCTCGAAGCCTGTTCGGGCGTGGCGCCCTCGGTCAGCAGCGGATAATGGCGCAGCCAGTTGAGCACGCGCTGGGCGGTGAGACCGGGCGCCCAGCTATCGGGGTCGAACTGGCCCTCGCGCCCGATCCAGTCGAGCACGAGCGTGCGGGCGAAGCGCTTTGAGCCTTCATCGCGCACTTCGCGGAAATGGCGAAGCCAGGCGAAGCCGTGCAGCGCCTGCAGCCAGTCCTCGTGGTCGACATCGATCGAGAACGGGGACGTGCCTTCGGTATCCACGAGCTTGGAGGCAAGCAGGTAGCGGCCCTGCATCATGTCGATGACGGTTTCGGTATCGGCGGGCCGGAATTCGGGCAGGGAACCGGCAAAGGCGTCTTCGGAAAGGCCCTGCCAGGTCCAGCGCAGAAGCGGCATGGTCGCCGCATAGCCGATGGCCCCGGAGGTCCAACGCCATGCGAGGAACCGAATCACACTCAACAAATACGCGCCCTCTCAGAGCCCCGGCCGGAGAATCTAGCGCTGAGGCGTAGAGAACCGGTAAAGACTTTCCAACCCCTAACCGCCCAGACGGCGGAAACGTGCGACAAAAAACCCGTCGATACTGCCTTCGACGCCCTCGGGAAGGTCGAGCCCGGGGTGGATGCGGACGGTGCCGTCCGGCCGAAGGGCGGGTGCCAGCCAGCCGAGTTCTTCGGCGGCCACGGGCAGGAGTTCAAGCGATTTGAGGTGTTCTGCGACCCAGGCCACCTGTTCCTCGCCCTCTTCCGGCTCCAGCGAGCAGACGCAATAGACAAGAACTCCGCCCGGATTGAGGCAGTCGACGGCGTTGGCAAGGAGCTGGCGCTGCAGCTGCGCGCGGCCCGCAACGTCCCTGTCGCTGCGGTGCCAGATGACTTCCGGGTGCCGGCGGAATGTGCCGGTGGCGGTGCAGGGGGCATCGAGGAGGATTGCGTCGAACCGGCTGGCCGGGCGGAAGCTGGCGGCGTCCCCGATGGCGATCTCGGCGGCAAAGCCGAGGCGGCTGAGGTTTTCCGTCAGCCGTTCGACGCGCTGGGCGTCGCTGTCGAGCGCGGTCACGGCATAGCCGGCATTGACGAGCTGGGCGGTCTTGCCGCCCGGGGCGGCGCAGAAATCGGCGACGCGTGCGCCGGTATCGGCCGTGACCAGGCGGGCCGGCACGGCCGCCGCGGCGTCCTGCACCCACCAGCGGCCTTCGTCATAGCCGAAGAGCGCTTCCACCGGCCGGTCGCGGCTGGCGATGCGCACGGTATCGAGGCCCAGCGGGGTCGCGCCCAAGGCCTCGATGAGTTCGGAATCCTCTGCCTTGAGGGTCAGGTCGAGCGGGGCGCCTTCGAGCAGCGCCGTGGCGAAGCGCTCGACATTGGTCTCGCCATAGGCCTCCACCCAGCGGGCGCGCAGGGCCGCGGGCAGCAGCAGGTCGTCGCCGAGCCCGGACAGGCGCGCCGAATTGGCCTGCGCCCGGCGCAGCACTGCATTCATGAGGCCCGCAAGGTGGCGCGCCTTGGGGTCGGCCTTGACGGCTTCGACCGCCAGGAACAGCGCGCTGTGGGCGCCCAGGTCCGGCAAGAACAGCAATTGGGCAAGCGAGAGACGCAGCACGGCCTCGAAGCTGCCCGCCTTCTTGGGCAGGCCGCGGTCGAGCAGTTCGCCGAGCGCCACGTCGATCTGGCCATGGCGGCGCAGGGCCGTCGTCACCAGCCGGTTGGCCAGCGCGCGGTCGCGACTGTCGGCGATCTCGGCGGCCGAGAACGGGGCAAAATTGTTGCCGCCGAGCACGGCGCGCAGCCGTTCGGCGGCAAGGAGGCGGAGCTTGAGCCCCGGCGGGTTCTTCTCTTTGGGCAAGTGCGGTTAACCCCAGGGTCCACGCGGCGGCCCGCTGCGGCTGCCGTCGTCATCATTGCGTCCCGTCGGCGGGACGCGCCAGCCTGCGCGCACATTGTCTTGGGTGAAGGCGTTGGGCTCGGAGCGACGGCCCTTGTCGTCGACATGCATCGATTCGGCAAGTTTGCGCAGCTCGTTGATACGGTTGCCGGTATCGGGGTGGGTGGAGAAGAGGTTGTCCATCCGTGCGCCCGAAAGCGGGTTGATGATGTAGAGATGGGCCATGGCCGGGTTGCGCTCGGCGCCGGCATTGACGGTGCGCGGCGCGGCCGTGGCGATCTTGGAGAGCGCCGAGGCCAAAGCCAGCGGGTCGCCCGAAATCTGGGCGCCGTCGCGGTCGGCCTCGTATTCGCGGGTGCGGCTGATGGCCATCTGCACCAGCATGGCGGCCAGGGGGGCGACGATCACCGCCAGCAGCACGCCGATGCCGCCGAGCGGGTTGTTGCGGTTATCGCTGTTGCCGCCGCCGAAGAAGAGGCCGAACTGGGCCAGCATCGAGATGGCGCCGGCTATGGTGGCGGTGATCACCATGGTCAGCGTGTCGCGGTTGCGGATATGGGCAAGCTCATGGGCGATGACCCCGGCGACTTCGCCCGGCTCCAGCCGCTGGAGGAGGCCCGAGGACACGGCCACCGCCGCATTCTGCGGGTTGCGGCCGGTGGCGAAGGCATTGGGCTGGTCGGTATGGATGAGGTAGACCGCCGGCGTCGGGATGCCGGCATTGCGCGCCAGCTGCTCGACCATGCGGTAGAGGTCGGGCGCGCGACGCTCGTCGACGGGCTCCGCATTCTGCATGCGCAGCACCATCTTGTCGGAGTTCCAGTAGCCGAAAAGGTTGGTCACCACGGCCACGCCGAAGGCGATCATCATGCCGCTGGTGCCGCCGATGAGATAGCCCACGCCCATGAAGAGGGCGGTCATGCCTGCCAGGAGAATGCCGGTGCGGAACGCGTTGATCATGTGCTTGTGATCCAGGGACCTCGACTTGGAGAATTCCCCAATTATGATGGTCCCTGCCTCGTCTGCATACAAGAGCGTGGCCGCCGCATTGTCACTTCGAGCCGTCCGATGAACGACACCCCCGTTTTCGATTCCCTGCGCCGCAAGCTCTCGCCGGCCGCCCGGCGGGCCCTGGCCGAAGCGGAAGCCCGCCGCGCGCAGATCGACTCCCGCACCAAGGACGCCCCTCCCGAAGAAGGCGGCCGAGGCGGTCTCGAACCCAACCGCTACGGCGACTGGGAGATCAAGGGCCTCACCAGCGACTTTTGATTTCCTTGCACCGAGCGATTTTGGATATACATACTTGAGAATGTATATCCGAGGTGCATCATGCTGGTTTCCAAATGGGGTAATAGCCTGGCCGTGCGGCTGCCCGCCTCGGTGGTCGACGCACTCGATCTCAAGGAAGGCGACGAGGTGACGCTGCGCATCGAGGACGAGCGGGATTTCGTGGTCGAGCGCAAGCCCGGCCGCGCGCAATTGCTCGAACGCCTGCGTAAGCATCGTGGAATACTGCCCGCCGATTTCGTGTTCGATCGCGACTGCGCCAATGAGCGGTAGCTTCATCGACACCAACATCCTGCTCTATGCGCTCTCCGCCGACCGGCAGAAGGCCGACCGGGCCGAAGCGGTCCTTTCGGCGGGCGGCATCGTCAGCGTACAGGTGCTCAACGAGTTTGCCGCGGTTGCGCGGCGCAAGCTCGGCCTGCCCTATCCGGAGATCGCCTATCTCCTTGCGACCTATCGCGGGCTTGTCGAGGTCAGGCCGCTGACCGTCGAAATCCACCTCGCCGGGCTAGCCCTTGCCGGCGAGCACGATCTCTCCATCTATGACGCGATGATAGTCGCTTCCGCCCTCGAAGCGGGCTGCGATGTCCTCTATTCGGAGGACATGCAGGCCGGGCGCGTCTTCGAGGGCCGGCTGCGGCTGGTCAATCCGTTCTAGCCGAAAAGCCCGATCACGAGGCCCTGGACGATCAGCACGCCGAGCAGGTAGCCGCCGTCGATGAGGGTGAGGGACCATTTCTGGCCCTGGTAGCGGTGGTTGAGGATCATCGAGGTGATGACGAAGCCGACCCACATGTGGATGCCGCACCAGATGCCATTGGCGACGTCGGTCGAGCCGAAAAGCTTGGGCGTCAGGAGCGCGACGAAATAGGCCATGACGAACTGGACGACGACCGACCAGATATAGGGGCTCGGATCGCTCGAATTGAGCTCGTCGCGGGTCTTGCCCAGCGCCGCGAGCCATTGCCTGGAAAGGCCCATATACCAGACGACGCCGAGCGCCATGCTGGCGACCGTGGCCAGCACGATGGCCAGCCAGTTGACTGCAAGATGATCCATTCTCTCCTCCACGGCCGCTCGGGCGGCCGGGAGGAATTATGAACGGCTATGGCTAGCCAAAGGTAAACGGCTAGAGGCCGCCCAGCTTGCAGATATAGTTCCATTCCTCCTCGGTCACCGGGGAGACCGAGAGGCGGGAGAGCTTGATCAGCGCCATGTTCGCCAGGAACGGATCGGCCTTGATCTGGGCGAGCGTCACCGGCTTGGGCAGGGGCTTGTCGGCGGCGACGTCGACGCATTCCCAGATGACCTTGCCGTTCTCGATCTCGGCGGTGGAATCGGGATGGGCTTCATTGACGATGGTCATGATGCCCACGATCTCCTTGCCGATATTGGAGTGGTAGAAGAACGCCTTCTCGCCCTTTTTCATGGCCTTCATGTTGTTGCGCGCGGTGTAGTTGCGCACGCTGTGCCATTCCTCGATGGGTTTGTTGGTCAGGTCGGTGAAAGAAAAGACGTCCGGCTCCGATTTCATCAACCAATAGGCCATGTCAGCGCCCCGCTGCCTTGTTGATGGTCAGCGCCCAGCGGCTGACCTCGTAGGATTCGAAAATGCCTTCGCGCACGAAGGGGTCCTGCTCGAAGAGCGCGCGGGCGGCCGCGAGGTCCTCGGCTTCCACCACCATGAAGCTGCCGGTGGATTTGCCTTCCTCGGTCTGGAAGGGTCCGGCCATCACCAGCCGGTCGCCCAGGCTGTCGAGATGCTCGAGGTGCTTGGGGCGCACGGCCAGGCGCTGTTCGAGAGCGCCGGCCTTGTCCTTGGCGACGAGCGAATAGAGCGGCATGTATCAGGTCTCCCTCTTGAGCGGCCGGGCCATCAGGCCCGCCACGATTGACGAAATGCTGGTCCCGCCTGCGAGCAGCAGGTTTACCGCCTCGATGAGCGGGGCGTCGATATGAAGCTTGCGGGCGAGGTCGCGCGCGACAGGGGCCGTCGCGACCCCCTCGGCCAGCCCGATGCCCTCGAGCGTTTCCCCGCGCCCGAGCGCCAGCCCGGTGCGGTAATTGCGCGATTGCACCGAGGTGCAGGAAAGCGTGAGGTCGCCGATGCCGGCAAGGCCGGTCAGCGTGGTGGGCGATCCGCCGAGTGCGCTCACCAGCCGGGACATTTCGGCATAGGCGCGGGCGAGAAAGGCGGCGCGGGCAGAGGCGCCGAGGTCTGCGCCCTCCACGGCCCCGCAGCCGAGCGCATAGACATTCTTGAGGCTGCCGGCCAGCTCCACCCCGATGATGTCGTCGGCGGCATAGGGCCGGAAGGTCGGTCCAGCGAGTGCGGCGGCAAGCGGCTCGGCATCGGTGCCGGCCAGCGTCACGGCGGTCGGCCGTCCGGCGGCGACATCGGCGGCAAAGCTCGGGCCCGAAAGCACATAGGGCAGCGCGGTCGGCGCGACGCTTGCCAGGATCTCGCTCTGGCGCAGGAGCGTATCGTGTTCGAGGCCCTTGGCCGAGAGCACTACCGGCTTGCCGGCGAAGAGCTTCGGCTCGCTTTCCAGCACGTCCCGGCTCGCCTGCGCGGGGACGGCGAGGATGATGAAGTCGGCTGCCCCCGCCGCATCGAGGTCGGCATGGCCGGTAATCGCCGGGTGCAGCGAATGGCCGGGCAGGTGCCGCTCATTGGTGTGGAAGGCGTTGATCTCGCTGGCGAGGTCAGGCGAGCGGCCATGGAGCGAGACCTGCCGGCCAGCCATGGCGGCAGCCTGCGCGAGCGCCGTGCCCCAGGCCCCGGCGCCGATGACGGCCACAGTCTCAAGCGCCATGGTGCAGCCCCATATCGTACGAATCGAGCGGCCAGCGCGGGCGGGCCACGAAATCGAGCCTGTCGGTATCGCCCAGCGCCAGCCGTTCCGCCCCGGCCCAGGCAACCATGGCGCCGTTGTCGGTGCAGAGCGCGGGCGGCGGGATGACGAGCTCGGCGCCTGCCGCCTGCGTCACTTCGCGCAGGGCCGCGCCGATCGCCTTGTTGGCGGCGACGCCCCCGGCCACGACGATCCGTGCCGGCTGGCCCGGGAATTCCGCGTTGAAGCGCTCCAGCGCCTGGCGCGTGCGCGTGCCGATAATGTCGGTCACCGCGCGCTGGAAGCCGGCGGCGATATCCCAGGCATCCTGGTCGGTGATGGGCGCGATGGATTCGGCGGCCAGCCGCACCGCGGTCTTGAGCCCCGAAAACGAGAAATCGAGCCGGCTTTCGTGCAGCAGCGGGCGCGGGAAGCGGAAGCGGCGCGAATCGCCCTTGAGCGCCGCCTTTTCCACCTCGGGGCCGCCCGGATGACCGAGCGAGAGGAGTTTTGCCACCTTGTCGAAGGCTTCCCCCAGGGCGTCGTCGATCGTCGTGCCCCAGCGCTCGTAGTCGCCAACCCCGCGCACCAGCACGAACTGGCTGTGTCCACCGGAAACCAGCAGCATCAGGTAGGGGAAGGCGACGCCATTGGTGAGCCGCGCCGTCAGCGCGTGGGCTTCCAGGTGATTGACAGCGACCAGCGGCTTGCCGAGCGCAGCGGCCAGGGCCTTGGCGGTGGTGAGGCCCACCAGCACGCCCCCGATCAGGCCGGGGCCGGCGGTAGCGGCGACCGCGTCGACGTCCTTGAGCTCGATTCCGGCCTCGGCGGTCGCCTGCGCGATAATGTGATCGAGCCAGGCGACATGCGCCCGTGCCGCGAGTTCGGGCACCACCCCGCCAAAGGCGGCATGCTCGTCGAGCTGGGAGCGCACGACGTTCGAGACGATCCGCCCCGTTCCGTCGGCATTGCGCACGACGATGGCCGCGGCGGTTTCGTCGCAGCTCGTCTCTATGCCCAAAATGGTTTCAGTCGCTTGCCCGTTCACGTCGATCTGGTCTATGGCCTTCATGCCGCCTTGGCCTACAATAGGACAGCGCTCAATTGCAATCGCACGCCCCCTTCCTTCGCATCGGTACCCGCGGCTCCCAGCTCGCGCTCGCACAGGCCAATCTGGTCCGTCGCCTGCTCGCGGAGGCGCATGGCGTCAAGGAAGATGCCATCGCGGTCGAGGTGATCACCACCAGTGGCGACCGCATCACCGACCGTCCCCTGAGCGAAGTGGGCGGCAAGGGCCTCTTCACCAAGGAGATAGAGGCAGCGCTGCTCGATAACCAGATCGACCTCGCCGTCCATTCGTCCAAGGACGTAGCCACCCGCCTGCCCGCAGGGCTGGAGCTGGCCGCCTTCCTGCCGCGCGAAGACGTGCGCGATGCCTTCGTCTCGCTGGTCGCCAGGGATCTCGACGGGCTGCCGCAGGGCGCCCGTTTCGGCACGTCCTCGATTCGTCGCGCCGCCCAGATCCTGCGCGTCCGCCCGGACCTGCAGATCGTCGGCTTCCGCGGCAATGTCGACACGCGCATCAAGAAGCTGCGCGACGGTATCGCCGATGCCACACTCCTCGCCGCCGCCGGCCTCAACCGGCTGGGCCGCAGCGCCGAGGTCACGAGCCTTCTCGATCCGCGCCGCTTCCCGCCCGCGCCCGCCCAGGGCGCCATCGGCATCGAAATCCGCGCCGACGATGCGCGTACCCGTATGCTGGTGGGCGCGCTCGATCATCGCCAGACCCATGATGCACTCCTCGCCGAGCGCGCGCTGCTCGACGTGCTCGACGGCTCCTGCCGCACGCCGATCGCGGCGCTGACGACGCGCGAGGGCGACCAGATCGTGCTGCTCGGGGAGATCCTCAGCCCCGATGGCCGCACCGTCTTCGAGCTCGAACGCCGCGGCGCTGCCGCGCAGGCAGGCGATATCGGGCGAAGCCTGGGCGAAGAGCTCAAGGCCATGGCCGGGCCGGAATTCCTGGCGCAATTCGGAGAACGAGAGCGATGACCACCATCCTGGTCACGCGTCCCGAACCTGATCTCGGCCATTCCACGGTGCGCCTGCGCGCGCTCAACCTCGATGCCGTCAAGCTGCCGCTGATGCGCCGCGTGACGCTGTTCCACGACCTGCCGCCCGCCGAGGGTTTTGGCGGCATCGCCATTTCCAGCGCCAATGCCCTGCGCGCGCTCGACGAGCGCGGCGCCGTGCGAGCCTACGAAAATCTCCCCGTCTTCGCGGTGGGCGACGGTTCGGCGCGCGAGGCGCAGTTCCTCGGCTTCACCGACGTGCGCAGCGCCAATGGCAGCTTCGAGGACCTCGTCACCCTCATCGCCGAAAGCCGGCCGACCGCGCCGATCTTCTATCCCTCGGGCTCGCGCCTGAGCGGCGATCTCAATGCGGCGCTCGGCGCTCACGGGGTCGGGGTCATCCGCGTGCCGGTCTATGAGATGGAGGAGGCCGAAGAGGTCCCCACGGCCATTATCGAACAGATCCGCGATGGCCTTATCGATGCCGGCCTCTTCTATTCGCGCCGCACCGCCGCGATCTTTGCCGATCTCACCCGCGCCGCGCTCGGCGAGCGCGGGCTCGAGGATTTCGGCGCGCTCTGCATCAGCCGCAAGGCGGCGGAACCCCTGGTGGAAGCCGGGTTCAAGCGCGTCCTCGTGGCCGAGCGCCCGGACGAGGAGGGGATGATGGTCCTCGCGCTGGCTTTTGCGCGGGCGCAAAACGCGTCATAATTCTTTGCCGCAACAGGATTCTTGCCATGGCTGAGCGCAATACCGGGCCGGTTAAGCCACCCGTTCTCGATCTTTCCGCGCGCGACACCACGGCGCGCGAAGAGGGCGCCAAGCCGGGTGCCGAAAGCGCTGCCAAGCCCAATACCGAGTCCAAGCCCGCCACCCCTGCCGCCAGGAAAGCCGATGGTCTCCACTGGAATACCGCCCTTGCCGGCATCGTCGGCGGAGCGATTCTCGGCACAGCCCTGACCTATGGCCTTTTCGTCGCCGGCATCATTCCGCGTCCGGCCGCCGAGGCCGATCCACGCGTTGCCGCGCTTGAAAAGCGCCTCGCCGAGGCCGCCGACAGCAGCACCGCTAGTCTGAATGCCCTCCAGCAGCGCTTCGTCGCTCTCCAGAACGATCTCAATGCCAGGCTCGAAGCCGCCAACGAGGCGCTCAAGGCCGCCGGCGACCGCCCGGCTGCCGCAACTCCCGATCTTTCCGGCCTCACCGCCCAGATCGACGAATTGCGCGCCCGGATCGAAACGCTCGGCGCCAATGCCGGCGGTGCGACGGGCGAAGCGTTGACCGGAGACGTCAACAGTCTCCAGCAGAACCTCGCCGCCCTTTCGGGCAAGCTCGGCGCGCTCGAGGAAAAGGTCGGCACCACCGACAGCAAGGTCGCCGAATTGTCGGCCGAAGCGCAGAAGACACCCGAACTGCCGGCCGCGCAATTGCCGCTTCTCCTCTCGGGCCTCGAAAGTGCCTTCGATACCGGCCGGCCTTTCGCCGCCGAACTCGACGGCCTGCGCGCCGTGGCGCCCGAAACCGCCATTCCGCAATCGCTGACCGAGCGGGCGCCGCAAGGGCTCAAGCGTCCCGACGAGATCACGCGCGAATTCGATGCCGCGCTCCCCGATATTCTCGCCGCCACCCCGCAGCAACCCGATGCCGGCTGGGATCAGGCGACCATCGACTGGCTCAGGGCTATCTTCGCCTTCCGTCCGGCCGGCGAGATTGCCGGCAACACGCCCGAAGCCGTCGCGTCCCAGTTGGAAGCGGCCATTTCGCGTCGTGACTACCGCAATGCGGTGCGCCTGCTTGCGGCTTTGCCTGAAGCCATGCGCGCGCCGGCCGAGGGCGTCGCCGCCGATATCGCGGCGCATGCCGATGCCGATGCGCTGCTCGATTCCCTGCGTGCCAGGGCACTGGCCCCCGCGGGGACGACGCCATGATCCGACTGGCAAGCTGGATCATCGGCAGTCTCCTCGTCGCCGCCGCCATCGCCTGGATCGTGAGCCTCCCGGGCACGATGAGCCTGGAAGCGGGCGGCTATCGCATGCAGCCGCGGCTCGGCACGGCGATCTTCGTCGTCGTCGTGGTGATCGTCCTCGTCATCGCTATCTGGGCCATCATCCGGCGCATCATCGGCGCCCCGGCCAGCTTCTCCAAAGCCAGCCGGCAGCGCCGCAAAGACCAGGGCGTCGAGGCCTTGTCGGAGGGTTTCATCGCGCTCCAGGCCGGCGATCCGGTCCGCGCCCGTTCGCTGGCGCGCGACGCGCAGGCGCGTCTCCCGGACAATCAGGCGGCAAAGCTGCTCGAAGCCAGGGCCGATCTGGCGCTGGGCGACATGTCGGCGGCCCGCGAGCATTACCGCGCCCTCATTGCCAACCAGCGTACGGCCGTGGCCGCGCTCTCCGGCCTTTACGAGCAGGCCCAGGCGCAGGGTCGCAAGGATGCGGCGCTGACCTTTGCCCGCAAGGCCGCGGCGCTGTCCCCGGCGCCCGAATGGGCGAGTTCGGCCGTCTTCGACGATCTCACCGCCAATGGCAAATGGGCCGAGGCCCTGGCCATGGTCATGGCCCATCCCTCGCGCAACCGCGAGGAGCGCGCCCATCTGCGCCGCCGCCAGGCCGTGCTTGAGACCGCCATGGCGCGCGAGGACGAAACCCGCGATCCGCAGGGCGCGCTCAGCCATGCGCTCTCGGCGCTCAAGCTCCTCCCCGATTTCGTGCCGGCCGCCCTGATCGCGGCCCGCATCGAGGCCAATCGCGGCGAGACGCGCAAGGCCATGAGCCTTCTTCGCCGCGTCTACCGCGCCACCGGCCATCCCGATGCTGCCGGCCTTTACGGCAACATCGTCCACGGCGCCTCCGCCGTCGAACGGCTCAAGCGCGTGCGTGAACTCATCGACCTGCCTCCCGCCAGCCGCGCCGCCGCCCTGGTCCTCGCCCGCGCCGCCGTCGATGCCTTCGACTGGAGCCTGGCGCGCAATGCGCTCGCCAATTACGCCTCGAACGAGCCCAGCCAGGCCGTGTGCCTGCTCATGGCCGAGATCGAAGAGGGCCAGAACGGAGACCAGGGCAAAGCCCGCGAATGGCTCGCCCGCGCCGTACGCGCCCCGCGCGATCCGGTCTGGACCGCCGATGGTGTCACCAGCGACGAATGGGAGCCGGTTTCGCCCATTACCGGCAAGCTCGACGCCTTCGAGTGGAAAGTCCCGGTCAGCGCCGTGGCCACCCGCGCCGTCGAAGCCGCCCCGCCCGCAGCCGAGCCCGTGCCGGGTCCGGCTCTGCCCGGCGCCTGAAACCGGCATCGCAAAGCCGCGAATTGGCCCTTGCGCCTTGCGGCGCGCGCCAGTAAAAGACCGCCGATCGCTTCGCCTTTTCGGCAAACGGTCCGCCGCAGTAGCTCAGTTGGTAGAGCACGTCATTCGTAATGATGGGGTCGGGGGTTCGAGTCCCTTCTGCGGCACCACTTCTCCCAAAATCGCCGGGTTTTCACGAAGCGCTCCGTCAGGACGGCGCCGAAACGTGCTGCGTGCAGGCACGCTGTTTTCGGCGCGGCCATCCTGCGTTCGCGGGTACCAGCACCCAGCATATTCGGACCTAGACCTAGACCCGTATCCCATTTCCCCGAACCGCGCCCCACCCCTTACTTCCCCGGGCGAAGACCCGGCAACTGTAATCAGGTTGCGAAGGGGTTCGTGCTCTGAGCATGGCGTTGAGGGTGACGAGGAGCTTTCTGGCCAGGGCGATGAGGGCGAGCTTGGCCGGTTTTCCGGCCTGCGGCAGCCGGTGATAGAAGGCGCTGGCCGGCGATTGCGTCCTCAGGGAGGCGACGGCGGCCATGTAGAGGGCCTGGCGGACGCGGCGACGGCCACATGGATGGATCGCTGCCCGCGCCGCGTGCCGCTGTCGTTGTTGAGCGGCGCCAGCCCGGCCAGGGTGGCGATCTGCTTGCCCGAACGTCGGCCCAGTTCGGGCATCTGCGCCAGGAGCACGGCGGCAGTCACCGGCCCCGCCCCGGGCAGCGAACGTACCAGGTCCTGCTCGGCCTTGAGCGCGGTATCGGCCTGGATCCGCGCGGGATGGCGGTTTCGATCCTGACGATGGCCGCATCGAGCCAAGCGATGGTCTCGTCCAGGCTGTCCCGGACAAGGCTCGTCTCCCCAGCCTCGCTCCGGCGCCCCTTCTCCTGGGCGCGCATGGCGACCAACTGGTCGCGGCGGCGACTGAGAAGGGCCAGTTCTTCACGCTCGGGGGCAGGCAGCGGATCGGCCGCCAGGTTCTGGGCCCGCCCCATCCGGGCGAGCATGGCGGCATCGAGCGCATCGGTCTTGGCCAGGTGCCCGCCGACGCGGGCGAAGTTGCGGGCCCGCCTGGGGTTGACCCGTACATGGCCGATCCCGGCCCGCGCCAGCTCATGACGCAGGGTCTTATCATAGATGCCGGTCGCCTCCAGCACCACGATGGTGCTCTCCCCCTCAAGGGTCTGGGCAAAGGCGGCAATGACATCAGCCGTGTTGGCGATCCGCTGCACCCGCTGGCCGGTGGCGGAGGCAATATCCAGCCAGACTTTCGAAACGTCGATTCCAATCCAGGTCGGTGATAGTGTCATGGGGTCTGTCCCTGTGATGCGAGGTCCGCTGTGGACGGCCTCGTGCAACTGTTGAGGTGTGTGTCCAAGCGGGCGGGGACCCGTGCCGGGTCACGGTCTCAATCGACCTGGGGCCTAACGGTCTCCCGCCCGCAACCATCATGGCACAACCCCGTTACACAGGGGCCTATTGCACCCCGCCACCCGAGTGGCGGCATCCGTGGGCCCCGGGGTCTTCGCCCGGGGAAGTTCCGTGGTGGGGAGGGTTCCAGGTGGATGACCGACCCGGACACCGTGGTTGGAGTCCCCACCCTCCCGGCAAGCAGCAGGCGCCGCGTTTGAGGCTCACCCCCACCCCGACCCTCCCCGCAAGGGGGAGGGAGGGTTGGGGCATGGCCGTAGCCTCGAGTTACGTCCCGCTGGCGAGGTCGGCCAGCAGGCCGGCGGCTACGGAGAGGCGGGAGACGGTGAGTTCGCCCTGGGTGATGTCGGCGACGGCCTTGGCGGTGCGGCCGACGGCTTCGGCGCGGCGGGCGCGGTAGGCGTTGGGGTCGCCGCCTTCGGCGAGGACGTCGGCGGAGAGATCGCGCAGGGCGCGCCAGAGGTTGGCATTGGCGCGGTCGAGCGCCATGCGGTCGAAGCGGTCGGCGAGGACGAGGTCGCGGGCGCGCAGCAGAATATCGCCGAGATCGAAGAGTTCGAGCACCCCGAAGAACGCCTTGGCGGCGGCGACCGGCGGTACGCCGTTGCGCCCGGCGGTGAAGACGATGTCCGTCGAGAACGAGAGCGTCGAGAGCGCCGCGATGCGTTCGGCCAAAGCCTTGGGTGTGCCGCCGGCCCGAAAGGCCTCGGCCTTGCGGGCGACGCTGGCCTTGAGGTGCGGCGGCAGCATGCCGGGGAGTGCCTGGCGCAGTTCGTCGACGCCGGCCTTGTAGCGCTCGACCAACGGCGCGAGGCCATCAGCGAAGCTGGCATTGCGCAGGAACCAGAGGCTTTCGCGCCGCAGCAGCGCCTCGACCTCGGCATAGAGCGCGAGCTGGGTCGCGCCCTCGATGCGGCCATCCTGCCCGTCGATCTCGGCATTGAGCGCGGGGAGCCCATAGGCATCGCGCGCCGCCGCATAGGCGAAGGCGACATCTGCAGCCGTGGCGCTGGTCGCCGCCATCATCTGGCGCACATAGGCCGGGCCGCCGCGATTGATCATGGCATTGGCGAGCACCGTGGCGATGACCTCGCGCCGCAGCCGGTGGCTGGTCACTGCCTCGGGATAGGTGGTGTTGAGCGTTTCCGGGAAATAGCGGAAGAGCTCGCGCCCGAGATAGGCGTCGTCGGGCACGCTCGAAGCCAGGAGCTCGTCGTAGAGCGTCAGCTTGGCATAGGCGAGGAGCACGGCGAGTTCGGGCCGGGTCAGGGGCTGGCGCGCGGTTTCGCGGTCGTTGAGCACGGCATTGGAGGGTAGGAATTCCACCGCCCGGTTGAGATGCCCTTCACGTTCGAGCGTAAGCATCAACTCGCGGTGATCGGGGAACTCGGCCATGCCGCGCCGCTCGGTGAGCGAGAGCGCCAGCGACTGCAGGTAATTGTTGCGCAGGCAGAGCTCTGCCACTTCCGGCGTCATCTGCGCGAGGAAGACATTGCGCCCCTCGGTATCGAAGACGCCAGCGCGCACCAGCGTGCCGAGCGCGATCTTGATATTGACCTCGAGGTCCGAGGAATTGACGCCGGCCGAATTGTCGATGGCGTCGGTATTGAGCCGGCCGCCGGCCAACGCGTATTCGATGCGCCCGCGCTGCGTCATGGCAAGGTTTGCGCCTTCGCCCACGACCTTTGCGCGCAGGTCGCGGCCGGCCACGCGGATGGCGTCGTTGGCGCGATCGCCGACATCGGCGTCGCTTTCGCCCGCGGCGCGCACATAGGTGCCGATGCCGCCGAACCAGAGAAGATCGACATCGGCCCTGAGGATCGCCGTCATGACCTCGGCCGGAGTGAGCGCGGCCGCCGTGACGCCCAGTGCCTTGCGGGCTTCGGGCGAGAGCGGGATGGACTTGGCCGTGCGCGAGAAAACGCCGCCGCCGCTGGAGATTTTGGACTTGTCATAATCCTGCCAGCTCGACCGCGGCAGCGCGAAGAGGCGCTTGCGCTCGGCATAGCTTTTGGTGGCATCAGGATCCGGATCGATGAAGATGTCGCGATGGTCGAAGGCCGCCACGAGACGGGTGGCCTTGGAGAGCAGCATGCCGTTGCCGAAGACGTCGCCCGACATGTCGCCGACGCCGACCACGGTGAACGGCTCCTTCTGGATGTCGCGGTCCATCTCGCGGAAATGGCGCTTGACCGCTTCCCAGGCGCCGCGGGCGGTGATGCCCATCTTCTTGTGGTCGTAGCCGGCCGACCCGCCCGAGGCGAAGGCATCGCCCAGCCAGAAACCGCGCGAGAGCGCGATGGAATTGGCGATATCGGAGAAGCTGGCCGTACCCTTGTCGGCGGCGACGACGAGATAGGGATCGTCGCCATCGCGCCGCAGCACACCGGCCGGCGGGACGACATGGTCGCCTTCGAGATTATCGGTAATGTCGAGGAGCGAACCGATGAAGATGCGGTAGCAGGCGGTGCCTTCGGCCTGGACCACGTCGCGCGCCGCGCCCTTGGGCATGAGTTTCGGCACGAAGCCGCCCTTCGCGCCGACCGGGACGATCACCGCGTTCTTGACCTGCTGCGCCTTGACGAGGCCGAGCACCTCGGTGCGGAAATCCTGGGGCCGGTCCGACCAGCGGATGCCGCCGCGCGCAATGGCGCCGAACCGCAGGTGCACGCCTTCGACGCGTGGGGAATAGACGAAGATCTCGCGATAGGGGTGCGGCTCGGGCATGCCCTCGACCGCGACGCAATCGAACTTGATGGCGAAGGCCGGGCGCGGGGC
Source organism: Paradevosia shaoguanensis (assembly GCF_016801025.1). Lineage (GTDB taxonomy): Bacteria > Pseudomonadota > Alphaproteobacteria > Rhizobiales > Devosiaceae > Paradevosia > Paradevosia shaoguanensis. The sequence continues at coordinate 1,945,292 of NZ_CP068983.1, read as the reverse complement.
GCCGGCTTCGTCGCGCTGATAGGCATTGGTACGCAGGCTCGCCTCGACGAGATTGGCGAAGCGCTTGAGGATGCGTTCCTCATCGAGCGAAGTGGTGGCGCCAAGCGCCTCCTCGATACCTGCCCGCGCCGCATCGGCCTGCCGACCGCCGGCCTTGACCGCCGGGTCGTGGAGGGCATGGAAGAGCGCCACCAGATGGCGCGCCGCCGCCGGTTGGGCGGAGAGCACGTCGGCGAGATAGGCGTGCGAATAGGTGATGTTGAGTTGGCGCAGGTAGCGCGCCAGGGCGCGCAGGATGGCGATATCCTGCCAGGCGAGGCCCGCGCGCACGACGAGGGCGTTGAACCGGTCGCTTTCGGCGAGGCCATCCCAGACGGCGAGAAGCGCTGCTTCGAGGCTCTCCCCGAGCCTGCCCAGATCGACAACGCCGCCATCGGCGGGGACCAGCACCATGTCATGCAGGAACCGGCCGATGCCGTCGCCGGCCTTGATCGTATAGGTGCGCTCGTCGATGACGCGGAAGCCGAAATTCTCGAGCAGCGGCACGCGGTCGGAAAGCGGGATGGGGCTGCCGCGATGATAGAGCTTGAGTCCCAGATTGCCGTCGGCAAGGCCCGAGGGGCCGAAATCGACGGCGATGCGGGCATCGTCGCGCAGGCGCTCGAAAATGCCGATATCGACCAGAGCCTGGGCCGGCGTGCTGTGCGACTGGTAGGCCGGCGAGAAAGCATCGCGATAAAGCGCAGCCGCCCCCGGATCCTTGGCCTCGGCCATCAGTCGGTCGCCGAAATCGCGCGAGAGCGCGGTGATATCGGCTTCGAGCTTGCCGCGATCGGGCCGCGGCGTCTTGCCGGCATCGCGCCCGATGATGAAGTGCACCCGGACGAGATCGCCCTCGAGGAAATGCGGATACCAGGCCGAGACGCGCCCGTCATAGGCCTTGGCGAGGTAGTCCCCGATCCGTGCGCGGTTGTCGGCGTCGTAGCGCTCGCGCGGCATGTAGAGGAGGATGGACACGAAATTGTCGAAGGGATCGACGCGCGGCAGGACACGCACACGCGGCCGGTCGCCCAGCGCCGCGATATCGGTGGCGAATTCGGTGAGCTCATCCATGCCGACCTGGAAGAGCTCGTCGCGCGGATAGGCGGCCAGCGCATGAAGCAGGGTCTTGCCGGCATGGCCATTGGCGTCGAGCCCGGCGCGGCGCACCACCTCGGCGATCTTGGCGCGCACCAGCGGCACCTCGGCATGCGGCTGGTTGAGCGCGTGCGAGGTGAATAGGCCGAGCACCCGCAATTCGCCGGTAACCTTGCCTTTGTCATCGAAAAGCTTGATGCCGACATAGTCCATGTGCGAGCGGCGATGCACGCGCGCCCGCACATTGGCCTTGGTGACCATGAGCGGAGCGGCGGACTTGAGGAACGCCTTGTGCTGTGGCGTCATCTCGACGAATTCCGCGCCCGCGCGCAGGAAGCGATAGGCGGGATCGCGGAGGACGCCGAGGCCGCTTTCCGGCTCGGGTTCGAGCACGCCATCGGCGAGCCGGTAATTGCGGGTGCCGAGGAAAGTGAAATTGTTGGCCTCGAGCCAGGCGATGAAGGCCTGCGCCTCCTCGCGCTCGGGCGAGGGCCGGGCATTGGCGAGCGACGCTGCCGCGGCATCGAGCCGGGCGGTCATGGCAGGCCAGTCGGCGACCACCGCCGCCACATCGCGCATCGACGCCTCGATCTCACCGGCGAGTACCGCCAGCTCGCCCTCGGCCATGGGCTCGATGAGCACGGTCAGGACGCTGAGCGCATCCTCTCCGGCCCCGAGGATCGGATGGCTGACGAGGCGAACCTGCCCGCCCCGCGCGCGGATGGCGCCGAGGACGGAATCGACGATGAACGGCTTGTCGCTCGACAGCACCGCCACCGGCACGGCGAGCGTGGTGCCGATGCGCAGCGGCGCGCCGATGCGGATCAGGGGATCGCTCCCCTCCGCCTCGGCGATCAGGGCATGGGTGCCGCGCAAAGCCGTTTCGAGATCGGCGGACGAAAGCGCGAGGAGATCGTTGGGATCGGTGGCGCGTTGCGCCGCGGACAGGAAGGTTTTGAGATCGGGAGCCGCGCCCCCCGTCTTGTGCTTGCGCGCCGGGCCTTTCGGCCCGGAAGTATTGGCAACCGGCATCGACCGCTCCACGACTCGCCCTCGCCCCTCAGACTGCTTTGGGTGGCACCAAAAGTCGAGGGCGGCAGACCCCTACCTTTGGCTTGGAGTGGCAACAGAAGAGTGACAGCATCGAGACGCGCGTAGCGCTTGCAATCGCGCCGGGCCACCCTATTCTTGATTCTGCGTGGGCAGCGGCTTAGAACCTCCCGCGCAAGCCCAATTGAAAGGCCTTAGGTATCTCGCCGATGAGCAAGAGCAGGACGCTATACGACAAGATCTGGGACGACCACCTGGTCGGCACCAACGAGGACGGCACGGGCCTCCTCTATATCGACCGTCACCTGGTGCATGAAGTCACCAGCCCGCAAGCGTTCGAGGGCCTTCGCATTAATGGCCGCAAGGTACGCGCTCCCGAGCGCACCCTTGCGGTTGTCGACCACAACGTGCCCACCACCGACCGCCGCAACGGGATCGACGATCCCGAGAGCGCGCTGCAGGTGGAGACGCTGGCGCAGAACGCCAGGGATTTCGGCATCGAGTACTATGACGAACTCGACCGCCGCCAGGGCATCGTGCACATCGTCGGCCCCGAGCAGGGCTTCACCCTGCCCGGCATGACGATCGTCTGCGGCGACAGCCACACTTCGACGCACGGCGCCTTCGGCGCCCTGGCGCACGGTATCGGCACCTCCGAAGTCGAGCACGTGCTGGCCACCCAGACGCTGGTGCAGCAGAAGGCCAAGAACATGCTGGTGCGCGTGGACGGCAAGCTGCCGGCCGGCGTCACCGCCAAGGACATCATCCTTGCCATCATCGGCGAGATCGGGACGGCGGGCGGCAACGGCCACGTCATCGAGTTCGCCGGCGAAGCCATCCGTTCGCTCTCGATGGAAGGCCGCATGACGGTCTGCAACATGACCATCGAAGGCGGCGCTCGCGCCGGCCTCATCGCGCCGGACGAGACGACCTTCAACTACATCAAGGGTCGCCCGCGCGCACCCAGCGGCGAAGCCCTCGACATGGCCCTCGCCTACTGGAAGACGCTCTATTCGGACGATGGCGCCCATTTCGACCGCACGGTCGTGCTCGACGCCGCCAACCTGCCTCCGATCGTCTCCTGGGGCTCTTCGCCCGAGGACGTGGTCTCGATCCTGGGTGAAGTGCCCGACCCCGACAAGATCGAGGACGCCAACAAGCGCGCCTCCAAGTGGCGGGCGCTCGAATATATGGGCCTCGTCCCCGGCATGAAGATGACGGACATCGCCGTCGACCGCGTGTTCCTGGGCTCGTGCACCAACGGCCGCATCGAAGACCTGCGCGCCGCCGCGGCAGTCGTGCGTGGCCACAAGGTGCGCGAGGGCGTCAACGCCATGGTCGTGCCCGGTTCCGGCCTCGTTAAGGAACAGGCTGAAGCCGAAGGCCTCGACGTGATCTTCAAGAATGCGGGCTTCGACTGGCGCGAGCCGGGCTGCTCGATGTGCCTGGCCATGAACGCCGACAAGTTGAAGCCCCAGGAACGCTGCGCTTCGACCTCGAACCGCAATTTCGAAGGCCGCCAGGGCTTCAAGGGCCGCACCCACCTGGTCTCGCCGGCCATGGCCGCGGCGGCGGCAGTTGCCGGCCACTTCGTCGACATCCGCGCGTGGCCCCAGCACTAAGCTTCGGTCCTTTGGATTTTTGGGGGCGCGTGCCGAAAGGCGCGCGCCCTTTTGTTTGGGCGCGAATACGGGCCCGTGACCTCTGTGCCCCGGTCTTGGCCGGCGAGGAGCGGTCAGGAACGCGTCAATCCATGGGATTGTCGGCCAGCGAGACGAATTCGTAGGTGTTGTCGAGGCTTCCGGGGATGTCGTCGGGGACGCGTAGGCCCAGATTCTGCTTCTTGAGCTCGGCGATCCACTCATCCCAGGACACGAGGTCAAGGCCGCCCGGCCGATCCTGGTCCTGGGCTTCGCCGGAATTGAGCAGGTATTGGTCGAAGGCGATCTGCAGGATGACCTTGGTGCGGCTGCCGCTGGGTAGCTCGGCCATTGCCGGCTGGCCGGAACGGGCTTCGGCCCAGGTACGGATATCGGCGGGCTCGGTCAGGATCAGGGACAAGGCAGGCTCCATCTCGCTGGTTCGATAACCGAGCTTACACCCGTTGCCGCCCCGCGCGACAGAAATCGTCAGGCCCCGTTCCCGCGCTTGACGAATTCGAAGTCGCTCCCCACCCCGGCATCGTCGAGGATATTGAGCGCCAGGTTCTGCCGATCGAGCTCGGCCAGCCATTCCTCCCAGTCATGCGCGCTCTTGGCCGGGCGTCCATCGAAGGTGATCTGCAGGAGCCGCTGCCGCCGCCCCTCCGCATCCATGCCCGCGCCGAAACGCGGCCGGCCCGCATGGGCCGCCACCCAGCGCCGGATATCGCCGTGCCTGGAAAGTATGTGGGACAAATCTGCCTCCGCTCGCCTGCCCGATCATGCTGGCAGGGACACCGGAACGGGTCGAGTCGGGGCGAGCGCGCAGGGCGCCGCTAGGATGGCGTTAAGGACCGGCGTTCGGCCGGTCAGTGCAGGTCCTTGCGGTCCACCAGCTCGCAATGGCTGGCGGTGACCCTCAGGGCTAGATGCTGGCGGTCGAGTTCGGCAAGCCAGGCGGTCCAGGACACCGGGCTCATGCCATCGTCCTGGCCGGGCGTGACATCGGGCACCCGGCGCGGCCGGCTGAAACGCAGATGGAGTTCGGACTGTTCGTGGCCCAGATGGTTCCGGACCCGGGCGATGGCTGGAAGGCCATTGCGCGCACTGACCCAATTCTGGATATCGCTATGGCGCGTCAGTACGTGAGTATCTTTCATGACGGCTCCCCTCCTTCATCAGATACTGAACGAGAGGTTAAGCTGATTTGTTCCGCATTAATATGACAGCGGCCCTGCCTCTTGGCAGGCGGGGGATAAGCGGTGCGTAACTAGTCGAGAAAGCCGACGAACCGCCCCGCCACGAGCACCCCGAGCCAAAGCACGGCCGAGAGTGCGGCGGCCGGTTTGCGCAGGATGCTCTGGGGGCTAAAGGCGAGGAAGATCAGCGCGTTGACGAGGGCCAGCGCCAGCAAGACGAGCTTGAGGCGAAAGACCGGATTGGCGATGTAGTCGACCGGCCGCACCGAAAACAGCAGGAAGCCGGAAGCCAGCGCCAGGACGAGCGCGAAAATGGTCACCGGGCGCAGGAGCGCGATAACAGCTTGTTGACCGGGCGAGCGCCCCCAGAAGCCGAGCACGCTCGCATCCATGAGCAGCACGCTGGTGAGCACTGCCCCGATGGCGAGGATGTGGAGGGCGTTGACGAGCGGATAAAGCCAGACCGAGGTCTTGAGGAACAGCCCCGGCCCCCATTGGGCCAGCTCCGCCGCCAGCGCCTCGATCATGCGCCCTCGATCGCCTTGGCGCGGTCGGGATAGACGTCGTAGGTGGCGCCGTTGACGATGACGCGCACCGCCTTCATGCGCGTTTCGCCGTGGTCGCTCGACCGGTTGCCGATGGCGGTAACCTCATCGCCCGCCTTGGCGGACGCCTCGGTGAAGCCGGCGGCATTGGTCGGCGCGAGCGGGGCGAGCTCGACCCGCCAGATCGTACCCTCGACATCGACATCCATGGTGACGTGGGGATTGCCGACATAGATGTCCTTGATGATGCCTTCGAGCTGGAAGAAGCCGGTTTCCGTCCAGCTCCAGCCGTGATGGGCAAAAGCCGGCCCGGCAAAGGCGGGCGAAGCGAGCAGAGCGGCGAACAGCAGGGATCTCAGTTTCATCCGTACCTCCTCTTGCACGATGGGGAGGGTAGGTGAGGAGGTGGGCTGGAGCAAGGCAGGGGGATTCTGCCGGCACGTCCAGCTTGGAGGTTCTGATTTGAGGGCGGAGAGCGCGATGAAGCGCATTCCCGAATTTGCCTCGCAATTTGCAATCGCCCTCTCGCAATTCGCAACGAACCCGGCCCCTGGACGGCCCGAAACCCCCGGATTTCCGGGCGCCGACGATCTGGCACGCTTCGTGCAATCAAGGGAGCGATCCGGGTTTCAGGTCTTGCGTACCGGAGTCAGTCACACGAAGCCCGCCGGTGCGACCCGGCGGGCTTCGCTGTTTTCGCGGGGATGGAACGCCGCGCCCGCCTTGCCCGAAGCCCTTCCACCCACTAGATATCTTTCACTTCTGGAGGAATTTACGCATGCGCGCGCTTCTCGATGTGATCCTGGTCGTCCTGCAGCTCTACTGGTGGATCGTGATTGCCATGATCATCATGAGCTGGCTGATCAGCTTCAACGTCATCAATACCCGCAACGAATTCGTCGCCACCGTCTGGCGCGTGCTCAATGCCCTGACCGAGCCCGTGCTCGGGCCGATCCGCCGGGTGATGCCGAACTTTTCGGGACTGGATATCTCCCCGATCATCCTGTTTCTCATCATCATCTTCATCCAGCAGATCATCGCCCACTACATCTATCCCTACGTCTTCTGATGGCGTTCTGGCGTGAAGCGAAGGGCGGCGTCCTCGTCGCCCTGCGCGTGACGCCCAATGCCGGAGCCGATGCGATAGAAGGCGAGGAAGCCCGGGACGACGGCTCGCGGGTACTGCGCGTGCGGGTCAAGGCCGTGCCCGACAAGGGCAAGGCCAATGCCGCAGTGATCGCGCTTCTCGCCAAGAAACTCGGCCTCCCCAAGAGCGCGATAACGCTCGAAAGCGGGGAGACGGCGCGGATGAAGATCCTGCTCGTGAGCGGAGAGGCGGCAAGCGTCATCGGCCGGCTCGAAACCCTCGTTTCCCCTTAACGCCCCATTCAGCGCGGGTTCAGCCCGCCGGCAGCAGGTTTGCGCATCTTCAACGGAACCGTGAGGGGTTCTCGAAAATGCACAAGCTCATCCTGACTGCAGCCGCCTCCGCACTTCTCTCCGTGACTTTCGTGCCATCCGCCTTCGCCATGAGCGGCATCGACGCCGCGCGCTCCTGCGAGTCCCAGAAAGGGCGCTGCAAGGCGCTGTTCGACGACGCCGGCGGCGTCACCATCCTCGTGGACGGCTACATCATCGATTGCCCGAGCCCGCAGGCCCAGTGCGAGATCGTCGGCCGCTCGGCCCGGATCAAGGCCAATACCGGCGTGACCAACGGCGCGCCGTCCGGTCTGGAGACCCTGGCCAAAAACGCGAAATAAATCGGCTTCATGCTGCGCAGCGTGGAAAATCAATTGCCTAGATTTAAAAAACCCGCTTACCCTCTCCCTGTTCTGTTTCGGGGTCGTTGAGGGCCGCGTCTTTCGGAACGAAACTGGAGGAAATTTCGTCCGGAAGTCTCGGAACGACCCCTTTCACCTGACTCCTGGGAGGGGATTTTATGAGCCTGGTACTCTGGCTGGCCGTCGTTTGCGGCGGCCTTTCTATTCTCTACGGTATTGTGACGACGCGAAATCTGTTGGCTGCCGATGCGGGCTCCCCCCGCATGCAGGAGATTTCTGCTGCCGTCCGTGAGGGTGCTCAGGCTTATCTGAAGCGCCAGTATACGACCATCGGCATTGTCGGCGTCGTCATCTTCATCCTTGCCTGGCTGCTCTTGGGCGTCTACTCGGCCATCGGCTTTCTGATCGGCGCAGTGCTTTCGGGCGCGGCCGGCTTTATCGGCATGAACGTTTCCGTGCGCGCCAATGTGCGCGTGGCCCAGGCGGCGACCAAGTCGCTGGCCGGCGGGCTCGATCTCGCCTTCAAGTCCGGCGCCGTCACCGGCATGCTGGTGGCGGGCCTCGGGCTTCTGGGCGTCACGGTCTATTTCATGATCCTCACCGGGCTCGGCTTTGAGCCCACGAGCCGTACGGTGATCGATTCCCTGGTGGCGCTCTCGTTCGGCGCTTCGCTCATCTCGATCTTCGCCCGTCTGGGCGGCGGCATCTTCACCAAGGGTGCCGATGTCGGCGGCGACATGGTGGGCAAGGTCGAGGCGGGTATTCCCGAGGACGACCCGCGCAACCCGGCCACCATCGCCGATAACGTGGGCGACAATGTCGGCGACTGCGCCGGCATGGCGGCCGACCTTTTCGAAACCTATGTGGTGACCATCGTCGCCACCATGGTGCTGGCGGCCATCGTCCTTCCCGACGCCTACAAGCTGATGGGCATGGTGCTGCCGCTCGCCATCGGCGGCGCGTGCGTGGTGACCTCGATCATCGGCACCTATTTCGTGCGGCTGGGCGCTTCCAACAACATCATGGGCGCGCTCTATAAGGGCGTCGTCGCCACCGGCGTGCTCTCGCTCATCGTGCTGCTGCCGGTGCTGGCCCTGGTCTTTGGCGGGCTCGACGTGGCGCTGGGGACCGAGGCCAAGGCCTTTACGCCCTGGAGCCTCTTCTGGTGCGGCGTGACGGGCCTCGTCATCACCGGGCTCATCATCGTCATCACCGAATATTATACCGGCACCGGACGCAGGCCCGTGAACTCGATCGCCAATGCTTCGGTCACCGGCCATGGCACCAACGTCATCCAGGGCCTGGCGGTGTCGCTCGAATCCACGGCGCTTCCGGCTCTGGTCATCATCGCCGGCATCATTGTGACCTATAACCTGGCCGGCATTTTCGGCATCGCCTTCGCGGTCGCCACCATGCTGGCTTTGGCCGGCATGATCGTGGCGCTCGACGCCTTCGGTCCGGTCACCGACAATGCCGGCGGCATTGCCGAAATGGCGGGCCTCGACAAGGAAGTGCGCCACAATACCGACGCGCTCGACGCCGTGGGCAACACCACCAAGGCCGTGACCAAGGGTTATGCCATCGGCTCGGCCGGCCTAGGTGCCCTGGTGCTCTTCGCCGCCTATACTCAGGACCTGCAATATTTCGTGGCCAATGCGGTGGAAGGCTCGTTCTTTTACGGCATGCAGGCGGTCAACTTCTCGCTGGCCAATCCCTATGTGGTGGTGGGCCTGCTCTTCGGCGGCCTCCTGCCCTTCCTCTTCGGCGGCATGGCCATGACCGCCGTCGGTCGCGCCGCGCAATCGGTGGTGGTGGAAGTGCGCCGCCAGTTCAAGGAAAAGCCGGGCATCATGGCCGGCACCGACAAGCCGGACTACGGCAAGGCGGTGGACATGCTGACCCGCGCCGCGATCAAGGAAATGATCGTGCCGTCCCTGCTGCCGGTGCTCTCTCCGATCATCGTCTTCGTCGTGATCTTCTGGATCGCGGGGCGTGACGAGGGCTTTGCGGCGCTCGGCGCCATGCTGATGGGCGTGATCGTGACGGGCCTCTTCGTCGCCATCTCGATGACGGCCGGCGGCGGCGCCTGGGACAATGCCAAGAAGAGCTTCGAGGACGGCTTTACCGACAGCGCCGGCACTGTCCACCACAAGGGTTCGGACGCCCACAAGGCCTCCGTCACCGGCGACACCGTCGGTGACCCCTACAAGGATACTGCCGGCCCGGCCGTGAACCCGATGATCAAGATCACCAACATCGTGGCGCTGCTGTTGCTGGCCGTGCTCGCGCATATGGGATGACAAGGCATTCGCCTTGACCGAACGCAGAGGCCGGGAGCGATCCCGGCCTCTTGCTTTTGCCGGCGAGTGTTGCCGCGCCGCGGTTGCCTGTTCCTGCGAACGCGACGAGGTTTCAGGCTTCGTTTTGGGGGCTCGTCCGGAAGATGTCCGATAAATTTCCGATCGATGTGGGTCTGGTGAAGCGGCTGGTAGCCGGGCAATTCCCGCAATGGGCAGGGCTCGAGGTGCGGCCGGTCGCTTCGAGCGGCTGGGACAATTTCACCTTCCATCTGGGCAAGACCATGAAGGTGCGCCTGCCCAGCGCCGCTGGCTACGCCGAGCAGACCGACAAGGAATATTTCTGGCTGCCGCGCTTCGCCCCGCAATTGCCGCTGCCGATACCGGCCCCGCTGGCGGTGGGCGAGCCGGCCGAGACCTATCCCTGGCGCTGGGCGGTCTATGACTGGATCGATGGCCTCACGGCCATGCAGCGCGACGTGCCTGACCTCGTGGGGCTGGCACGGGACGTGGCGGGTTTTCTAGTAGCTTACCAGAAGATCGACACCGCGGGCGGACCGCCACCAGGGCCGCACAACTTCTTCCGCGGCGGGCCGCTGACCGTCTATGACGGGGAGACCCGGGCAGCGCTGGTGGCGCTAAAAGGGCGGATCGATACCGCGACAGCGCGGAAGATCTGGGAAGAGGCGCTGGCGGCGCATTGGGACGGCGCGCCGCGCTGGGTACATGGCGACATCGCGGCCGGCAACCTGCTGCTCGATGAGGCAGGCAAGCTCGAGGCCGTGCTCGATTTCGGCTGCTGCGCGGTGGGCGACCCGGCCTGCGACCTCGTGTTGTCATGGACGCTGCTCGACGAGGGGAGCCGAAAGGCGTTCCGCGCGGGGATGCCGGCGGACGAGGCCATGTGGGCGCGGGCGCGTGGCTGGGGACTCTGGAAGGCGCTGATCGTGCTGGCGGGGGATAACGAGAAAACCAAGCCCGAGCAGCAGCGGGTGCTCGATGCATTGCTGGCGGAGCGGGCGTAGGGCGGAAGCGAAGCTTGCTGAACGGGCCACGCTTTTCGTGCGACCTCCTCCTGCGCCGCTTACCTGAAGTCATGCGCCACGACCTTTTTCACTCCTCCTGTCGAAATCACACATCCTCGCGCGACATTGTTGCGAGCTGATTTTGCGAGAGGAGTGGGAGATGGCGAGGGTTGTCGAGACCGTGGCGGAGGGGATCTATCTCGGGGAATCGCCGCGCTGGCATGAGGGGCGTTTGTGGTTTGCCGATTGGGTGGCCGAAAAGCTCTTTACGCTGGGCGAAGGTGGCGAGAAGCGGCTTGAGGCCTCTATTGCCTCGCTGCCTTTTTCCATCGACTGGCTGCCCGACGGGCGGCTGCTGGTGGTCAATGCGCGCAGGAACCTGCTGGAGCGCCGGGAGGCGGATGGCTCGTTTGCGGTCCATGCCGACCTCTCGAACCTCTCCGAGCGAGGCTGCAACGAGATCGTCGTGGCGCCCAATGGCGACATCTATGTCAACAATATCGACTTCGAGTTTCCCGGCGGCGAGTTCCGGCCCGGCTTCATCGCGCTGGTGCGCGACGGCGTGGCGCGGCGGGTGGCCGAGGGACTGGCCTTCCCCAATGGCATGGCGATCACGCCCGATGGGCGCACACTCATCTGCGGGGAATCCTACTCAAAGCGGCTGACGGCATATGCAATCCAGCCCGATGGGACCTTTTCGGACGGCAGGATCTGGGCGCAGTTCGAGGACGGCGGGCCGGACGGCATCTGCCTCGATGCCGAGGGCGCAATCTGGACCTCGCTCGGCCCTCGCGCGGTGCGGGTGCGCGAGGGTGGAGAAATCATCGAGCGGATCGAGCTCGACCGGTTCTGCTTTGCGACGATGCTGGGCGGCGAGGATGGCCGGACGCTCTTCATGATGGCAGCGGACTGGCCGGGCGCCATCGCCGGACCCAACAGCGCGCCGACCGGCCGCATCTATGCCGCCCGGATCGACGTGCCCTATGCGGGCTATCCCTGAGCGGCGAGTCGCTCGAAGGCGCGGGAAGGCGGAGGCGCGGCGAGGAGGATACCGATCTTCGCCGCGCTTTCCGCAGGGGTGAGCTCGGACGTATCGAGTTCAAGATCGTAAAGGCCTGGCCGATGCACCGCCGCTTCCCAGCGGGCAATGATATCGGGATCGAGACTATAGAACCCGCGTTGCGGATCGGCCTGGCGCCGGGCGAGATTGACCGCGACGGGGCAGCGGATGCCGACGAGGAGGGCATCGAGCCCCGCCAGGCGGCGCGCGCAGGCCGGCAACAGCCCGAGCGGGCGGGAATAGACGTCGTGATGGCCCAGGTCGGCGACGACATCAACGGACATCCGTCGCCTCCACCAGCAGATCGCATCGACGATTGATAGTGGCAAAGAATGGGGCCCGAGCAACCGCAAAGCCGCCAGGGCGCTCATCGTTGTCGGTACGAACGGCAGCTCCAAGTCGTTCTCGATCGACTACGCGTTGTCTCGCTTGCCTCCGGTCACTCTCAGGTCCGGCGTACAGGTTCCGGCTAACATCCTCTATCGCGAGGCCAAACAGGGTGATGCGAAAGCTTGGCTCTTCGACACCCTTTCAGTGCTCGGCTACACCATGGCAAGAACTCCATCACCGGAACTTGCGAGCGCCAACATCGAAAACCGGATGCGCCGCAACAAGTTCACCATGGTAGCCTTCGACGAGTTAAGCCGGGTGCTTCAGCCTCGAAATTATGGCTCCAAGCGCAAGCTTACCGAGCAGGCGGAAGTCGTTTGGTCCCAGATAATCCAGATCATGTCGGACCCCGTATGGCCGACGCCGGTCATAGCCTCGGGCACGCTCGACCTCATTGAAACGCTGGAGCTGCACAATTCGCGCACCGGGGAAACCGTCGCACGCGGCGACATGAACCGGCGCGCGGACATTACCACTCTGCCCGCCCTCACTATGGACGATGCGGAGGCGCTCGAAGCCTATCTCCATCAACCTGCATTCCCCAAGTGGCGTGTCGTTTGAGGTGAAGATCGCCTGTATCCGAGCGCTAGACAAGGATTTTCTGCCGCAAGCGGCACCTGCGGTCGCGCAGACTGCTGGATCTGGACGGATCAGACCGCGAAGCCGCTGTTTCCTTGCCCAGGGGCGGCGTTTTTCAGCGCAGCGGACAGATCTGTCCAGCCGCTTTCGTTCAGTTTGAGCGTGGATCGCGATCATGCGCATAGCGGTGGCGCTCGCAATCGGCGGATAGCGGCGAGGATGGCGCGTACCATCGTGCCGGTGACAGCGACCTCGGCCAGCTGGAAGGTGATGGTGCGGGCGTGACGGACCACACGTGCCCCGATCTTGATCAGCTTCAGTTGCAGGCTGGTCAACGACCAGTCGGCCATGGCCTCGGCGCTCGATGCAGCGCAAGAAGGTGGCCAGGTTGTACGCCAGGGCGTGCAGTTGCAGCCGCACCTCATTGTCGCGGAACTTCCGGCACGACAGCCGCGTCCAGCGAAAGGCGTATTTGCCCTCTTTGATGTGCTGCTCGGCGGTGCCGCGCTGGTTGTAGAACCGCACCACCCAGTCCGGCTCCATCGGCAGGTTGGTGACGATGAAGCCGAAACGCGGGAACAGTTCGCCCGGATGCCATTCGATCTTGGCGATCACCCGGCGTTCCTTGTCCCAGGACGCCGCCTGATACTCGAATTCCTCGAAGAACCGCTTGACCTTGGTCAGTGACGGCCGCCCGACAGGGCGCGTTAGCCGATGCGCGATCTTGTCCTTGAGGACCGCGTTTGCGGGCAGCCGGATGGCGTAGAAGAACCGCGCTTCTTCCAATCGCTCATAGATCGCCGGGATCGCGTAGGCAGCATCGGCCCGGAAGAACCTGCCACCAAGGTCGCGCTCCGCGTAGCGCGCAATGACGGGGTCGAGAACATCACGCCAGCCATCGGCGCTGTGGACGTTGCCATGGCGCAGGGCGCAGCGTTCCAGCATCCCGAACTGGTTGAACAGAAAGTTGGGGTGATAGCAGCTACAGTCGAAATGGCCATTCCAGGCGGACCCTTCCTGGTCGCCATGGGTCGGGCTGACCGAGCCGTCCATGTCCAGAACGATGTACTTCAGCCCGTTACGGTCATGGAACCGGTCGATCCATTGCCCGTTCAGGTCGGCCAGCGCGGCACGGTTCCCGGCCAGAGCCAGCGTCTCGGTCTCGAACCGTCCCATCTGCGATGCCGAGGCCGCTTGTGCATCGACCGCTCTGCCGCCGACAACTTGGCGCATGACCGGATCGCAGGCGAGACGGTTGGCGTCGTTGACATCCTCGTATCCGGCCAGCCGCCCAAAGACTGATTGCCGGAACAGGCCGTCGAGCCGATGGACCGTGTTCTTGCCAGAGCGAGTATCGCGCAGCGCCGCTGACGCCAAATCGGACAACCCGAGCGCGTCATCAAGCTCGCGCATCACCAGAAGGCCGCCGTCGGAACTGAGCTGCGTGCCGCGAAATTCCAGCCGCACGCGAGGGTCGAAATCCACCCGATCTGCCCGTTGCAAGCCCGCACCCTCTGGGTGATCCATGAAACGCGCCCCTCGCAGCCTTCAACACCATGTTTTATATAGGAAATATAATGGTCAGGACAGCGAAATCAGCGCCTTACTTGGGAAATGTGGGATCAAAGCCCTGCCGGGCATGGGCGGCGATGGAATCGTAGAGCGCGAGGTAAAGCGGCAGGAGGAGCGGCTCGAGATCGGGGCGCTCCCCGCCGGGCCGCAGGCCGATGCCGGGCTGGATCGCCTTGGGCGCCAGCGCCATGGCGGCATCGACCCCGATATTCATCCAGGTGCCGGCAAGGCCGTCCTGCATGGCGCGGGCAATCGAGGATTTGCCCGAGCGCGGGGCGCCGTTGAGGACAACGATACGCCCCGCCCTGGTCATGGCTGCTACTTGGCCGCCTTGGCGCGCTCGATGGATTCGAGCACGACGCGCCGGGCATCCTCGGCTTCGCCGATGCCGCGGATCTTGGCCCACTTGCCGGGTTCGAGATCCTTGTAGTGCGTGAAGAAGTGCTTGACGCGCTCGAGCTCGATCGTGGGCAGGTCCGAAGCGGTCTTGACGTCGTCATAGACCTTGGTGAGCTTGGAAACCGGCACCGCCAGGATCTTTTCATCCTCGCCGCCATCGTCTTCCATGAACAGCACGCCGATCGGGCGGCAGCGCACGACGCCGCCGGGAATGATGGGACGGGTGTTCATGACGATGACGTCGAGCGGGTCGCCGTCGCCGCACAGCGTATGGGGAACGAAGCCGTAATTGCCCGGATAACGCATGGGCGTATAGAGGAAACGGTCGACGAAGAGGGCGCCGGACTCCTTGTCCATCTCGTACTTGATCGGCTCGCCGCCGATCGGCACTTCGATGATCACGTTGAGATCGTCGGGCGGGTTCTTGCCGATTGGAATGGCATCGATGTTCATGGGCTGGCTCGTCTTGGGAGGAGGTGGCGGCTTTTTGCCTATCTGAGGTCACGAATGCAAGCCATATTGCCCGCTTTACGGCACTGCGAGAGGAACGATGATGCCTAAAATCCCCGCCCTGCCCCTGCTGCTCTGCGGCCTGTTGCTGGCCTCGCCGGTCGCGGCTGCGCAGTACGATTCGGCCTATACCGAGCTCGATCTCGACCAGTGCACGGTGCTCGGGGCCGACGATTTCGGCGCCCAATATGCCTGCCCGGGCTACAAGGGCATTCCCATGTTCGTGGCCGAAGGCGACCTGCGCTTCATGGTGAGCTACGGCTTCGGCGCCCCCGACGCCAAGGCCGCCTCCCAGACGCTGCCGCCCTTCAACACCGTGGCCCCCAATATCGAATGGCGCGTCTCCAACATTACCGGCGGCTGGAAGCCCTTTGCCACCATCGTGCGCTACCTCCTCGATGACGACGAGAACGAGCCGGTCAAGAAGCGGCAGGTGCTGGTCGTGACCAAGATCTCGGACAAGGGCACCTGCCAGATCGCCTGGGTGGACGCCAAGGCCAATTCCGACGCCAACGAACTGGCCCGAAAGGCCGCCGACGAAAAGGCAGACAGCTTCGATTGCGCGAAGGATCCGGAGATCGTGGGCAAATTCGAGGCGTGGAAGCGGTAGGGCAGCTTGGGGAGCGCTCTATGTCGGAGTGAGAGCAGGCCGGATTGCTGGTGCTCATCTCCAGTCTCACCTCACCTCGATCTTCCCCGGCCGCAGAGCCGGCAACTGTAATTCAGGTTGCGAAGCTTGTTCGGGTTTTCATGATGGCGTTGATGGTGACGAGGAGCTTTCTGGCGAGGGCGACGAGGGCGGGCTTGGGTGGTTTTCCGGCCTGGCGCAGACGGTGGTAGAAGGCGTTGAGAGGCGATTGTGTTCGCAAGGATGCAACGGCGGCCATGTAGAGGGCCTGGCGGACGCGGCGGCGGCCCCCGCGGATGGAGCGCTGTCCGCGCCGTAGGCCGCTATCGTTGTTGAGCGGGGCCAACCCGGCCAGGGTGGCGATCTGCTTGCCCGAGCGTCGGCCCAGTTCGGGCATCAGGGCGGCCAGGACAGAGGCGGTGACCGGGCCGATGCCGGGCACCGAGCGGATCAGGGCCTGGTCCTGTGCCAGGGCGGCATCGCTGCCGATCTGGTTCTGGATTTCGACCTCGATGGCGGCGATGGCCTGGTTGAGGCCGGCCAGGTGCCGGTCCAGGTCGGCGCCGATGAAGGGATCGGTCATCTCGATCCGGCGCTGCTTTTCCTGGGTGCGCATGGCCACCAACTGGTCGCGGCGGCGGCTGAGCAGGCCGAGCCGCTCGCGTCCGGCCTCGGGCAGCGGGTCGGCCACGAGGCGCAGGGCCCGGCCCATTTCGGCAAGCATGGCCGCATCGAGCGCATCGGTCTTGGCGAGCCGGCCGCTGGCCCGCGCAAAGTCACGGGCCCGCTGCGGATTGACCCGGACATGGCCGATCCCGGCCAGCGCCAGTCCGGCGCGCAAGCTCTTGTCGTAAACCCCGCTCGCCTCCAGCACCACGAGAGTGCCTCCCGCTCCAGCGTGGCGGCGAATGCGGCGATGGCGTCCATGGTGTTAGCAATCCGCTGCACGCCCTCCCCGCCGGAAGAGGCGATATCCAGCCAGGCTTTCGAAACGTCGATTCCAATCCAGGTCGGTGATAGGGTCATGGGCCTGTCCCTGTGATCCGAGGTCCGTCTCGAGCGGCCTCGCGCAACTGTTCAGGTGTTTGTCAAAGCGGGCGGGGACCCGTGCCGGCTCTCGGTCTTTAAACCTGGGGCCCAACGGTCTCCCGCCCGCACCCAATATGACACAGCACAATTACACAGGGGCCTATTGCATCGTTCTCCACGAGTGGCGGCATCCATGGGCCCCGGGTCTTCGCCCGGGGAAGTGCAGTGGTGGGGGAAGGATTGGTGAAGGATACGTTCGCGCACTGGCCTCACGAAACCAACCAGCCAGCTTGAAGAGTATCGAGCCTATGCGCTCTGGCTTGCCTGATCGGGCCGATAGGCGACGACGCCGGCGGTGCGGGCGCGTACGTCCGGGGAGGCGAGGCAGGAGGCCAGGGCTTCGTAGCCTGGGGCGCCGGGGAATGGGGCGACCAGCATTGGCGGGCTGTGATTGGCGGGGCAGAAGAGTATCGCCTCGTCGGTCGTGATGGCGGCCAAGTCTAGAATGGCGTTCGAACGGGTGAGGCAGAGCACGGGCTTGGCCTCGGCGCCGCGCCGGCGCAGATGTGCCATCAGGGCTTCTTGGCTGGGCTGATCGAGCCCATCTTCGATCATGTCGATGACAAGGATTTTGGGCGCCGCCGCTTCGAGCGCCACGAGGAGAGCCAGCACGGCATCGCTCTCCGTGCCGCCGTCTTCGACAATCCATCGCAGGCTTTCGGCTACGCGCGCGGCAAGCGCCGGGTCGTCGGCGAGACGGGCCTTGGCAGCTGCTGTATCGGTGAGGCGTTCAAGTCCCAGGAAGCCGGCATCTGGGAGAGTTTCAGTCAGCCGGCGGGCCAGGCGCGTCTTGCCGCTGAACAGCGGGCCGACGATGAAGGTGAGTTTTGCGAGTCGCTTCAGCTCGAACCGCTCTCCGCCCCAGGGCCAGGGCAGCTCGAAAGCGACAGGCTCGGGGAGGTTGGAGGGCGCGAGATCGGCAAGATCGCTCAAGGCGGGAAGCCGGCCGGCGCCCAGTTCTGAGCGGAGCGCGCCAACCTGGGAAAGCGCCGACATGAGCGCGGCAATGCGGGTTTCGAGATTTGCCTGGTGGCCGGCCAGGACTCTCGCCATTTCGACCTCGTCGCGGGCAAGTACGCGCCCGATCTGGGCGAGGCTGAGGCCGAGGGCACGCAGGGCGACGATCTCGCGGGCGCGGCTGATCTGCTCGGGCCCATAGGCACGCCAGCCGGTAGCGCTGCGGCTGGGTATCAAGAAGCCCTTCTCTTCGTAAAGACGCAGGGCTTTGACGGAGACGCCGAGAAGATCGGCGGCTTCGGAAGGGCTGAAATGTCGGTCGGCGGACGTCATGGAATCACCTCTTCGGTTCGATGATTCTTGCGCTTATGGGAGCGGCCCCAGGGACCGGGTCAAGAGCCCTTCTCGCTTGCCGTGTCGCGCGCGTTGAGAATGCGCAAAGCCCGCTCCATCTGGGCGAAGAGCTCGGTGCCGAGAATGGCCTTGTATTCGTCTTCGATCTCGCGCTTGACCGCGTTGCGCTCGACGAGATCGAAAAGCCCGAGCCCCGTCAGCTCCACCCGCCGCGCCCGCTTGTCGCGGGGATCGGGAACGCGCTGGATGACGCCCTCCCCCTCCAGTTGATCGAGCAATTGCTGCACGGCCTGCTTGGAGAGCCCCATGCGCTCGGCCAGCACCGTCTGCGCCAGCCCATTCGGCCCCACATGCGCCAGGACATCGCCCCGCGCTTCCATGTGCCAGGGAAAGCCGCGCGCCGCCATCTCCCGGCGCATGCGATCACGCCAGTTCTGGGCCGCGCGCCACAGCGAGAGGCCGATATGGTCGACACTCCGCACATCGTCAAGGCTCTTGACCATTTTCGTCGCTCAGTTTATTACACCGTCAAGTTACTTGACTATTATTCGATAACCCAAGGAAATGCGAGGCTTTTTCCATGATTGTGCACGATAATTCGATCCTCGAGGCGTTGCTGCGTGGCGCGACCCATTATCTCGACCTCGGCAATGGCGCCGAGGCAGCGGTCTATTACGGCGCCGATGGCGGAGCGGCGATGCTGGCGCCGAACGGCACCCGCCGCAACGGCCGCTGGGTGATGTCGCCGACCGGCTATCACGTCGATTGGGAAGGCGGTCCGAGTGCCGACTGGCAGATCGACATCGAGCCCGGCCGCATCGGCTATCGCGATGGCGAAGGGGTGGAGAAGGGCCGGGTCACCAAAATCGTGCCCGGAAATGCGATAGCGGCGTAAGGGAGAGGGGTGGGAAGAGGCTCGGAGAACGTAGTTCCGAAACCTCGGTTAACAATGGATACAACGTCGTTCACCTGATGTTGACAACAAGGTTGCTTCGCGCACGATGCGATCAGGCAGACGAACCCCACCCCGGCCTACGGCAATGGCCGGGGTTCAGGGAGACGGAAAACCAGGCCCGGCCTGCGCCGGGGTGACGAGTTTTTGAGCTTCTGGGCGGTGCCCAGCAGACTGCAGGACCTTCCAAACAAGGCTGCAGCAGCTTCAAAAGCAAAGAAGCTTAGGCGCCCTTATGGGCCATCTGGTTACGCAGGATGTTGCGGTCGCGGGTCGAGACGCCGATGAGTTCGGCTATGCGCCAGACCATGTTGTCTTCCAGTTCATGGTTCTTGTTGTCGGCAAAGACCACCTGCCACATCATCCGCACGATCTCGATGCGCTCCTCGTCGTCGAGCGAGGAGAGGCCGGAGGTGAACTGGTAGAAATCCACCGCATCGGCATCGCGGCGCGTGGCTTCGGCCACCAGCCGCTCCACTTCGCTGTCGCTCAGATCGTAATAGTCCTGGAGCGCGCTGCGGATGGCGACCTTTTCCTCGGGCTTGACCGTGCCATCGATCGCGGCCAGGTGCACCAGCAGGGCCGCCACCGAAAGGCGCGGGTCGTGGAGGTTATGGCCTGTTTCGGACTTGGAAAACAGGCGGTTGAGGGCCTCGAACATGTCTGGAATTGCTCCGGGGTAAGTGCCCAAGAGATAATCAGATGCCACGTCATGCTCAATGACCGTTCGGCCACACTCGCGAAAGCTTTATCCCATGTGAACGCCGCGAGTTTTGCGCGCCCTGCGCGACTCGGCTTGACTCTTTGCACGGCAAGTTGTTCTCTTTTTGTTCTTATACGGACGAAGGAGCGGCCCGATGGGCCCAGGCAAACAGACAGCACTGGCAGCCTTGCGTGAGCGCATCGCGGCACTGGAGAATCGCCCGCCCCTGGCCGAAACTCCTGCCCGGCGGCTCAAGGCTGCAAAGGGGTTCGTCGCCGCCCCGCCCGGCCTCCTCCACGAGATTTTCACGCCCGACGAACGCAATGCCGGCGCCGCCTTCGGCTTCGCGCTCGGCCAGTCGCGCCCGTTGATTACCCCTCAGCGGCCGGCCGTGTTCTATATCGAGCTCGCCCATGAAGCGCAGGAACGCGGCCTGCCCTATGGCCCCGGTCTCGACCATTTCGGCTTTGCCCCGGAAACCCTGACCCTGGTGCGCACCCAGACCATGCCCGAACTTTTGTGGGCGATCGAGGAAGCCCTGGGCTGCCGGGCGGTCGCCGCGGTCATCGCCGATATCGGGGGCGCCCCGAAAATCCTCGACTTCACGGTGAGCCGGCGCCTCAGCCTGCGGGCCGCGAGCGGGGGCGCCTCGATCTTCCTCAACCGCTACGGCACCGGGCGCGAAGCGAGCGCGGCGCAATTGCGCTGGCGGGTGGAGCCGGCGGTGAGCCAGGGCCAAAGCTACGACGCCCAATCCCCGGACGCGCCGCGGTGGCAGGTCTTTCTCGAAAAAGGACTTTTGAGCACCGAGCACAAACAAGAGGGCAGCCACTGGCTACTGGACTGGAAAAATGGTTTCAAACTGGTCGAACGCACCCAAGGACACGGCCCCGCTGGCGAGCCTCCTGCCCCAACGCCGCTACCTGGTGCTCAACCTGCCGCGCTGGGCGACGGATTGCTTAAGACGGCGTGATCCGGCGCTTCTCGCCTCCGGCCGCCCCTTCGCGCTTTACGAAAAGCAGAAGAGCGCCCTCAAGCTCGTAGCAGTGGATGCGAGCGTTTCCAGGATCAATGTCTGGCCGGGTCATAACCTCACCGATGCCCGCGCGCTGATCCCCAATCTCGAAGCGCGCGAGATCGACCGGCCGCTCGTGGAATCGCTCTTTGCCGATTTTGCCGACTGGCATTCCTACGCTTCCCCGATCGTGGCCGTGCTGCCCGACATGAGCGCCTTCGGCGACCTGGCACTCGACATCACCGGCGTCTCCCATCTCTTCGGGGGTGAGGAAAAAATGCTCAAAAGCGTTCTCGGGCGGCTCAGGGAATTGGGCCTCGAGGCAAGCGGCGCCATCGCCTCGAGCATCGGTGCTGCCTGGGCACTGGCCCAGCACCGTCCCGGCGCGATCATCGGGGAAGACGCCGACGTCGTCCTGGCCGAACTTCCGGTCAGCGCCCTGCGGCTGGCCCCAGAACAGATCGCCACACTCCAGCAACTGGGCCTCAAGCGGATCGGCCAGCTTTACGCCTATCCGCGCAAATCGTTGCAGGCACGTCTCGGCGCCTCGCTGATCCTGCGGCTCGACCAGGCGCGCGGGCTGATCGATGAAAGCATCAAGCCCCGCCTTCCCGCCCCCGAGCGGTTCGTCGAGCGACGCTTCGCCGAGCCGATCAGCCTGCTCGACAGCGTCATGGAGACGACGCGCGACCTGGCCATCCGTCTTTCCGGGCTCCTTGAGGCCGAGGGCATCGGTGCCCAGGCCTTTCACCTCATGGTCTATCGCGTCGACCACAAGGTGATGTGCCTTTCGGTGCGCGCCGCCCGCACGACACGCGACTCCGCCCACCTGGCCCGGCTTTTCGCGAACCGCGCCGAGCGGCTCACCGGCGAATTCGATGCCGGCTTCGGCATCGACATGATCCGGCTGGGCGCAGCCGAGGTGTCTGTCCTCGATCCGCTGCAGGCCGGAGCATTCGACGGCCAGGGCGGCAGCGGCGATCTTATCCGCCTCCACGATCGCATGGCCAATCGCCTGGGCGAAACCGCGGTCCTGCGCACCACGGCCGTGGGCAGCCACATGCCCGAACGCGCTGCCCGGCTTGAGCCGGTGATCCAGCCGCCGGCCCCGCCGGCCGCCGGAACGGTGGCCGACAGGAAGCGCCCCCTGCGTCTTCTCCCCAGTCCCGAGCCGATCCGGGTGACCGCCGAAGTGCCCGAAGGGCCTCCCGCCGACATGACCTGGCGGCGCGTGACCTACCGGTTCGTCAAGGCTACCGGCCCCGAACGACTGGGCGAGGAATGGTGGCTCGACCAGGCCCCCCTTACCATCGACCCGCCCCCCGGAAAGGACGAGGAGAAGCCGCGCACGAAAAAATCCCGCTATGGCTGGGACGAGGAAGACGAGCCGCCCCTGCCCCGCCGCTCTATGCTTTTTCGCGATTACTATACCGCCGAAGACGATGGCGGCCGGCGCTTCTGGCTGTTCCACGATGGACTGCCGGGCGCGGAAGGCGCGGGCTGGTATCTGCACGGGTTCTTCTCATGAACAATGTCGTTACGCTTACCCAGCCCGAAAAGCCGGCCAGGCCTCCTGCGCCGCCGGCCTATGCCGAGCTCATGGTGACTAGCAATTTCTCCTTCCTGCGCGGCGGCTCGCACCCGGAGGAACTGATCGCCCGGGCAGTGGCGCTCGGGCTCAGGGGCATGGGCCTTTGCGACCGCAATTCCTTGGCCGGGGTGGTGCGCGCCTATGTAGCGCTGCGCGACCTCAAGGAAGACGCCGAGATCGGCGAACATATCGCGGATTTCCGCTATGTGGTGGGCACGCGGCTGGTCTTTACCGACGAAACCGCCGATATCATCGCCTATCCCAGCGATCTGGCGGCCTATGGGCGTCTCACCCGATTGCTGACCACCGGCAACCGCCGGGCCCCCAAGGGCGAGTGCCATCTCAGGTTCGAGGACCTCGCCGAGTTCGCGCAGGGGCAGCTTTTCATCGTCCAGATCGAGGAGGCCCGGTTCGAGGAAGGCGCCAAAACCCTGCGGCGCCTGCGAATGCTGGCGCCGGACCAGGTCTGGCTCGCCGCCGCCTGCACCTATGGCGGCGCGGACCGGGCGCGGCTCAACCGGCTGGCGCATCTGGCGGCGCGCACGGGCGTGCCTCTGATCGCAGTCAACGACGTGCTCTACCACGATCCCGAACGGCGCCCGCTCCAGGACGTGGTGACCTGCATCCGCGAGCACCTGACCATCGCCGAGGCCGGCACGCGGCTTGAACCCAATGCCGAGCGCCACCTCAAGGATAGCCGGGAAATGGCCCGGCTCTTTCGCGAACATCCGGAGGCGCTGGCCGAAACCACCAGGTTCCTCAAGCGGATAGAGTTCACGCTCGATCAGCTGAAATACAACTACCCGGAGGAAACTGTCGGCAATGGCGAAACGGCACAGGAGACGCTGGAGCGGCTGACCTGGGAGGGCGCGCATAAGCGCTATCCGCTCGAAAAATACGAGAACGGCATCCCCGAAAAGGTGCACCAGAGCCTCGTCGCCGAACTGAAACTCATCGCTGAGCTCAACTATGCCGCCTACTTCCTCACCGTGCAGGATATCGTGCATTTTGCTCGTTACGAGAAGAACATCCTCTGCCAGGGACGGGGTTCTGCCGCCAACTCGTCGGTCTGTTACTGCCTGGGGGTTACCGAAGTCGATCCCAACGTCAGCAAGCTGGTCTTCGGCCGCTTCCTGTCTACCGAGCGACACGAGCCACCCGACATCGACGTCGATTTCGAGCACGAGAGGCGCGAAGACGTCATGCAGTATATCTACGGCAAATATGGACGCGAGCGGACGGGGCTGACCTCCACCGTCGTCACCTATCGCTCCAAGGGCGCACTGCGCGAAGTCGCGAAGGTTTTCGGGCTCTCCTCAGATACGATCACGGCGCTCAACAGCCTGGGCTGGGGCTGGTACACGAAAAGGCCTGACCAGGCCCGGGTGAAATCGCTCGGCCTCGACCCTAACGAAGCCACCTTGCGAAAGGTGCTGGAACTGGCCGGCGAGCTGATGGGGTTTCCGCGCCATCTCTCCCAGCATGTGGGCGGCTTCGTCATCACCCGCGACCGGCTCGATCACCTCGTTCCCATCACCAATGCCGCCATGGAAAACCGCACCGTGGTGGAGTGGAACAAGGACGACCTCGATGCGCTGGGCATTCTCAAGGTCGATATCCTGGCACTCGGCATGCTGACCTGCCTCCATCGCGCCTTCGATATGATGAAGGAGCATTATGGGCAGGAGCTCACGCTGCAGGGGGTGCTCGACGAGGAGCGGGAAGATCAGGACAGACGCAAGAAGGGGCTCCCCGCCGTGAGCGATCGCGTCTACGCCATGACCCATCGCGCCGATACGATCGGAGTGTTCCAGATAGAGAGCCGGGCGCAGATGTCGATGCTGCCCAGGCTAAAGCCAGCCGAGTTTTACGATCTCGTCATCGAAGTAGCTATCGTGCGCCCGGGACCGATCCAGGGCGGCATGGTGCATCCCTATCTCAAGCGGCGACAGGGCGTGGAGAAGATTGAAGCCCTACCACCTAAGCTCGAGGCGGTCCTTAAACGCACGAAGGGGATCCCCCTTTTCCAGGAACAAGCCATGCAGATCGCCATCGAAGGAGCCGGCTTCTCCCCGGGCGAAGCCGACCAACTCCGGCGAGCCATGGCCACATTCAAGCGAAATGGGACGGTAGGGCGACTGCGGGGACAATTCCTGGCCGGCATGAAGGCGAACGGCTTTGCCGATGAATTTGCCGAACGCTGCTTCAGGCAGATCGAAGGCTTCGCCGATTATGGCTTTCCGGAAAGCCATGCGGCTTCGTTCGCCCTACTCGTCTATGTCTCGTGCTGGCTCAAGTGCCATTACCCGGATGTCTTTGCCTGCGCGCTGCTCAACAGCCAGCCCATGGGATTTTATGCGCCGGCCCAGATCGTGCGTGATGCCCGCGACCACGGCGTGGATATCCGGGAGGTGGACGTCAATCATTCGCTCGCCGAAAACAGCCTCGAAAGCGGGCAATGGCTGGCCGACAAGCTCCACGACCGGCATGCCGACATGAGCGATGATATCTGGACCACCCATGCGGTGCGGCTGGGGCTTTCCACCATCAGCGGATTCGACAGGAAGCATCAGGAAGCGGTCGTGGCCAATCGCGGGGCGGGTTACGCCTCGATCCGCGACCTCTGGCTGCGGACGGGCCTGCCGGTTTCGGCGCTGCAGAAACTGGCCGAAGCCGACGCCTTCGGCTCGCTTGGCCTGACCCGGCGGCAGGCGCTCTGGACCGTCAAGGGCCTGATGGGCACGGCCGGTGCCGAGACGCTGCCGCTCTTTTCGGCTGCAGGCCTGCCCACCGGCCAGCCGGCGGAAGGCGAAGACCAATTGCCGCTCATGCAGCCGGGCGAGGCCGTCATCCACGACTACCGCTCGCTCTCGCTCTCCCTGAAGGGCCACCCTGTGGAATTCCTGCGACCGCTGCTCGACCGGCGCGGCACGCTGCCGTCCGAAAAGCTCGTGACGACGCAGCCGGGGCGGATCATCGACGTGGCGGGGCTGGTACTGGTGCGCCAGCGACCGGGAACGGCGAGTGGCGTGATATTCATGACGCTTGAGGACGAGACGGGGATCGCCAATATCGTGGTGTGGAACAAGGTCTTCGAGAACAACCGCCGCATCATCCTGACCTCGCGCATGCTGGCCATCCGCGGGCAGGTGCAGCGCGAAGGCATGGTCACCCACGTCATCGCCCGCTCTTTCTACGACCTCACCCCGCAACTGCTTTCGGTCGCCGATGGCCGGGATCTGGGGGATGGCGTGCTGGCACGAGCCGACGAGGGAAAGAAGGATTCACGGCCTGATCCACGAGTGGAACGGGAGAGGCGGCGGCAGGAGGCGGAGCAAAGGCAGATGCATGCGGCGCTGCCCTCGGGGCGGAATTTTCACTAGGGGGTGACAGGGAGGTCAGCGGTGGGGAGTTGCTGGAGGTTCGGTTCGCTTGGGCGTCGGAGTTTGCGGCGTCGGCTTTACTCGAAGCGTCTTCGCCGCGGGAAGGCGAGCACGGGTAGGTTTATTTGAAAGTCGGCGTGCTGCGCTTTAGCCGACGAAAATGTCTCTGCTGCCGCACCGCATCTCGAGCGAGAAGCGCGTTTCATGGCTTCAAGAGCACCATTTCTTACCACCATCCTCACCCCACCTCGATCTTCCCCGGACTTGATCCGGGGCCCACGGATATCTCCACTCGGGTGGAGGGGTGCAATAGGCCCCGGGTCTTCGCCCGGGGAAGATCGGGGTGGGGTGAGGGTGAGAGGGACGAGAGGGTGGGGGTGGGCTAGAGGCTCGGTCCGGTGGGTGGGGTCACCCCCACCCCTGCCCCCTCCCCGCAAGGGGAGGGAGACCTGCCGGCGAGATCGGTAGTCTGATCGTTCTGGTTTAGTCCCTGCGCCCCTCAGAACTCCTCCCAGTCCTTGTCGATGGCGGCGTTGCCATTGGTGAGGTAGGCCTTGGCGGCGGTGGCCACTCGTTGCTGCAGGCCCTTGATGCCCGTGGCCGCCGGCCTGGCCGGGATGGCCTTGCCGGGCTGGAGCTTGGACGCCGGGGCCTCGCGGCGCGCTTCCCCGTCGATGGTAAAGATGTCGACGATCCGGTCGAGCTCGGAGGCCTGGGCTTCCGTCTGCTCGATGGCGGCATTGGTCTCTTCGACCAGCGCCGCATTGTGCTGGGTCATCTCGTCCATCTGCCGGACCGCGACATTGACCTCCTCGATGGCCGAGGCCTGTTCCCGGCTCTCCCGGGCAATGCCATCCATCAACTCATTGGAGGACCGGGCCGCGGTCAGCATGGCTTCGAGCTTGGAGGCCGCGTCGGCAACCAGGCGCGAGCCGGTCTTGACCTCGCCGGCGCTCTGCTCGATCAGCGCCTTGACCTCCGAGGAGGCCTCCGCCGCCGATTGCGCGAGACGGCGCACTTCCACCGCCACCACCGCAAAGCCCTTGCCGGCCTCACCCGCACGGGCGGCTTCCACCGAAGCATTGAGCGCCAGCAGGTTCGTCTGGAAGGCGATGTCGTCGATCATGCCGATGATATTGGAGATCCTGGACGAGGAGGTCTCGATCTTCTCCATGGCCTCATTGGCATGGTTCATCACCTGCCCGCCCTCTTCGGCGGTGCGGGTGACCGAGCCGGCAACGCTCGAGGCTTCGCGGGCCCGTTCGGCATTCTGCAGCACGGTGGACGCCAGCTGCTCCATGGCCGCCGACGTCTCTTCGATCGTCGCCGCCTGCTTGGTGGTGCGTTCGGAGAGGTCGTTGGCGCCCGAGAGGATTTCTCCGGTGGCGGTCTTCAAGGCGCGGGAGGTCTGGCGGAGCTGGCCGACGATTTCGCCGAGCTTGTCGGCCACCGCATTGGTATCGTCCTTGAGCTGGCCGAAGGCGCCCGAATAGGAGCCGGTGACTCGCTCGGTGAGGTCCGCCCTGGCCAGCGAGCCCAGCACACGGGAGGTTTCGGCGAGGCCGCCATCGACGGTTTCGACGAGGTTGTTGACCGAGCCGGCGAGCTGGTTGAGTTCGGCATCGGGGAACTGCACCTCGACACGGCGAGAGAAGTCGCCGGCCACCGCGGCATCCACGACATTGCCGAACGCAGCCTGGAGTTGGCCCATCATCTGGGCACGGGCGCGCTGGTCCGAGACGATACGCGCCGCTTCCGCCTCCGTCATCTGCGCCACCTTGAGCCCGTTCTCCCGGAATACCTCGACTGCACGAGCCATCGCGCCCACTTCGTCGCGGCGTTCGCCGCCCAGGACCTCGACGGAGAGATCGCCATTGGCCATGGCTTCCATGCTGTCGGTGAGGCGGTTGATCGGCTTGGCGATCGAGGTGCCGACGAACCAGAAGGCGACGAGGCCCAGGCCGAGAAGCACGAGGCCGCCGGAGATCAGGAAATTGCGCTGCTGGATGGATTCGGCGAGGAGCGTGGATTCGGGCACGGCGACCATGACGGTCCAGTCGAGGCCGAATTCAGGAAGCGCGAGCTTCTCGGCAGTGATGCGCCAGTCTTCGCCGCCCATGCTGGAGGCGGCGTGATAATTGCCCGCCCGGGCGCCGGCAATGGCGGCCTTGGCGCTTTCGTCGCTGGCCGGCATGCCGAGCATGCTCTCGTCGGAATGGACGACCCAATTGCCGTCGGCATTGATGACGCCGATCCAGCCGGTGCCCATCGGCTTCTGGTCGCCGATGAGCTTGGCGAACATGCCGCCGTTGAAATCGACGCCGGCAAGGCCCACGCCCTTGCCATCCGCCCGCCGGATCACCGCGGTGACGGAGGTGAAGAGGCGGCCATCGTAGAGATAGGGGCCGGTGAGCGAGGTGGCGTCACGCGCCAGGGGATCGAGGAACCAGCCCTTGAAGCCATTGGCTTCGGAGAGATTGAGCTCAGACCAGGACACCTTGCCATCATCGAGGCTGCGGGTGATCGAGGGGCCGAAATAGCCATCACCCAGGCCGTATTCGGAGGACATCAGCACTGGGTTGGCAGCAGCCGGACCATCCTTGGTGGTCAGCGCCCAGATGCCGATGGCATTAGGCAGCTGCGCAAGCTGCTTTTCGAAAAGGGTCTTGTAGGATTGCGGACCCACAGAGGGGTCGGCGAGGAAGGTGGAAAGCGTCTCGGCAATGGCGACGGCGGCGGTCGCATGCTCCTTGAGAACGACATGAATGGCATTGGCCTGGGATTCGGCCACATTGGACATCAGCTGGTCGGCGGCAGCGATATCGTTCTGCTGGGTGGACTGCACCACGTAGACGAGGCCGGAACCGAGAGCGAGTGTAAACACGATCGCGGCGGCAGCAACGATCGTCCCCCGCAACTTGAGCGTAGGGGCTTTGACGAAGTTCGGGAGAGGCATGCTACTGTCCTGGTAAGCAAACAGACCGTTTCTGGTCTGCCGCAACCCTACAGAAGCCGCGTTAACGCGCCGTCACCGGGCGATTCGCGTTACGGGAACATTACGTAAGGGCTCATTCCACAAGTGCGTCGATCTTCCGGGCGAGGTCCAGGTCGTTGCGCGTGACCCCGCCGGCATCGTGGGTCGAGAGAGTGATGTCGACGCGATTGTAGGAATTGGACCAGTCCGGATGATGGCCGGCCTTCTCGGCGAGGAGCGCAACCCGGGCCATGAAGCCGAAGGCTTCCGAGAAATTGGCGAACTTGAAGCTGCGCGAAATCGCCTTGCCGGCTTCGTCATAGGTCCAGGGCATCTGGGCGAGAGCGGCGATGCGCTCGGCATCGGGGATGAGGTCGGCCATGTCCAAGTCTCCTCCATGACAAAACCCCCGTCCTGGGTTCGGCCTTTTGCTGTTTTGAGGAGCTGGGCCGATCCGTGGGGCGGGGGCTTACGACGTGTGTCGTAATGGGGAAACGTGGGGAACCCGGAGGGGTTCCCCAAGGCGTCAGATGTGAATGGCGCCGTCGCCGAGCATGAGGGCGGCTTCGCGGATGGCTTCGGAGAGCGTGGGATGGGCGTGAGTGGTGCGGGCCAGGTCTTCGCCGGCACCCGAAAACTCCATGAGCACGGTCAGCTCGTGGATCATCTCGCCGGCATTCTTGCCCACGATGGTGGCGCCAAGCACGCGGTCGGTGGCGACATCGGCCAGAATCTTGACGAAGCCCTGGGTGGCCAGCATGGCCTTGGCGCGGCCATTGGCGGTGAAGGGGAATTTTCCGACCTTGTAGTCGATGCCTCCGGCCTTGAGTTCGTCCTCGGTCTTGCCGACGGTGGCGATCTCGGGGTTGGTGTAAACCACCGAGGGAATGGCGCCGTAATTCACGTGGCCGGCCTGGCCGGCAATGATCTCGGCCACGGCAATGCCTTCGTCCTCGGCCTTGTGGGCGAGCATGGGACCGGCAATCACGTCGCCGATGGCATAGATGCCGTCGACGCTGGTCTTGTACTGGGCATCGGTGCGCACGCGCCCGCGCTCATCGAGGGCGACGCCGACGATTTCGAGGCCGAGGCCTTCGGTATAGGGTTTTCTGCCGATGGCGACGAGCGCCACGTCGACATCGAGGAATTCGGCATTGCCGCCGGCCGCCGGCTCGATGCGGACCTTGAGCGAGCCGTCTTCCTGCTTGTCGATACCGGCGACCTTCTGGCCGAGCTTGAATTCAAAACCCTGCTTCTGGAGCATGCGCTGGAACTGGCGCGCCGCTTCGCTGTCCATGCCGGGAAGGATGCGGTCGAGGAACTCGACGACGGTGACCTTGGAGCCGAGGCGGTTCCAGACCGAGCCGAGTTCGAGCCCGATGACGCCGGCGCCGATGACCAGCATCCGCTCGGGCACCTTGTCGAGCGCGATGGCGCCGGTCGAGGTCACGATCTGCTTCTCGTCGATCTCGATGCCCGGCAGGTTTGCCGAGACCGAACCGGTGGCGATGACGATATTTTTGGTCTCGATGGTCTGGGTGGGACCGCTCTGGGGCGTCACCAGCACCTTGCCGGGTGCGGCGATCGAGCCGATGCCGCGGAAGGCGGTGATCTTGTTCTTCTTGAACAGATATTCGACGCCGTTGACGTTGGAGGCCACCGTCTCGGTCTTGTGGTTCATCATCTGCGGCAGGTTGAGGACCGGCGCCGGGATGTCGATGCCGAGCTGGGAGAAGCTATGGCCGGCTTCCTCGAAAAGCTCGGTGGCATGCAGCAGGGCTTTGGAGGGAATGCAGCCGATATTGAGGCAGGTGCCGCCAAAGGTCGCCCACTTCTCGACCACCGCCACCTTCATCCCGAGCTGGGCCGCCCGGATGGCCGCCACGTAGCCGCCGGGGCCGCTGCCGATGACCGTGAAGTCGAATTGCTCCGCCATTTTCCCTAAAACCTTAGTGTTGCCTTGCGACCGCCACGCGGATCGCCAACAGGATGAATGTAAGGCCGGTGATGCGATTGAACCACCGCCCGAGTTTGAAAAATCCGTTTCGGATCTGCGGCATGGTGAAGAACACCGAGACCAGCACGAACCAGATGAAGAGCTCCAGGCTCATCGAGACGACGTAGAAGACCTTGATGGGGCCCGGCGTCGTGGCGCCGACAAGCGTGGTGAAGAGCGCCAGGAAGAACAGCACCGCCTTGGGGTTGAGGAGATTAGTCAAGAACCCCAGCGCGAAGGCGCCCCAGGCTGTGGCCGCGCGCGGATTGTGATCTTCGAGATCAGTTGGCGGCTGCGGGGACGGCCCGCGCAGCGTCGCGATGGCGAGATAGAGGAGGTAGGCCGCGCCGATATATTTGAGGATGTCGAAGAGCAGAATCGACTGGCTGACGATGACGCCCATGCCCAGGAGCGTATAGCTGCCATGGACAAGGATGGCCGTGGCGATGCCGCCCGAGGTGAAGAGCGCCGCCTTGCGGCCATGGGCGATCGACTGGCGCAGCACCATGGCGAAATCGGCGCCCGGAATCACCGCGCTGATGCCGAAAGCCACCATGAGCCCCAAGAATTCGAGCCAGTGTCCCTGCATGCCCTGCCCCTGAAACAGAGGCCGGCAGTGCCGGCCTCCTCAACGTTCAAGCGAACCCTAGCGGTCCTAGAGATCGAGCACCAGACGTTCGGGCGCCTCGAGGCTTTCCTTGACGCGCACGAGGAAGGTCACCGCTTCCTTGCCGTCCACGATCCTGTGGTCATAGGAGAGGGCGAGATACATCATCGGACGGATGACGATCTGGCCATTCTCGACCACGGGGCGATCCTGGATCTTGTGCATGCCCAGAATGCCGGATTGCGGGGCGTTGAGGATCGGGGTCGACATCAGCGAGCCATAGACGCCGCCATTCGAGATGGTGAAGGTGCCGCCCTGCATGTCGGCCATCGAGAGCTGTCCGTCGCGGGCGAGCTTGCCCAGACGGTTGATTTCCTTCTCGACGCCGGCGATCGAAAGCTGGTCGGCATTGCGGACCACAGGAACCACCAGGCCCTTGTCGGTGCCGACGGCGACCCCGATATGGGCATAGTTCTTGTAGATAAGCTCGTCGCCATCGATCTCGGCATTGACCGCCGGGATTTCCTTCAAGGCATGAACGACCGCCAGGGTGAAGAAGCCCATGAAGCCCAGCTTGACGCCGTGCTTCTTCTCGAAGACGTCCTTGTAGCGGGCGCGCAGGTCCATCACCGGCTTCATGTCCACCTCGTTGAAGGTGGTGAGCATGGCGGCGGTGTTCTGGGCGTCCTTGAGGCGGCGCGCAATGGTCTGGCGCAGCCGGGTCATTTTCACGCGTTCCTCGCGGGCGCCGTCTTCGGCGGGAGCCGGAGCGCGGGGGACCGGCGCGGGAACCGGGGCCGGAGCTTCGGCCCGCGCAACCGGTGCGGGCGCCGGCGCGGCGGCAGCGGCGGGCTTGCCGGCAATGGCCGACAGCACGTCTTCCTTGAGCACCTGGCCGTGCTTGCCCGAGCCGGCGATGGCGCCGGCCGAAAGGCCGTTTTCGGCGATGAGTTTTGAAGCCGAGGGGCTGGGCGCAATGGCGGCCGAGCCGGTCGCGGTGGAGGCGACGGGCGCAGCAGCGGCGGCTGCCTTGGGCGCTTCAGCTGGCTTGGCGGCGGGTGCCGCAGCCTTGCCGTCGCCCGAGCCGATGGCGCCGATCAGGGCACCGACATTGACCGTATCGCCCGGATTGGCTGCGATGGCTTCGAGTACGCCTGCAGCCGGGGCCGGGACCTCGATCGTCACCTTGTCCGTTTCCAGCTCGACCAAGGGTTCATCGGCGGCGACGACATCGCCCACCTTCTTGAACCATTGGCCGATCGTGGCTTCGGTGACGCTTTCGCCCAGAGCGGGCACCCGGATATCTACCGACACTTTTTGTTTGTCCTCTTACTTGGCGAAAGCTTCTTCGAGGAAGCTGTGCAATTGCTCCAGATGCAGACGCATCAGGCCGGTTGCGGTGGATGCGGAGGCCGGGCGGCCGACATAGCGCGGGCGCTGGCCGGCACGGCCCATCTGGTCCATGACCCAGTCGATATAGGGTTGGACGAAAGCCCAGGCGCCCATGTTGCGCGGCTCTTCCTGGCACCAGACGATCTCGGCATTCTTGAAGCGCGACAGCTCGTCGAGCAGCGCCTTGGCCGGGAACGGATAGAGCTGTTCGAGACGGAGCAGGTAGACATCGTCGATGCCGCGCTTCTCGCGGTCTTCGAGCAGGTCGTAATAGACCTTGCCCGAGCACAAGACGACGCGGCGGATCTTGTCGTCCGAAGTCAGGCGGATCGTGGTCTTGGGGACACCCGGAGACTCGGCATCGTCCCAGAGCAGGCGATGGAAGCAGCTATCGGGGCCGAGTTCGACCAGGCCCGAGACCGCCCGCTTGTGGCGGAGCAGCGACTTGGGCGTCATCAGGATCAGGGGCTTGCGGAAGTCGCGGGCGATCTGGCGGCGCAGGATATGGTAGTAATTGGCCGGCGTCGTGCAGTTGGCGACCTGCATGTTGTCTTCGGCGCAGAGCTGCAGATAGCGCTCGAGGCGCGCCGAGGAATGCTCGGGGCCCTGGCCTTCATAGCCGTGCGGCAGGAGCATCACGAGGCCCGACATGCGGAACCACTTGCGCTCGCCCGACGAGATGAACTGGTCCACCACCACCTGGGCGCCGTTGGCGAAGTCGCCGAACTGCGCTTCCCAGAGGGTGAGCGTGTTCGGCTCGGCCAGCGAATAGCCGTATTCGAAGCCGAGTACCGCTTCTTCGGACAGCATCGAGTTGATGACTTCGTAGCGCGACTGGTCGGCATCCAGATTGTTGAGCGGGGTATAGGTCTCGTCCGTCTCCTGGTCGTTGAGGACCGAGTGACGCTGCGAGAAGGTGCCGCGCTCGACATCCTGGCCGGAGAGGCGCACGGGATGGCCGTCGGTGACCAGCGTGCCGAACGCCAGGGCTTCGGCGGTGGCCCAATCGATGCCTTCGCCCGAATCGATGGCGGCGAGGCGATTGTCCATGAAGCGCTTGACGGTGCGGTGGACGTTAAAACCCTCCGGCACGGTCGAAAGCTTGGTGCCGATGGCCTTGAGGCGATCCAGGCTTACCCCGGTGTCGCCGCGGCGCGGCCCGTCGACTTCGGCGGCCTTGAACTTCTTCCACTGCCCGTCGAGCCAGTCGGCCTTGTTGGGGCGGTAATCCTGGCCGGCCTCGAACTCGCTTTCGAGGTGCTGACGCCAGCCGGCCTTGAGCTTGTCGACCTCTTCGGCGGTGAGCAGGCCTTCGGCGACCAGCTTTTCCGAATAGATTTCCAGCGTCGTCTTGTGGCTGCGGATGCGCGAATACATCAGCGGCTGGGTGAAGCTGGGCTCGTCGCCTTCGTTATGGCCGAAGCGGCGATAGCAGAACATGTCGATGACCACCGGGCGTCCGAAGCGCTGGCGATATTCGGTGGCGACCTTGGCAACGAAGACCACGGCCTCCGGGTCATCCCCGTTGACGTGGAAGACCGGCGCTTCGATCATCTTGGCCACATCGGTCGGATAGGGCGAGGAGCGCGAATAGATCGGGGAGGTGGTAAAGCCGATCTGGTTGTTGATCACGAAATGGATCGAGCCGCCCGTACGGTGACCCTTGAGGCCCGAAAGCCCCAGGCTTTCCGCCACCACGCCCTGGCCGGCAAAGGCCGCATCGCCATGGATGAGCAGCGGCATGGCCATCGAGCGGTCGATGACGCGGCTCTGGTCGTAGGACGAGAGCTTGCCGTCGGGCGAATTGTACTGGTCCTGCTTGGCGCGGGCCTTGCCCAGCACCACCGGATCGACGATTTCGAGGTGCGAGGGGTTGGCCGTCAGCGACAGGTGCACCTTGTTGCTGTCGAACTCGCGGTCCGATGAGGCGCCCAGGTGATACTTCACGTCGCCCGAACCCTCGACGTCGTCGGGATAGAAGGCGCCGCCCTTGAACTCATGGAAGAGGGCGCGGTGCGGCTTGTGCATGACCTGGGTGAGCACGTTGAGGCGCCCGCGATGGGCCATGCCCAGCACGATGTCCTTAACGCCCAGCGCGCCGCCGCGCTTGATGATTTGTTCCAGTGCCGGGATCAGCGATTCCGAACCATCCAGGCCAAAGCGCTTGGTGCCCGTGTACTTGACGTCCAAGAACTTCTCGAAGCCTTCGGCCTCGATCAGCTTGTTGAGTATGGCCTTCTTGCCCTCGGGCGTGAAGGTGATTTCCTTGTCCGGCCCCTCGATCCGCTCCTGAATCCATTGCTTGGATTCGGGATCGGAGATGTGCATGAACTCCACGCCCACCGTCGAGCAATAGGTGCGCTGCAGGATCGCCAGCATCTCGGGCACGGTCGCGAATTCGAGGCCGAGATAATTATCGATGAAGATCTTGCGCTCGTAATCGGACGGCTGGAAACCGTAGGTGGCCGGGTCGAGCTCCGGCGCCGGCTCGGGCGCCTTGAGTTTAAGTGGGTCCAGGTCCGCCTGCAGGTGCCCCCGCATCCGGTAGGCCCGGATCATCATGATCGCGTGGATGGAATCGCGCGCCGCCTGCATGACTTCGGCGGGCGTCGGGATCGGCGCGCCGGCCGTCTCGGCCTTGGCGGTGACGGCCTTGGCCGTCTTCATGGCGATCTGGGAGGGGCTGATGCCCCAATTACCGTCGAGCGCCGACACCAGCTCGCCATTGGCGGCCTGCGGCCAGTCGCTGCGAGCCCAGGACGGGCCTTCGGCATTCTTGGAAACCTGGGCGGCGTCATCGCCGAGCTTGCCGAAATAGCTCGCCCAGGTGGGATCGACACTCGAGGGATCGGCTTTGAACCTCGCATAAAGCTCCTCGATATAGTCAGCATTGCCGCCATAGAGGAAGGAGGTCAACAAGAACGCTTCGTTCTTTTCCTGTCGTGTCATTTTGCTAGCGCGGGCTTCTCGCCCGCCATCCTTTTCATCGTGCCGGGCGCCCCCGGCTGGGCGCGGTCCTCAATCTGACCGCTTTGGCTTGCAATCGTCTTAACAGGCGGGGATTGCGTGGCTCCCCGCCGGCTTCTCTCGTTTTTTGACCTCAGCCCTTGAGGACTTCGGCCAGCGTCACCCCGATACGCGCCGGGGATTTGGAGACGCGGATGCCGGCCCGCTCCATGGCCGCGATCTTGTCTTCCGCACCGCCCTTACCGCCCGAAATTACGGCACCAGCATGGCCCATGGTGCGCCCGGCCGGCGCCGTGAGGCCGGCAATGAAGCCGGCCATCGGCTTCTTGCGGCCGCGCTTGGCCTCATCGATCAGGAATTGGGCAGCGTCCTCTTCGGCTGAACCGCCGATTTCGCCGATCATGATGATGGACTTGGTGGCTTCGTCGGCGAGGAACATCTCGAGCATATCGATGAACTCGGTGCCCTTGACCGGATCACCGCCGATACCCACGGCAGTAGTCTGGCCCAGGCCCGCATTGGTGGTCTGGAACACTGCCTCATAGGTAAGCGTGCCCGAGCGCGAAACAATGCCGACGGAGCCCTTCGAGAAAATCGAGCCCGGCATGATGCCGATCTTGCATTCCTCGGGTGTCAAGACGCCCGGGCAATTCGGCCCGATAAGGCGCGACTTGGACTTTTCGAGGCGGGCCTTGACCTTGACCATGTCGAGGACCGGCACGCCTTCGGTGATGGCAACGATGAGCGGGATTTCCGCGTCGATCGCTTCGAGGATGGCATCGGCGGCGCCGGCCGGCGGCACATAGACCACCGAGGCATTGGCGCCGGTGCGCTCCCTGGCTTCAGCAACGCTGGCAAAGATCGGCAGGTTGGTGCCGTCGACACCGCTCGTCCAGGTCTCGCCGCCCTTCTTGGGATTGATGCCGCCCACCATCTTGGTGCCGTAATAGGCCAGCGCCTGCTCGGTATGGAAAGTACCGGTCTTGCCGGTCAGGCCCTGGACGAGAACCTTGGTGTCTTTGTTGACGAGAATGGACATTTAATCTTCCGTCTTGGCCGGTGCCGCCGCATCAGCAGGTTCGGTTGGCGCTGCATCGATCAGCGTGTTGATTTCGAGCTGGAACTCGCCGTCATAGAGCTCGGCGATGGCGAACATCTGCGTGGTGCCCCGGGCGCGCACCGACCAGGCCCCGTAGGTGCCGTCGCCGTCCGTCTGGGTCGAGCCGGTCATGTCGGGCAGGTTGGCCAGATCATCGAAGTCGAGGAGGGAACCGTCTTCGTCGGAGGCCTCGACACGGCAATAACCCATGGTCTTGCCCGGATATTGCTCGATCGTGCCCCAGATCGTGACCTCGCCAAGCCCCTCGAAGGACTTGGTGTAGGAGATGATCCGGTAGAAGGGCGCGCTGTCGCCATTATCCGAATCCGGCTCCCAGCCGGCGGCGACGGCCTTGTCGCCTGCCCCTTCCCCATCGATCGCCAGGTTGGCGCAGACGGCGAAGGTCTCGGTCATGAACTCGGACGAGGAGATGGAAGGCGCGGCCGGCTTGCCCGGATTCTTGTCGCCCTTGCCCTGCGCAAGCGCCGGGGCCGCCACCAGGGCGGCGGCCGCGAGCAGCGTTACGAGAGCCGGCCCGCGCATCGTCACTGGCCCTTGATCGCCTTGACGATCTTCTGCGCGGCATCGTCCAGATCGTCGGCCGGGATGACGTTGAGGCCGGAATCCTTGAGGATCGCCTTGCCTTCCTTGACGTTGGTGCCTTCGAGGCGCACGACCAGCGGCACCTTGAGCCCGACTTCCCTGACGGCCGCAACCACGCCCTCGGCGATGACGTCGCAACGCATGATGCCGCCGAAGATGTTGACGAGGATGCCCTTCACGTTCGGGTCGGCGGTGATGATCTTGAAGGCCGCGGTGACCTTCTCCTTGGAGGCGCCGCCGCCGACATCGAGGAAGTTCGCCGGCTCTTCGCCGTAGAGCTTGATGATGTCCATGGTCGCCATGGCGAGCCCGGCCCCGTTGACCATGCAGCCGATATTGCCGTCGAGCGCCACATAGGCGAGGTCGTACTTGGAGGCCTCGATCTCCTTGGCGTCTTCCTCGCTGGTATCGCGCAGCGCGACGACATCGGGATGACGGAAGAGCGCGTTGTTGTCGAAAGACACTTTTGCGTCGAGGACGCGCAGGTGACCGTCCTTCATGACGATGAGCGGATTGACCTCGAGGAGGCTCATGTCCTTGTCGCAGAACGCCTTGTAGAGCGCCGGGAACAGCGAGGCGCCGTCTGCTTTGGCCGCGGCGTCGAGCTGCAAGGCGGAGGCGAGCTGTTCGACATCGGCGGCGGTGACGCCCGTATCGGGATCGATGGCGAGGGTCACGATCTTTTCAGGCGTGTGCTCGGCAACGGCCTCGATATCCATGCCGCCTTCGGTCGAGACGACGAAAGCCACCCGCCCGACGGCGCGGTCGACGAGGATCGAGAGATAGAGCTCACGATCGATATCGGCGCCGTCTTCGATATAGAGGCGATTGACCTGCTTGCCCGAGGCGCCGGTCTGCTTGGTGACGAGGGTATTGCCCAGCATTTCGCGGGCATTGGCCACCACATCCTCGACGGACTTGGCGAGGCGCACGCCGCCCTTGGCATCGGCGGACAATTCCTTGAACTTGCCCTTGCCGCGACCGCCGGCATGGATCTGGCTCTTGACCACATAGAGCGGGCCGGGAAGCGAGCGGGCCGCAGCCTCTGCCTCGTCGGCCGAGAAAATGGCGACGCCGCCGGCGACAGGCACGCCATATTCCTTGAGCAGCGCCTTAGCCTGGTGTTCGTGGATGTTCATGGAGACCTCGTTGGGGAGGTGGGAGGAGGCCCGCGAACCTCAGGGTCCACGGGCCGCTGGATCTTTTGGCTTACGCCAGCTTGGGCGCGATCTTCTTGCAGGCCTCGATCAGGCTCTCGACGGCGCCGACCGACTTGTCGAAGGCTTTCTGCTCGGCCGAATTGAGCGAGATCTCGACGATCTTCTCGGCACCACCAGCGCCGACCACGACCGGAACGCCCACATAGGTGCCCTTGACGCCATACTGGCCAGTGAGCTGGGCAGCGACCGGAAGCACGCGCTTCTTGTCCTTGAGATAGCTTTCAGCCATGGCGATTGCCGAAGCGGCCGGGGCATAGAAAGCCGAACCGGTCTTCAAGAGCCCGACGATCTCGGCGCCGCCGTCGCGGGTACGCTGGATGATCTGGTCAAGCTTTTCCTTGCTCATCCAGCCCATCTTGACGACGTCGGTCAGCGGGATGCCGGCAACGGTCGAATAGCGGGCCAGCGGCACCATGGTGTCGCCATGGCCGCCGAGGACGAAAGCCGTGACGTCTTCGACCGAGACGCCCAGTTCATCGGCGATGAAGTGGCGGAAGCGGCCGGAATCGAGCACACCGGCCATGCCGACGACGCGGTTGGCAGGCAGGCCCGAGAACTTCTGGAGCGCCCAGACCATGGCATCGAGCGGATTGGTGATGCAGATGACGAAGGCATCCTTGGCGTACTTGGCAATGCCGGCGCCCACCTGCTCCATCACCTTGAGGTTGATTTCGAGCAGGTCATCGCGGCTCATGCCCGGCTTGCGCGGCACGCCGGCGGTGACGATGACGACGTCGGCGCCTTCGATGTCCTTGTATTCGGTCGTGCCCTTGAGCTTGGCATCAAAACCTTCCACCGGACCGGACTGGGCCAGGTCGAGCGCCTTGCCCGCCGCCACGCCGTCCTGAATATCGAAGAGCACTATGTCGCCGAGATCTTTGAGAGCCGCCAGATGAGCGAGAGTTCCGCCAATCTGTCCCGCCCCGATGAGAGCGATCTTCTTGCGCGCCATAGTGGTGTCCTTGCTGTCAATGAATGTTGTGCATAAGGTCTGACGGCGCCCCTCTTAATCCCCTCTCCTCGCGCGCGCAAGTCAGCCCTTGGTCTCAATGGCAATGCGGCAGGACAACGCAGTGTTCACTTTTTCTTAAGCGCTTGTTTCTGCTTTGTGAGGGGCCTCGAGATAGTCCGCCGACTGCATCTCGATGAGGCGTGAAACGGTACGGGCGAATTCAAAGCGCGTCCGGTCGTCCTGACCGAGCTGATCGAGCGGAGCGGCGAAGCTCGCCGCCAGCTTTACACCCCTGTCGTAGAGCGTGTCGATCAAAAGGATCAGGCGCTTGGCAGCGTCCGATCGCGAACGGTCGAACTGGGGAATGCCGTCGATGAGGATCGTATCGAAGGCATGCGCGAGCTTGAGGTAATCGAAGGCGCCATAGGGCTTTTCGCATAGATCGGCAAAGCCGAATCGCGCCGCGCCCATCGCCGCGCGCGGAACCTTGAGACGCCGACTGCCGAGCTTGATCTCGGTGGGCTCTCCTTCCAGCCCACCGGTGAGGCGGAGCCAGAGGCGATCCATGCCCGCCTGCGCCTCGGGGCCGAAGAAATAGACCTCCTGCCCCTCGAACTTGAGACGCCGGTAGTCGGTGGGGCCATCGAGCGTCACGAGCTCGGTATGCTCCTTGAGGAGCTTGATGAAGGGCAGGAAGAGCTGGCGGTTGAGCCCGTTCTCGTAGAGCTGGTCGGGTACGACGTTGGAGGTCGCCACCAGCGTCACCCCGCCCTCGAAGAGTTTTTCGAAGAGCCGCTGCAGCAGCATGGCATTGGTGATGTCGTGGACGTGGAATTCATCGAGGCAAAGGAGCTTGAGAGACTTGACCAGTGGCTTCGTCACGGCCGCGATGGGGTCGGCGCTCTCGCTCTTTCCCTTGGCCTTGACGCGGAAGGCGATGATCGCCTCGTGCACCTCGCTCATGAATTCGTGAAAATGCACACGTCGCTTCTCGCGGATGGGCACGGCGGCGAAGAAGAGGTCCATGAGCATGGTCTTGCCACGCCCGACATCGCCTACGAGATAGGCGCCGCGCACCGGCCCGCGCTTGCCGAACAGCCCGGAAAGGCCGCCGCGGCCGGTGCCGAGGAGGCCTATGGCCACGCGATCGAGCACAAGCGCGGCTCGGCGTTGCAGGGGATCGTCGGCGACGCTGCCCTGCTCCACCAGTCCGCGATAGGCCTGGCTGACTGGCTCGGCCGGCTCGGACCGTTGCGCCGGAAAAATCTTAGCTGACCATGGTCACGGCGATGCCGCCGGCCGCGGTACCGATGAACTGGTTGCCCGACTGGGTGAGGATGGCCATGATCGAACCGGCCTCGTCGAAGAGCTGCACCTGGCCGCCGACCACCGCCCAGGATGAGACATTGGCCAGCCCGCCGATCTGGCAGCCCGGAACCGAAGCACGATAACGCGTCGTGCCGGTCTTGACCGTCTGGGTGAGGTTGACGCGGCACTGGGTGTTGCCGCCTGCCAGCGTCCAGCCGCCGATGAGCTTGTCGACCGAAACGCCACCCGAAAGATCGCGGGCGCCGGCCGTGACCTGGCCGGGAATGGCCAGCGGATCGAGCGATGGGGCACCGTTGCCGGTGATATCGCCGGTGGTGAGTGTCTGCTGCTGCACCGAGGCGCCGCCGAGAACCGGCGTGCCGGTGAGCGAAGGATTGATCGGCCCCTGCACCGTCGAGCCCGGAAGCTGCGGCAACGCGTTGGACGATACGGCCGATGACTGTACCGGCGGCAACGCCGAAGGCGCGCTCTGGCCCACGATATTGGGCATGTTCGAGGTGGTGGCGCCACAGGCAGCCAGGGTCACGGCGAGCGAGACGCCCGCTACGGTCGAGGAGATTCCACGCATCCAGTGCATCAATGTCGTTTCCGTCGCTCGGCGGTTCTTAACGATAGCTTAATTGGCCATATAGCCAAAGATGTCTAGGGCCGCAACGCTGGCGGCACCGCAAAAGCTCCGGGGAATATGTGGCCATTTTGCGTTTTTTAGCTGAACGGACGGCCTGTCAGCGCAGATTCTGCCAGCCGGACTAGACATCCATTTCGCGCAGGAGGTCCTCGGCCAGCACCTTGGCGTCGCGCATTTCTTCCTCGGGGACGAGGATGGGAATGCCACGGGGACCGACGACGCCGGGCAGGCCCGGCAAGCCATCCTCACCGCTTTCGAGCGGGTGGAAGCCATGCGCCTTGAGCGCGGTGATGAGGACCCGCGCCATCGACGGGTCCTGCACATGGGCAATGGTTTCGAACACGCGACGCGCTCCCTCGGCTTTCGCGAGAAAGCTTAGGCGCTAACCCGCCGCTCGACCATCATCTTCTTGATCTCGGCGATCGCCTTGGCCGGGTTGAGGCCCTTGGGGCAGGTTTTCGAGCAGTTCATGATGGTGTGGCAGCGATAGAGCTTGAACGGGTCCTCGAGATTGTCCAGCCGCTCCTCGGTGGCCTCGTCGCGGCTGTCGATGAGCCAGCGATAGGCCTGGAGCAGGATGGCCGGCCCCAGATACTTTTCGCCATTCCACCAATAGGACGGGCACGAGGTCGAGCAGCAGGCGCACAGGATGCATTCATAGAGCCCGTCGAGCTTGGCGCGCTCGGGCTTGGACTGCAGCCATTCGGTCTTCGGCGTCGGCGAGGTGGTCTTGAGCCAGGGCTCGATCGAACGGTGCTGGGCGTAGAACGTGGTGAGGTCGGGCACCAGGTCCTTGACCACCGGCATATGTGGCAGCGGGTAGATCTTGATGGCGCCCTTGATCTCGTCCATGCCCTTGGTGCAGGCGAGGGTGTTGAAGCCATCGATATTCATGGCGCAGGACCCACAGATGCCTTCACGGCAGGAGCGGCGCAGCGTCAGGGTGGGATCGACCTTGTTCTTGATCCAGAGCAGGCCGTCCAGGATCATCGGGCCGCAATCCTTGGTGTCGACCCAATAGGTGTCGACGCGCGGGTTCTCCCCGCTATCGGGATCGTAGCGATAGACACGGTATTCGCGCAGGGCCGAGCTGTCCGGCTTCGGCCAGGTTTTTCCGGGCTTGATCTGGGAGTTCTTCGGAAGCGTCAGCTGGACCATTTCGGTGTCCTAAATCGCAAAAGTCAGTAGTTCGGCTTGCAGATCTGGTTGGAGCGAGCGACGTAGTCGTTCCATTCCTTCTGCACGTCTTGGGGTGCATTGCCTGCGCCCTTCATGCCGGCGATGACGTAGCCCATCATGCGCTCGTCGATGAGCTTCATGGCAGCATCGGCCTTGCAGGTACAAAGAGCATTGTCCTGCGAGATGCCGACGCACACCTTGGTGAACTCGGCCTTCTGCGCCGCGGTAGGCGCGCCTGCCAGGGCCGTCCCGGTCATGGCCAGCAACAAACCCAGAATTGTCCCAAAAAACTTCACCGCAATTCCTTCCGGATAACGAGTTTGAGCCCCGACCAGACGGCATCGACCGCGGCCACTTTCACGTCCACCAGCCCCACCGGCAACAGCACCTCGCGGATCACGTCCTCGGTGATGTCCGTGGGCACCTTGCTGGCCTTTTTGGGCCAGGAAATCCACACCATGCCGTCGCGCCTGATGGCATTCAGAAACGGTTTCGCCCCGTCCTCAAGCACGGCGCGGGAGGCGGTAAAGCCGTGGACGAAATCAAAATCCTCGGCGTCGGCCAGGCCATCCCAGCCGCTGCGGCGGACTTCGGCAAAATTCCGCGCCTCCGCCAGCGGGCTCAGGCTCTCGGGCAGATCGAGAAACAGCACCCGCTGCCCGTCCTTGAGCCCCAGTTTCTGGGCCAGCGGCGTGCCGGAATATCCAACGGGTGCGAGCGACACGGCCGGCTTCCCTTAATAGACGCGCGCCTTGGGCGCGATCTTCTTCAAGGGGATGCCGCCTTCGCTTTCAGGCGTCAGCGGATCGACATGCACTGGGCGATAGTCGAGGCTGACCGCGCCCGTATCGGTGTCGATCAGCGAGAGCGTATGCTTGCGCCACTCGACGTCGTCGCGGTTCGGGAAATCCTCGCGGGCATGGGCGCCGCGGCTTTCCTTGCGGGCCTCGGCCGACACCACCGTCACCATGGCATTGGCCATGAGGTTTTCGAGTTCGAGCGTTTCGACGAGATCGGAATTCCAGATCATCGAGCGATCGGTGACCTGGATATCCTTGAGCTGGCCATAGACCTCGCCCATGCGCTTGACGCCTTGCTGCAGCGTCTCGCCGGTGCGGAAGACGGCGGCGTCTTCCTGCATGGTGCGCTGCATCTTTTCGCGCAGGTCTGCGGTCGGAGCATGGCCCTTGGCGTAGCGCAGGCGATCGAAGCGGGCGAGGATCTTTTCGTCCTGGGCACGGTTGATGCCGGGGATCGGCGCGGCGCGGTCGATGACTTTTCCCGCGCGCAAAGCGGCGGCGCGGCCGAAGACCACGAGGTCGGTGAGCGAATTGGAGCCCAGGCGATTGGCGCCATGCACCGAGGCGCAGGCGGCTTCGCCGGCGGCCATCAGGCCCGGCACCACGCTGTCGAAGGCGCCCGGCGCCGGGTTCAGCACTTCGCCGTGATAGTTCGTGGGAATGCCGCCCATATTGTAGTGCACGGTCGGCAGCACCGGAATGGGATCGCGGGTGAGGTCGACGCCGGCAAAGATTTTGGCGCTCTCGGTGATGCCCGGCA
This sequence comes from Paradevosia shaoguanensis, assembly GCF_016801025.1. Taxonomy (GTDB): domain Bacteria; phylum Pseudomonadota; class Alphaproteobacteria; order Rhizobiales; family Devosiaceae; genus Paradevosia; species Paradevosia shaoguanensis. Next base: position 1,900,930 of record NZ_CP068983.1, on the reverse strand, counting down.
GGCGCTCATGCAGCACTGCGGGATCGAGATGATCGAGGTGAAGGAAAATATGATCCTTCTTGGGGCCCACGCCCCTGCCCTCGCGGATTTCGAGCGTCATGCAGCGCGAGACGACGTCGCGCGAGGCCAGGTCCTTGGCATTGGGGGCGTAGCGCTCCATGAAGCGCTCGCCTTCCGAATTGACCAGATACCCGCCTTCGCCGCGCGCGCCCTCGGTGATGAGGACGCCGGCGCCATAGATACCGGTGGGGTGGAACTGCACGAATTCCATGTCCTGGAGCGGCAGGCCGGCGCGAGCCACCATGCCATTGCCGTCGCCGGTGCAGGTATGGGCCGAAGTCGCCGAGAAATAGGAGCGGCCATAGCCGCCGGTGGCCAGCACCACCATTTTGGCGCGGAAGCGGTGGAGGGTGCCATCGTCGAGCTTCCAGGCCATGATGCCCTGGCAGACGCCGTCATCGCTCATGATGAGGTCGAGGGCGAAATATTCGATGAAGAACTGCGCATTGTGGCGCAGTGACTGGCCGTAAAGCGTGTGGAGGATGGCGTGGCCGGTCCGGTCGGCGGCGGCGCAGGTGCGCTGCACCGGCGGGCCATCGCCGAATTCGGTCATGTGGCCGCCGAACGGACGCTGATAGATTTTTCCTTCTTCCGTGCGCGAGAAGGGCACGCCGTAATGCTCGAGCTCATAGACGGCGGCGGGCGCCTCGCGCGCCAGATATTCCATGGCGTCGTTGTCGCCGAGCCAGTCCGAACCCTTGACGGTATCGTACATGTGCCATTGCCAGCTGTCGGGCCCCATATTCTGGAGCGAGGCGGCAATGCCGCCCTGGGCGGCCACGGTATGGGAGCGCGTCGGGAAGACCTTGGTGACACAGGCGGTATTGAGGCCCTGTTCGGCCATTCCGAGCGTGGCGCGCAGGCCCGCGCCGCCGGCACCGACAACCACGACGTCGAACTCGTGGTCGATGATTTCATAAGCCGTCATCAGGCACTAACCCCAGATAGCGATCTTGGCGATGGCGATGACGCCGATCAGGGCGATCGCCAGGCAGAACAGGTTGTTGAGCAGCATGGTCAGCGAATGCAGGCGCGGCTCGACGACATAATCCTCGATGACTTCCTGCATGCCGATGCGCATGTGGACGCAGACATTGACCACCAGCAGCGCGCTCAGGATAGCGACGAACGGATTGCCGACGACCGCGAGCATTTCGGCCCGCTCGGCTCCGGCAAGGTTCACCACCAGCCAGATGAAGAAGATCGTGAACAAGATGTTGAGCGCGCCGGTAAGGCGCTGCGTGATGAAATGGCGGGTGGCCAGCTTGCCCGAGCCGTAATGGCTTTTGGGATCGGAAATGACGCTTCTATCCATCTTTACCCCCGGAACCAGACGAAGACGGCCCAGACGATAAGCGTCAGGATTACCGACAAGATGAGATTGGCCCAGGCGATTGCCTCGCGCTGGCCGGGCTCGAGCCCGTGGATCGAATCCCAGATGAAATGGCGAATGCCGCCGAAGAGATGCTGGAAGAGCGCCCAGGTGGCGAGGAACAGCACGAGCTGGCCGAACCAGCTGCCGTAAACGAAATTCACCAGTGAGAGCGGCCCCTCGCCCATGGCGGCGGCGGCGAACCAGGCGACGAGCAGAATCGTTCCGGCATAGAGCGCCAGGCCGGTGCCGCGCTGGACGATCGACATCGCCATCGTAATGGTGAAGCGGTAGATTTGAAGATGCGGAGAAAGGGGGCGCGGACGCGTAGTCATGAAGCCTCGCTCGGAGCGCGGCCGGGGAGTTGGCCGATGCAGTCTGGAACGGTTCGAGACTTCTAGTACCCTCGCGGGCGTTCGTCAAAGCCTCCTATGTCCGTCTTAGGTCTAACCTATGAAGGAGTGATGGAGGCAAGCGGCGCGATAGCCTGAAAAGAGGTGCAATCGGGCGCAGGTTCGCTTGCGCGACCTGCCCCGAAAGCACGTGGCCCCACGGCCTATTTGTTGTTGAGCGGCAGATTGGGATTTTGAAAGCCACCGCCACCACCCTTCTTGCCCGGCACATCGCCGCCGGAATCGCCGACCGCCACCGCGTCGGGCATGCCGATCAGGCGATAGACGGACTGAAGGCGATTGCCCTCCCAGGTGCAATCGGCGCGAATCGAATCGAACTCGCAGACCACGGCTACATCCAGCGTCCTGCAGATTGTACCATTCTCGACGAGCGCCAGCAGGCCGCCCCGCTGGGCGCAGCGGTTCTCGAAGGTCTTGGACGAAAGGACCGTCGACTGGGTGCCGGCCTGCACAGCGGTAGTAGTCAGACCTGCCCCGCTCACGACGATAGTGGCAAGGGTAACGAGGGTAAGAATTCGCATTCGGTGTTCTCCATTTTCCTCGGCACCCCGGCATGGGGCGCTCGCAATGGAGCGCTGTCTAAAAGGCCTTCGCCGAACGCGGTCTGAACCCGGCATTTAGCTTTCGTTCAGCCAGGAGTTGAACATCGCGCCGCTTTTGGCCTAGCTGCGCGCACGCCATGGAGGCCGCACGCAATTGTCTCAAGACATCAAGATACTTTCGGAAAAGACTCTGGCCGATGCCTGGGGAAAGCTCAGCGAGACCCGGCTCGAAATGCGCCGGCGCGACGGGACCTGGCAGGAAGTCTCTCGCGAGGTCTATGACCATGGCAGCGCCGCAGCGGTGCTGCTCTGCGATCCGGCAGCGGGTAATATCATCCTCACTCGTCAGTTCCGCTATCCACCGTTCCGCAACGGCGATCCCGGCTGGCTGATCGAAGCCTGCGCGGGCCTCCTGGACAGCGACACGCCGGAAGCCTGCGCCCGTCGCGAGGCGGAGGAGGAAACCGGCTACCGCCCCGATTCCCTCACCCATGCCTTTGCCGCCTATGCCAGCCCCGGCTCGCTGACCGAGAAGGTCGAATGCTTCATCGGGCTTTATGGTCCCGATTCGCGCATGTCGGATGGCGGTGGCCTCCACCACGAGGGCGAGGACATCGAGGTGCTCGAAATGCCGTTTGCGGAGGGACTGGCGATGATTCGGGACGGCCGCATCGTCGATGCCAAGACCATCATGCTGCTTCAGCACGCGGCGCTTTCCGGCATCTTCGCGAGCAACCGCTAGACGTAGTCGGTCAGCTTGCGATCGGGGTCATAGGGCTGGTCGGCGACCTCCCTGGTAACGGCCTGCCCGCACTTCATTTTCATGGTCGCGCCATCGAAGGCGTAGCTGGGCGAGCCATGCAATTGCCAGCCTTCGGACAGGGCTTTCGTGACCTTGTGGCAGAAGGCGGACGTGTCTTCGCCGGTCAGAAATCGATAAATCAGCATAGTTGCCTCGCGCACGATTACGATTGATCCGGCCGCTACTTACCGCTAATCCAACCGCCATGCATCGTTTTCCCGAGTTCTTGCTCAAGGGCTATTCCAACTTCATGGCGGGCCGCTATGCCCGTGAAGAGGAACGCTATCGGGACTTGGCCAAAGAAGGCCAAAACCCCTCGGCCATGATCGTGGCCTGCTGCGACAGCCGCTCCGCACCCGAAACCATTTTCGACTGCGGGCCCGGCGAACTTTTCGTCCTGCGTAACATCGCCAATCTCGTGCCGCCCTACCAGCCGGACGCGAACCTGCACGGCACTTCGGCGGCGATCGAATTCGCGGTCAAGCAGCTCGAGATCAAAGATCTCATCATCATGGGGCATGGACGGTGCGGCGGTATCCACGCCGCGCTCAACCCCGACAGCGTCGCGATCCGCAAGTCGGACTTCGTGGGCAATTGGGTGAAGCTGCTCAACCCAGTGGCCGAACAGGTCAACGGCAATTCCTGGATGACAGAAGGCGAGCGGCGCACTGCGCTCGAGCGCATCTCGATCCGCCACTCGATCTACAACCTGCGCACCTTCCCCTTCATCAAGAAGCGCGAAGACGAGGGTCAACTGGCTCTCCATGGCGCCTGGTTCGACATTTCGACCGGCGAACTCTGGGTGATGGACCCCGACACGGGCGATTTCGAGCGCCCCGACGCCTAAGTCAGAGGCAGGTTTCAGCACGTTTTGTTGAATGACGTGGGGCAACGGCCCCGCGCCGGGCACGTTCTGCCCCTGTGGTCCAAAGAGACCGCTCGCACCAGCCGACCTCCCTCGGCGGTGCAAACAATCAGCAAGACAAGAGGTTAGAGCCATGAAAAAGCTTCTGCTGATAACGGCAGCTGCCATTACGCTCAGTGCTGGCGGCGCCCTTGCTCAAAACACCCCCGACTTTGCGACCACCGACGGCGACAAGAGCGGCGAAGTTACGCTCTCCGAGCTGATCCTGCGCTATCCCGACGTGAGCGAGGCGCAGTTCAATACTGCTGACGCCGACAAGAGCGGCGGCCTCAATGAGAAGGAATTTCTCATGGTCGTGACGCCGAATACGGAAGCGTGAACGAGCACGACAGTAGCGACAACAAGGATGCCGCGACGCCTACGCCGCCGCCGGCACAGTAATGCGGCAATAGCCGCACTCACCCGAGCAATGGCTGCGCCCTCCTGGGCGCGGCCGGCAAGACCGAATGAGCCTCCCGGATGTCATTCGGGGGGCCGTCTTCGTTCACGCGCGCGTGATTTCTGTGTGACTGACACGATCGAGAAACGCTCTCGCCACAAGCTTTGTGCGGGGCGCGCATTTGTGCTGCATTAAAGACCTTATTGGCCGGAAGTACTGCGCTAACCTGCTGAAATAACGGTACAAAATCGCCCGACAGCGAGTCATGAAAATATCTTAATCTTTTCGCTGTTCCGCCGCGATTTAAGCCTTTCGAGGTCACATTCACCGATCACGATTTGCTCACGGTTCGCAGGGAGCGGCCGTCGGTTGCGTCTGACGCGACTGTCTACAATCCAAAACACAGGGACTTTTCCCATGAAGAAGATCCTCATCTCGGTTGCTGCTCTGGCCCTCGCTACCTCGGGTGCCTTCGCTCAGAACACCGTCGACATCAAGACCGTTGACACCGACGGCAATGGCACGGTTTCCCTCGCCGAAGCCCAGGCTGTCTGGAAGGATCTGACCGAAGACGCTTTCAAGGCTGCCGACGCGGATGCTTCCGGCGAGCTCTCGGCCGAAGAACTGGCCACCCTGCCGGCTCCCGCTCAGTAAGCGCTTTAGCCGAAAAGCAAATGAGGCCGTCCTTCGGGGCGGCCTTCTTTTATTGGGCCGGCGCCAAGCGCGAAAACAGGCGCGGCCCGAAGACATTGAGCAGCAGCCCGGCAAAGACCAGCGCACTGCCGGCAAGCTCGAGCCCGCTGAGCGGCTCTCCCAGGATCAGCACGGCGCTGCCGATTCCCACCACCGGCACCAGCAGTGAAAACGGCGCCACCAAGCTCGCCGGATAGCGGCCGAGCAGATAGCTCCAGAGCCCATAGCCCATAAGCGTAGCGCAATAGCCCAGGAACGCGATCGAGCCGATCGTCCGCAGGCTCATATGGGTCAGCCCCGCCAGCATGGCATCAGGCCCCTCCACGAGGAACGACAGCGCCAGGAGCGGCAGCGGCGGGATGAGGCTCGCCCAGACCACGAAGGCGAACATGTCGATGCGGCCGGCCTTCTTGGTGGCGATGTTGGAAACGCCCCAGAAGAAAGCTGCGGCAATGGTCATGAGCAGCGGCACAAGCGCAGCGCCGTCGAAGCGCTCGAAGGCTATGACGCCGATACCCAGAAACGCGATGAGGGCGCCCACGAGCTGGGCGGGACGAGGCCGTTCGCCGAGGAAGACCACCGCGAGGGCAATGGTGAAAAAGGCCTGCACCTGCATCACGAGCGAGGAAAGCCCTGCCGGCATGCCCAGGCCGATGGCCGAGAACAGGAGACCAAACTGCAGGACACCCACCGCCAGCCCATAGGTGAGCAGGATCGGGAAGGCGACCTTGGGCGGGCGCACGAAGAAAACCGCCGGCAACGCCGCCGCGAGATAGCGCAGCGCCGAGAGGAAGAGCGGCGGCATCTCTTCGACGCCCCATTTGATGGCGACGAAATTGACGCCCCAGACCACGACGACCACAAGGGCCAGCAGGGTATCGCGCAGGGACATTAAAACTGCTCCGGCCGGAAGGACAAAAAGGACGGGGCCCGCTTGGGGCCCCGTTTATTGGTCTATGTCGGCGCGTCCGTCAGGCGGCAGCGGCCTTGGCGGCCAGCCCGCGCTCGATGAGCGTTTCGGCGATCTGGATGGCGTTGAGCGCAGCGCCCTTGCGCAGGTTGTCCGAGACGATCCAGAGATCGAGACCATTCTCGATGGTCACGTCCTCGCGGATACGCGAGACATAGGTGTCGTATTCACCCACCGACTCGATCGGGGTGGCGTAGCCGCCCGGCTCGCGCTTGTCGATGACCGAGACACCCGGCGCATCGCGCAGGATCGCTCGGGCCTCGTCGGCCGTGATCTGGTTTTCGAACTCGATATTGACCGCTTCGGAATGGCCGACAAAGACCGGCACGCGCACGCAGGTGGCGGTGACCTTGATCTTGGGGTCGACGATCTTCTTGGTCTCGGCCGTCATCTTCCACTCTTCCTTCGTGTAGCCGTCTTCCATGAACACATCGATGTGGGGAATGACGTTGAAGGCGATCTGCTTGGAGAACTTGGAGGGAGTCGGCGTATCGTTGACGAAGATGCCCTTGGTCTGCGCCCAGAGCTCGTCCATGCCTTCCTTGCCGGCGCCCGAGACCGACTGGTAGGTCGAGACCACGACGCGCTTGATCTTGGCAGCGTCATGGAGCGGCTTGAGCACCACAACCATCTGTGCCGTCGAGCAATTGGGATTGGCGATGATGTTGTTGCGCTTCGGATTGGCCAAGAACGCGTCGAGCGCCTGCGGATTCACTTCGGGAACCACCAGCGGCACGTCCGAGTGGTAGCGCCAGAAGCTCGAATTATCGATGACGATGGCGCCGGCAGCACCGATCCGCGGCGCCCATTCCTTGGAAACGGAGGAGCCGGCCGACATGAACGCGAAGTCCACGCCGGAGAAATCAAAAGTCTCAAGATCCTTGCACTTGAGTACGCGGTCCCCATAGGAGACCTCCCGGCCGATGGAGCGTGAGGACGCCAGCGCGACGACTTCGTCGGCGGGGAACTTGCGCTCGGCCAGGATATTGAGCATCTCGCGGCCCACATTACCCGTGGCTCCGACGACTGCGACACGATAACCCATGGGACTTCCGGTCCTTTTGCCTGTCTTACCCCCGCGCGGCACCGCCGCGGCCCATAAGGCTACTTGCCTCTCCCCGGCGGGAGACGGCCCGGGGAAAGGTCTAGGCGGTTTTGGTAGTTTTCGAGGTTTTCGGGAGGATGCGCATGGAACCGCACGGGCTTGCACCCGTGATCTCGATCTCCAGCTTTTCAATCTTGCCGCGCATCTATGCGACCATCCATCGAACCGAAGACGCCTACATACGCTCAATTGGCAAAGAGTCAATGAAGCCGTGCGCGATGGCGCCTTGCGCTTTGCCGGCAAAACCCGCAATGAGGCATCATGAGCCAATACGACATCGTCATCCTGGGCGCCGGCGCAGCCGGCATGATGGCCGCCATCGAGGCGGGCAAGCGCGGGCGCAAGGTCCTGATCGTCGATCACGCCGCCGATCCGGGCGAAAAGATCCGCATTTCGGGCGGCGGACGCTGCAACTTCACCAATGTCAACGCCACCACGACCACGGGACGCGAGCGCTTCCTGTCGCAGAACCCACGCTTCGCCCTGTCGGCGCTCTCGCGCTACACACCCGAGCACTTCATCGCCCTGGTCAAAAGCTACGGCATCGCCTTCCACGAAAAGACGCTGGGCCAGCTCTTCTGCGATGGCCCCTCGACGCAGATCATCAACCTGCTGGTCCAGGAAATGGCGGGGGCCGGCGTGGTCCTCAAGCTTAAGTCGAGCGTCGAGCGGGTCGAAAAGGCCGAGACCGGTTTCTCGCTCGTACTGTCCGACGAGGCGGTGCGCTGTGAAAAGCTGATCGTGGCAACGGGCGGCAAGTCCATTCCCAAGATGGGCGCGACCAGCCTCGGCTATCAGCTCGCCGGCCAGTTCGGCCTGCGGGTGACCGAGACCCGGCCGGCCCTGGTGCCGCTGACCTTTGCCGAGCAGGTGCTCGCTCCGCTCAAGGAATTATCGGGCGTTTCGACCAATGCCGTGGTCTCGCATGGCAAGACACGGTTCGAGGAAGCACTGCTCTTCACCCACCGCGGACTTTCGGGGCCGGCGATCCTGCAGATTTCGAGCTATTGGCGCGAAGGCGACGCGATCGTCGTGGACCTGCTGCCGGATTTCGACCTGCGCGAGGCCCTGCGCCGTGCACGCAAGGACACGCCCAAGCTCGCCATACAGACCGTGCTCGCGGCGCATCTGCCCAAGCGCCTCGCCCAACTCCTCGGCGAGGAACTGGACCTGCCCGGCATCGTCGGGGATTTTTCGGATGCCAAGTTCGACAAGGTCGTGGCGGCGGTCAAGACATGGACGCTCAAGCCCGTGGGCTCGGAAGGCTATCGCACGGCGGAGGTGACGCTGGGCGGGGTCGATACGCGCGACCTCGACGCTAAGACCCTGGAAGCGCGCGGCGTTCCCGGACTCCACTTCATCGGCGAGGTGGTGGACGTGACGGGCTGGCTCGGCGGTTACAATTTCCAGTGGGCCTGGGCCTCGGGCTTCGTTGCCGGACAGGTGGCGTAAGTCAAAACTCAGAACTTGAAGCCGATGCGAAGGCCGATATTGCTCAGGCCGTCGTTATAGGGGCAATAGCCGTTATTGGACGTGTGCTCATAGGTGAGCGTCATCGTGGCTGACGGTGAGAGATTGGCGCCGACCCCGAAGGATTCGTAAAAGCCGATACGGCAGCCAAAGCGTCGCGACGGCATTTCGGTTTCGCCCAGCGAGCCGGTATTGATGGCTGCACCGAACCCGGCTTCGACATAGAAGGTATCGCCCAGCGGCACCTGCCAGAGAAGGCCGGCATGGGCGATGGAATCGAGCCCCTGCATGCTCACCGTCGCCCCGATACGCGGCCGCGGCGAGCCGATCCAGCGGAAAGCGTCGAGATCGGGCGAGCGGAAGATGGCATCAAACGAAAGATCGGTAATGCCGTTGAAGCGGTAATTCTCCGAGGTAAAGGGCAGGAAGCCGTTGTAGGCATCGTGCGCGGCAACGCCGACACGCACTTCGGACAGCCCGAAAGTCTGCGCCTGCGCCGGAGCGCAGCACAGGGCCAACCCGGCCAGAAATGCCCATAACCTCTTCACCATAGCACTCTCTGCCGTCCGCATACCGGCAAGGGATCGAACGATTCCGGCTTTTTCGGGCCGAGTCGTTCCTAGAACTTGAAGCCGAGCCTTACGCCCACATTGGTCAGCCCGCGATTATCCGGGCCGCACAGGCCTGCATGGGAGGCGTGTTCGGCCGTCACCATGATCGAGGCATTATTGGTCAGGTTCGCGCCAAGGCTCACCGATTCATGGAACAGCACCGGGCAGCCGAGGCTGCGCATCGGATCGACCGCATTGTGCAATTCACCATTGTGGATGGCGCCACCGAAGGCACCTTCCACGAAGAACGTGCTGCCGAGCGGCACTGTCCAGGAGAGGCCAGCATAAGCCATCGACTCGCGGCCACCCATATTGATGGTGGCGCCGACATGCGGACGGACCTGGCCGAGCCAGATGAAGCTGTCCAGTTGCGGGAGGGAGAAGAGCGCCTCGAAGTTCACGTCTTCGATGCGGTTGAGGTGCACACCATCAGCGCCATCGACGCTGTGGCCATAGATGCCACCTCGCAACTCCAGGCCGCCCAGCGCCTGGGCGCTGGCGGGAGTTGCAACCGAAACACTCAACAACAACAAGAACGCAACTGCAAAACGGTGAAGCATGACCTGCCCCAGTAATGTTGGCGCAATGAAGACCTGCTCGGGACGATCTGTCAAATGCATCAGGTACCTGGCCGGGCGATTCGACGACGAGTGAGGCTTTCGGGTTGCTCTTCATCGGCAAATGCCGATATATGAGCCAATAGTTCAACAATCATTGAACCCTTCATGGCCCCCATCATTCCCCTCTCCCTGCTGGATCTCGCGCCGATCGCCGAAGGCACCTCCACCGCCGATGCGCTGGCACAGACTGTGCGCTTCGCCCAGACCGGCGAGAAGCTCGGCTACACGCGCCTCTGGTATGCCGAGCACCACGGCATGCCGTCGATCGCCTCCTCGGCTCCAGACATCCTCATCGCCAGCGCCGGCGCCCATACCTCCGCCATTCGCGTCGGCTCGGGCGGCGTGATGCTGCCCAACCATGTGCCGCTGCGCGTCGCCGAGGATTTTCGCACGCTCGAAGGGCTCTACCCGGGCCGCATCGACCTTGGGATCGGACGAGCGGGCGGCAGCGACGGGCGTACACTCCAGGCGCTGCGCTCGTTCGGTGGCGAGCATTTTTCCGAGCAACTGGCCGAACTTCTGGCTTTCGACACGGACGGCTTTCCGCAGGGGCATCCCTTCGGAGCCGTTCGCGTCGTGCCGGACAATATCGGGCTGCCCCCGATCTGGCTCCTGGGCTCAAGCGGCGCCAGCGCGCTTGCGGCCGGTCAGATGGGCATGGGCTATGCCTTTGCCGCCCATTTCTCGGCCACGCCACCCAAGCCGGCATTCGACGCCTATCGCCAGGGCTTCGTGCCGTCGGCGCAATTTCCCGAGCCGCATACCATCGTCTGCGTCTCCGTCGTCTGCGCGCCCACCGACGAGGAAGCGCAGTTCCTGTCAGGCTCGCAGGAGCTGAGCTGGGCGCTCTTCCATTCGGGGCAGGTGCGCAAGCTCGTGGCGCCCGAGGAAGCCGCAGCGCATGACTATACGCCGGGCGAAAGGGCCATCATCGAGAACCAGCGCCCACTCTGGATCGTGGGTTCGCCCGAAACGGTCAAGCGCAAGATACTCGAAAAGATCGAGGGCACTGGCGCAAGCGAAGTGATGATCGCGACGACCATGTATAGTTATGAGCTGCGCCTGCGCAGTATCGAGCTCGTCGCCAACGCGTTCGGCATCGAACCACGCGCCTGAAAAAAGCGTGGGACACCACCGGCCCCACGCTCCAAATTCAAAGGTCCAAAAGAATCAGGCGGCAAGCTTCTTGAGGATTGCCGCGCCCATTTCTTCGGTACCGATGGTCTTCTTGCCTTCCTGGGCGATATCGCCGGTGCGCAGGCCGTCGGCGAGGACGGCAGCAATGGCCGCTTCCAGCTTGTCGGCCAATTCGATCATGTTGAACGAATAGCGCAGGGCCATGGCGAAGCTCGCGATCATGGCGATCGGGTTGGCAATGCCCTTGCCGGCAATGTCGGGAGCCGAGCCGTGGACAGGCTCATAGAGCGCCTTGCGCTTGCCGGTGGCCTTGTCGGGCGCGCCGAGCGAGGCGGAGGGCAGCATGCCCAGGGAGCCGGTGAGCATGGCCGCTGCGTCCGAAAGGATGTCGCCGAAGAGATTGTCGGTGACCATGACGTCGAACTGTTTGGGATTGCGCACGAGCTGCATGGCGGCGTTGTCGGCCAGGATGTGCTCATACTTGATGCCCGGGAAATCCTTAGCGACGCCGGCAACGACTTCGCTCCAGAGCACGCCCGACTTCATGACGTTGCGCTTGTCGGCCATGTGGACCTTCTTGCCGCGCGTGCCGGCGAGGTCGAAGGCGACGCGCGCGATGCGGTCGATCTCGTAGGTCTCGTAGACCTGGGTATCGACGGCGCGCTTCTGGCCATTGCCGAGATCGGTGATCTCCTTGGGCTCGCCGAAGTAGACGCCGCCGGTGAGCTCGCGCACGATGAGGATATCAAGGCCTTCGACCAGCTCGCGCTTGAGCGAGGAGGCGTCGGCGAGGGCCGGGTAGCAGATGGCGGGACGCAGGTTGGCGAAGAGGCCGAGATCCTTGCGCAGACGCAGCAGGCCAGCCTCCGGACGGACGTCATAGCCGACATTGTCCCACTTGGGACCGCCCACGGCGCCGAAGATCACGGCATCGGCCTTGAGCGCCTTGGCCATATCCTCTTCGGAAATCGCCGCACCGTATTTGTCGTAGGCGCAGCCGCCGACCAGGCCCTTGTCAGTGGCGAAATCGGTCTTGCCGTTGGCATTGAGCCAGGCAATGAGCTTTTCGACTTCGGCCATGATTTCGGTGCCGATGCCGTCGCCGGGCAGGAGGAAGAGGTTCTGGGTGGCCATGGGCGGATAGTCCTCGGGGAATTTCGGTGAGGCTAGTTACAGCGATGGGGGCCTGCCGGGCAAGACCGGCAGGCCCCCATCGCGTTCGGCAGAGGCGACTTTTATGTCGCCGACTCAGCTCGCGAAGAAGGACTGCGTGCCGTGAGCCTCGATCGCGGTAGAAAGACGCGACAGCGCGTGGATGTAGGCGGCAGTACGCGCAGTGACCTTGCGGTCGCGCGCAATGGTCCAGACGGCGCGGCCTTCGCGCTCCATGATCTTCTTCAGGCGCGCATGGATTTCCTCGAGGTCCCAGTAATAGCCCTGGCGGTTCTGCACCCACTCGAAATAGGAAACGGTGACGCCGCCGGCATTGGCGAGGATATCGGGTAGGACCACGATGCCACGTTCTTCGAGAATCTTGTCGGCGTCCGGGGTGATCGGGCCATTGGCAAGCTCGAGGATGACCTTGGCCTTAATCGAGCGGACATTGGACGTGGTGATCATGTCCTCGAGCGCGGCCGGAACCAGCAGCTCGCATTCGACGCCCAGGAGATCGTCGGCCGGGATGACCTTGGCGCCGAGCGATTCTGCGAGCACGGTGACGGACTGACCGGCGTTCTTGCCGGCGAGGAGCTTTTCGACGTCGAGACCACCCGGAGCGTGGATGGCGCCCGAGGAATCGGAGACCGCCACGATCTTGTGGCCATCGCCTGCGGCGAGCTTGGCATAGAACTGGCCGGCATTGCCGAAGCCTTGGATGGCAATGCGCATGCCTTCGCCCAGGCCCAGCTCCTGCGCCAGGTGGCGGACGAGGTAGTAGCCGCCGCGCGCGGTGGCGTCGTTACGGCCGAGCGAACCACCCAGCGCAATCGGCTTGCCGGTGATGACAGCGGGAGAAACGCTGCCCACGATCTGGCTGTATTCGTCGGCCATCCAGCCCATGATCATGGCGTTGGTATAGACGTCGGGCGCCGGGATATCACGGTCCGGACCGACGACGCTGGCAAAGGCCTGCATATAGGCGCGCGACAGGCGCTCGAGTTCGCTCTTGGAAAGCGTACGCGGATCGACCCGCACGGCGCCCTTGCCGCCGCCATAGGGCAGATCCATCACGGCGCACTTGAAGGTCATCCAGAAGGCAAGCGTCTCGACTTCCTCGACCGTGGAATCGGGATGGAAGCGGATGCCGCCCTTGGTGGGGCCGCGGGTGTCGTCATAGCGGCAGCGCCAGGCCAGGAACGACTTGCGCGAGCCGTCGTCCATGCGGATCATCAGCCGCATCTTGGTGGTTTCGCGCGGGTATTTGAGTTTTTCGATGACGTCCGGATCGATCTGCAAATGGCTCGCAGCCGCCTCAAGGCGGACAAGAGCACGGTCTAGCAAGCTATCATCGCTCATCGGAAAACCCTCGCTTCTGATGATGCCTTAAGCATCATGCGCATTTTTGAGGCGGAATACGTGACACATCACGCGGGTTAGGGCAATAAGGCTGACGCAATTTGCGCAACGTCTGTGCAATTGGCCTATTGACGCATCAGGGCGTGAGCCTAAAGTTGCGGGAAGCCAATCTCCCGAGACGTGAATTGCTGGCCTCCCTTCCGCTGCCGGACATCCTCATCAACACCGACGACTTCAACCGCGTCATGCTGCTGGCTGAGCGGGTAAGCGATCGGCTGCCCTATGTGTCGTCCTATCTGGTGCGCGAACTCAATCGCGCCGAAGTCTGCCAGCCATGGGACCCCGCAGGCGTATCGATGGGCCAGCGGGTGCGATTCCGGCTCGACGACGAACCCATCCAGCGACTGGGCCGGCTGACCTATCCGCGCGGCATGGTTCCCGCAAAGGGCGACGTGCCAATCCTGGGCGGGATCGGGGCGGCGCTGATCGGGATGCACCGCAATTCTACGATCGAATGGATGGATAACGGCCGACTGCGCACGCTGACGGTGCTCGATTTCGGCTGGTAGCCTAGAGGCGCCTGGTCATCCAAAGCACCAGATCGTCGTCGACAGGCACGCTTGAACCCGGTGCAACCGGATGCTCACGGTAGGTGATGCCGCGACCATCAGGCCGATAGCCGAGCTTCGGATAGAGCCGCTGCGCGGCGCCATAATCGGCATAAAGGCCCACGCCAATGCCGATCACCGGCCCGCCCGCCAATCGCGCCCGTAGTTCCAATGCCGCAATGAGCTGAGAGGCGACCCCCTGCCTGCGCTCGGCGGCAGCAACGACCAGATTGTTGATTTCGGGAATACCCTCGCCTTTGAACGGAGGATAGGTGGAGACCCGGATCAGCGAGCCATAGGCGAGAATGGCATCGCCGCGGACAGCCAGGAGAACATCACGCCCGCCGCGGCTCTGCTCCTCCAGGTAGCGCTCCCAGAGCAGCGGATTGGAATTCCAGGCTGGGCCACCGTCGACTTCGGCAATGCGCGCCTGATCTCCAGCCTCAAGATCGCGAATGGCAATGGCCATGGGACCGGCGCGCCTAGCTCTTGCCAGCGCCAATCCGCGCGGTGACCTCGATCTCGATCTTCATCGCCTCTTCGATCATCTGGGCGATGACCATGGTGGCAGCCGGACGGATGTCCTTGAAGACGGGACCGACGGCGGCGACGACGTCACTCACATAGGCGCGGTCGCCGACATAATAGGTGACGCGAACGACGTCGGAAATGTCCGAACCAAGGTCGGAGAGCGCCTTGGCGATGGTGCGGAGTGCGTTGGCCGCTTGCGTGCCAACGTCCTCGGGCATGGTCATGGTCGCGTAGTCGTAGCCCGTGGTGCCTGAGACATAGACGCTGTCTTCATGCCGCACGGCGCGGCAATAGCCGAAAGTCGCTTCGAAGGGCGATCCGGTCGAGACGCGCTGCACCACGATAGGCAGCCTTAGACCCAGGGGCGCTCGGACGCCATCTTGCCTTCGAAACCGCCGATCCGCGTCTCGCTCTTGAGCGTGGTGGCGATGTCATCGAGCCCTTCCAGCAGGACATGCTTGCGGGCGGGGTCGATGTCGAAATGCAGGGTGCCGCCATCCGGTCCCTTGATGGTCTGCGACTCAAGGTCAATCGTAAGAGTAGCGTTCGAACCGCGCTCGGCATCATCGAGCAGCAGCGCCAACTCTTCCGGCTTCACCACGATCGGCAGGATGCCGTTCTTGAAGCAATTATTGTAGAAGATGTCGGCAAAGCTGGTGGAGATGACGCAGCGGATACCGAAATCGAGCAGCGCCCAGGGCGCATGCTCGCGGCTGGAGCCGCAGCCGAAATTGTCGCCGGCAATGATGACCTTGGCCTGGCGGTAAGCCGGCTTGTTGAGCACGAAATCCGGGTTCTCGGTGCCGTCTTCGTTGTAGCGCATCTCCGAAAAGAGCGCGGTACCCAAGCCGGTACGCTTGATGGTTTTGAGGTACTGCTTGGGGATGATCATATCGGTATCGATATTGATGATCGGCATCGGCGCGGCAACGCCGGTCAGCGAGGTGAACTTGTCCATTCGCCCTTACTCCTAAGCAGCAAGGCTGGTGGCCGCATCGACCCCCAGCATGAGATTGAGGTTTTGCACGGCCGCGCCCGAGGCGCCCTTGCCCAGATTATCGTAGACAGCCACCAGGATCGCCTGGGCCTTGTCATCATTGGCGAAGACGTGGAGCCGCATGCGGTTGGTGTTATTGTAGCTTTCGGGATCGAGCTCGCCCGTGCGCTCGAGATCAGCGAGCGGAGCCACTTCCACGAAGCTGCCTTCGAGCCCGGCATAATAATCGGCAATGGCGGCATGGAGCTGGGTAGCTTTGGGCACCGAACCGAGAATGCCAAGCTGCAGCGGAACCGCCACGAGCATACCCTGCGAGAAATTGCCGACGGCCGGCATGAAGAGCGGCACGCGGCTGAGCTCTGCATATTTCTGCATTTCGGGCAGATGCTTGTGCTTGAGCGTCAGGCCATAGGGCATGAATTCGGGCGCATCCTCGCCCTTGCCGACATAATCCTCGATCATGGCGCGGCCGCCGCCGGAATAACCGGTGACGCCGTTGACGGTGATCGGGAAATCGGCGGGCAGGAGACCCGCTTCCACCAGCGGCCGAAGCATGGCGATCGGACCCTGCGGCCAGCAGCCGGGATTGCAGACGCGCTTGGCGTCGGCGATGATTCCGGCCTGGTCGCGCGTCATTTCGGCAAAGCCATAGGCCCAACCTTCGGCCACGCGGTGGGCGGTCGATGCGTCGATGACCTTGGTCGTGTTGTTGGTGATGAGGCTCACGCTCTCCTTGGCCGCATCGTCCGGCAGGCAGAGGATGGCGACATCGGCCGCATTCAGCAGCTCGGCGCGGGCGGCAATGTCCTTGCGGCGCTCGGTGGGAATGGAGAGCAATTCGATATCGCGGCGGCCGGCAAGTCGCTCGCGGATCTGCAGACCCGTCGTACCCGCTTCGCCGTCGATGAAAACCTTTGCGACCATTCTACTGTCTCCGCCTGGAGCTGCCCCCGTTTCGCGGGAAACGCTCCGTTGAACGCAACCGGAAAAGATGCGCCGGTCTCAATGAACCACACTGGAAGTTAGGTCAAGAACCGCATTGGTCAAGCTCTTGCGCGATTGCCGTAAGCATCCGCGCCCAGCTGCGTTCGGTGCGCTCAAGATAGGCCGCCCAGACGGCATCCATCTCATGGTAGAGCGTAGCCACGCAGCCCTCGTCGGAGGGCTCGAGAACGATGGTGACGAGGGAGCGGTCCGCAGCTTCTTCCTCGGGCGACGTCCACCAGGTAAAGGCAAGCCGATGCGGCGCATCGATCACGCGGTATTCGCCCCAATGCAGCGCCTCGCCCTGCGCCCGCTTGTCGGAGAAGGCGAAGCGGCCGCCGACCTCAGCATCGATCTCGACGCGCATCATCTCGCCGGGCAAGCCGGCTTCGACCAGTGACCGCGCCATCCAGGCACGTACGAGGTCGGGCTCGAGCCAGGCGTTGAACACCGCCTCGGGTGGATGCGAAAGCCGCTGTGTCACCTTGGCTTCAATGCTTGCGCTCATCTGTCCCTCCGACCGGCAGCGAACCGAACCGCAATTGACGGGCGCGAGTCAATGCGGGCACTCTCCGGCCAACGCCAAAGAGAGGCCTGCCAATGACCCCGCACAATAGTGCTAAAGCCGGCGATTATGCCGATTCCGTCCTGCTGCCGGGCGATCCCCTGCGCGCCAAGTGGATTGCCGAAAACTTCTTCGAAAACGCCGTGGAGGTAAACGCGGTTCGCAATTGCCTGGGCTATACCGGCACCTACAAGGGCCAGCGCGTCTCGGTGCAGGCGACCGGCATGGGCCAGCCCTCGCTTTCGATCTACGTGCATGAGCTCATCAATTTCTATGGGGTCAAAAACCTCATCCGCGTCGGCACCTGCGGCGGACTTTCCGAGAAAGTGGCGGTGCGCGACCTCGTCATCGCCCAGGGCGCGACGACCGATTCCACGCTCGTCAAGGACGCCTTCGGCCCCTACAATTTCGCGCCTATCGCCGATTTCGGCCTGCTGCGCGATTGCGTGGCGCGGGCCGAGGTGGCCGGACTCAACTACCATGTCGGCAACATGGTCTCGTCCGACATCTTCTATCACGACGACGGCCTCAAGTCGTACGAGGCGGTGATCCGCCACGGGGCACTCGGCGTCGAGATGGAGGCCGCCGCGCTCTATACGCTGGCCGCGCGCTTCGGGGTCAAGGCGCTGGCCGTCTGCACGATGACCGATAGCCTCATCACCGGCGCAGCCCTCTCGGCGGCCGACCGGCAATCCTCGCTTCGAGACATGGTGACCCTGGCGCTCGACGTCGCCATCAACGCCTGAGGCGCGACGCCAGGCGCCTAACCCCAGCGCCCGCCGTCATAAATATCAATTGACGCCCGCTCTTCCCCCCGCATACGGTTCAACAAGTCTGTGGGATCGTTGCTCGAGGGGAAGAGTGAATGACTGCCCGCCAGCCACTGCTCGAACTCGTAGAGATCAAGAAGAATTATGGCGCCATAGAAGCGCTGCGCGGCATCAGCTTCACGGTTGGGCGCGGCGAAGTCGTGGCGCTGCTCGGCGATAACGGCGCGGGCAAATCCACCCTGGTCAAGATCATTGCCGGCGGCCTGCAGCCCAGCTCCGGCCGCATGGTCTTCGAAGGCACCGACTACCTCGCCAATTCCCCATCCGAAGCCAAGGCGCACGGCATCGAGACCGTCTACCAGGACCTCTCGCTGTGCACCAATGTCGACGTCGTCGCCAATTTCTTCATGGGCCGCGAACTGACGCGAAAGGTGCTCGGCATCCCAATACTGCGGGAGCGGGAGATGGAAGCGGCGGTCGCCAAGGCCATGGCGGGCGCCGGCACGAAGATTCCGTCGCTGCGCACCAAGGTAGAACATCTTTCGGGCGGCCAGCGACAGGCCATCGAGCTCAACCGCTTCGTGCATTGGGGCGGCAAGCTCGTCCTGCTCGACGAACCCTTTGCAGCCCTTGGCGTCGAGCAGACGCGGCGCGGCCTCGAGATGATCAAGAACGTCGCCGCCCAGGGCATCGGCGTCATCATCATCACCCACATCATGCCGCAGGCCTTCCAGGTCGCCGACCGCATCGTCGTCATCCGGCAGGGCGTGGTGGCAGGTGACGTGCCCACCGCCCAGACCAGCCCGGATGCGGTGGTCCGTATGATTACCGGAGATTCCCTCGCCGGAGCCGGCCCGGCCACGGAGCAAACGGCTCAGCCAAGCCCGGCAAACCCTCAGGAGCGCTACTCATGAAAAGGTTCGTTCTAGCCATCCTGGCGTCGTTGGCGATGCTTATCGCCGCGCTCACGCCGTCCGTCGCCCAGGACAAGGGCAAGATCTACTACCTGGTGCCGACCCTGCTCGACGAATTCCAGACGGCATCGGTGGACGCCATTAGCAATTTCCTCAAGCAGGTCGGCTACGAGACCGTGACGCTCAATGCCGACAACAAGACCGACGTGCAGCAGGGCCAGATGAATGACGTCATTGCCCTCAAGCCCGCCGCCATCGTCCTCGCCGCGGTGGACTTCAATGCCCTGAAACCCTCGATCGAAAAGGCGCGGGCAGAAGGCATCCCCGTGATGGAGTTCGACCGCCAGGTCACGGCCACGCCCTCCGATTTTACCTCGGTAGCCGGCACGGTCGAGATCGGCCATATCGCGGCCGACGAAATCCAGCGCCTGCTCAAGGAGAAGAACGGCGACGTCAGGGGCAAGGTGCTCCAGGTGCTCGGCGATCCGGCCGATCCCTATACCCTCGATATCCAGAAGGGTTTCGAGGAGAAGATGAAGGACTTCCCGAATGTCCAGATCATCTCGCTTCCGGCGATGCAGTGGGAGGCTTCCAATGCCGGCACCATCGTTTCAGACCAGCTGCTGGCCAATCCCGATATCGACCTGATCTTCGTCCACGCTGCACACCTTGCAGTGGCCGCGGTGGCTTCGCTCGAAGCCAAGGGGAAGAAGCCTGGCGAGGTGCTGCTGGTATCCTCCAACGGCGCCCCGGTCGGCCTCGACCTCATCCGCAAGGGCTGGGAGCAGGTGGAAGTGGAGCAGCCGCTCTTTGCCCAGGCCGCCGCCATCGCCATGTTCGCCGATCTCGTTGTCAACAAGAAGCCGATCAAGCCGGGCGAATATGACGTACTTGGCTTGAAGAGCACGGTGACCGACGAAGCCTGGGGCCCCAACATCAAGATCCCGGGCGCCGCCATCACCAAGGATAATGTCGACGACCCGAAATTCTGGGGCAACATGAAGGTGCCCTCGACCCCGATCACCGCGGTCACCGAATAATCCCGAGCCCGGCCGGCACCAGCATCCGGCCGGGCTTTTCTTCGTTTCCGCCAACCGGGGGCCAAACGTGACGCCGCAGACCCGCGCCGCGCTCGAATTCCTGCTCGATAACCTCGTCTGGGTACTGCTGATCGTGGTGCTGGCGGTGTTCTCGCTTTTCGTGCCGCATTTCTTCCAGATCGGCATCTTCGCCAACATCGTCGAGCAATCGACCTTTGTCGGCGTGATGGCGATCGGACTGGCCCTTGTCGTCATTGCCGGGCACATGGACCTCTCGGTGGAATCGGTCGCCGCGCTTTCGGCAATGGTCACCGGCATCCTCTTCTGCTCGGGCGGCATCGGCTGGGGCTGGACGCTCACACCGGACTGGCTGCTGATCCCTGTTTCGCTGCTCATCGCCCTGGTGGTTGGTGCGGTGATCGGCTCGGTCAACGGCTTCCTCGTGGTCAAGGTCAGGATGAATGCCTTCATCGTGACGCTGGCCTCCTACATCTGGGTCCGCGGTCTCGTCGTCGCCATTTCCGGGGGCCGGTCGGCGCAGGACCTCGCCCCCGCCATCCGCATCATCGGCATCCAGACCATTCTCTACATTCCACTCATCGCCTGGATCGCCATCGCCTGCTTTGCGGTCTTCACGTTCATTCTCGCCAAGACACCCTTCGGACGGCACCTCACCATGATCGGCGGCAATGAGGCCGCGGTCTATCGTGCCGGCGTCAAGGTCGACCGGGTACTGATCATCGCCTTCATCCTCGCCGGCGCCATTTCCGGCCTTGCCGGCTGGCTCTTGGCCATCCGGACATCGGGTGCGACGGCAAACCTCGGCACTGGCATGCTGTTTAATGCCTTCGCCGCCGTGGTGATCGGCGGCGTAAGCCTCAAGGGCGGCGTCGGGCAATTGCCGGGCGTCTATGCCGGCGTGCTGCTGCTGTCATCCATCCACACGGCGATCAACCTCATGGGGCTACCCGCGAACTATACGCAGGTGATCCTCGGCGTTCTGGTGCTGGCGGCTGTGCTGCTCGACACGGTCAAGATCGCGATACGGCAGAGATTGGCATAGGGGCGCTCGCTTCCGGTCGGTGCGCGAGTGGAGAGCCCATTGCTGGAGACAAAGGCAGGTTACGCCCCTTCAAGCGCCTCGGCCGCGCGTTTTTCCAGCAACGTCTTTTCGCGGGCATTACGGGTCATGCTGGCGGCGCGGAGGAATTCGGTGCGGGCTTCGTCCATGCGACCAAGCTTGAAGAGGAAGTCGGCGCGGACGGAATAGAGAAGGTGGTAGTCACGCAGCGCCTGGACGTCGAGGAGACCCTCGACCAGCGCCAGGCCCTGCTCGGGGCCGAAGGCGAAACCATAGGCGACGGCGCGGTTAAGCTCGACGACCGGGGACGGCGTCACCTCGCCGAGCACGGTGTAGAGCGCCGCTATACGCTCCCAATTGGTGGCGCCAGGCGTGCGCGCTTCGGCGTGGCAGGCCGCTATGGCTGCCTGCAGCACATATGGGCCGCCGCCGCCCAGCGCGCGAGCGCGATCTAGGGCGACGAAGCCGCGACGGATCAGCATCTGGTCCCAGCGCGAACGATCCTGATCGAGCAGCAATATGGGTTCTCCCTTGGGACTGACGCGCGCGCGGGCCCGGGAGGCCTGGATTTCCATAAGGGCGACGAGGCCATGCACCTCGGCTTCCTCGGGCGCGAGGCCGGCCAGGATGCGACCAAGGCGCAGAGCCTCGTCGCAAAGATCCTGCCGCAGCCAATCCTCGCCGGCGGTGGCCGAATAGCCCTCATTGAAAATGAGGTAGAGCACTTCGAGTACGGAGGCGAGCCGGGCAGCGCGCTCTTCGCCACGCGGCACTTCGAACGGCACGCCCGATTCGGCGATAGTCTTCTTGGCCCGCACGATGCGCTGGGCGATAGTCGCCTCATTGGCAAGGAACGCGCGGGCGATCTCTTCGGTGGTGAGGCCGCCCAGCAGGCGCAGCGTCAGCGCCGCGCGGGCTTCGGGCGAAAGGATGGGGTGGCAGGAGGTGAAGATGAGGCGCAGCAGATCGTCGCCGACATCATCGTCCAGCCGTTCGGCCAGGCCCTCTTCTCCGCCATGTTCGTCCTCGGTTTCCATATCGTGGCCAAGCTCCTCGAGCTTGCGCGCCAGAACCTTGTTGCGCCGGAAATAGTCGATGGCCCGCCGCTTTGCGGTTGCCATCAGCCAGGCGCCTGCATTGCGCGGCGTACCGCTTTCCGGCCAGCTCCTGAGCGCGACCAATAGCGCGTCCTGCGCCAGTTCCTCGGCGAGGCTTATGTCCCGGACGATCCGGGTCAGTCCTGCGATGAGTTTGGGCGCCTCGATCCGCCAGACGGCTTCGATGGCGCGGTTGGTATCTGCTTGGCTCACGGCGGCGGATCAGACCATGCCCGATCCGTCACCGCAAGGCTTTGCCGATGCTAGGAGATCGGCTTCTGGTTTGCGTCGCGCCAGGCCTGCTCGCGCTCAAGATAGGGATCGGAGACCTCGTCGGACACGAAGTCCGAGACTTCCGAGACTCGCCGCACCTCGACCTCGCCTTCCTCGAAGGGAATGCGCCTTACCCAGGCCAGAGCCTCGTCCCGGTCCTTGACCTGGATGATCCAGAAACCGGCGACCAGTTCCTTGCTTTCGGTAAAGGGGCCGTCCTTGATGGTGGTCTTGCCGTTGCCTTCGAAGCGGACGCGCGCGCCCTCCTTGCTCGCGGTCAGCCCTTCGGCCGCCAGCAGGATGCCGGCCTTGATGAGTTCTTCGTTGAACCGGCCCATCTCGGCCAGTTGTTCCGGGGTAGGCATGGCGCCCGTTTCACTTTCGGGCGTGGATTTGACGATGACCATAAAACGCATTTCGGGAACTCCTTTCTGCGTTCGACTCAGCCGTGCCGAGCCTCTTCTTCCTCACGCAGGCGCCGCTCGCGCTCACGCTGGTCGGCGGTGAAGGCATCGCCGAAATCGTCTTCCGTCAGAATCGGGAAGATATCGATCTCGACATTGCCGTGGCCGTCTTCCCTGGGCCATTTCTTGACCCAGTCGATCGCGGCCTGCATCGAGGGCACCTCGATGATCGAATAGCCACCGACCAGTTCCTTGGCTTCTGCGAAGGGACCATCGATGACCTTGGGGCTGCCGTCGTTGAACTTGACGCGGGCCGCTTTCGAACTCGGATGCAGGCCGTCCCCGCTCACCATGATGCCGGCCTTGACCGCCGCTTCCATGTAGTCGCCCATCGCCTGGATGAGTTCGGTGGTGGGCAGCACGCCGGCTTCGGTTTCCTCGTCCGCCTTGCGGATAACCATGAAACGCATTGCTTTTCTCCTCTGGTTGACCTGGGTGCAAAGGCTCAAGGCCCTTGCCTTCACCATCACGACGAACGGACCGCAGCCGGATCGACATCGCGCGGTGATTTTTTTCGCTTTTTCTCAAAAGTCCAACCCGCGCCCGAGAGTTCCGTGGGCAGCCATCACGCAATCAGCGCTTGACTCGTCGTATCACCGGGCGTATTCAACCAATAAGTTATCAACTACTTGGTTGAATACAAAATGGCTACCGACAAGCTCAGCCTCACGCTCTCAGCCCTCGCCGACCCCACGCGTCGCGGCATTCTTGCCCGCCTCTCGCTCGGCGAAGCCACGGTCAAGGAACTGGCCGAGCCCTATGACATGAGCCTGGCCGCTGTCTCCAAACACCTGAAGGTCCTCGAAGGCGCCGGTCTCATCTCGCGCGGCAAGGAAGCCCAGTGGCGACCCTGCCGGCTCGAGGCGGCTCCGCTCATGGACGTTTCGACCTGGCTCGAGGACTACCGCAAGCACTGGGAAGAAAGCATGGATCGGCTCGACGCCTACCTCGCACGGCTGCAATCGGGCGACCCGGACGGCAACCCGAACTGAGCCGAAGGCGGGAGGCAACGATGGACAAAGGCAAGATCGTCTCCTTCCGCCACTACGCCGAGCGCCGCAGGCGCGAACGCGAACTCTCCCACCCCTCCGCCGGCCACGGATTGGCAGGCTGGTTGGACGTTTACCGGCGCATCTGGGCGGAGAGCCTGGATCGCCTTAGCGACTATCTGCGACTTGTGAAAAGGGAAAGAGAAATGGACGATCTGACCGTTACAACGCCCGCTGACGAACCCCTGATCATCATGACCCGCACCTTCAACGCACCGCGCATCCTTGTGTGGAAGGTCATGACGGAAGCCCAGCACATCCCGCACTGGTGGGGATGGTCCAAAGCCAAGACCACTGTCGAAAAACTCGATGCCCGCCCCGGCGGCACCTGGCGCTTCGCCCAGGTCATGCCCGATGGCAGGCGCATCGTCTTTCTCGGCACGTATCTGGAGGTGGAACCGCACGAAAAGCTGGTCAACACCTTCGGCATGGAAGGCATGTACGAAGACAAGCTGATCGTTGAAAGCCACCGCCTCGAGGAGATCGACGGGCGCACCGTGCTCACCAGCACCAGCCGGCTCGACTCGGTCGCCGATCGCGACGCCTTTGTCGCCACCGGCATGGAAGGTGGCGCCCGCGAAAGCTACAACCGCATGGATGCCTACCTGGGCACCCTGGTTGCCACCAACTGATTCCATCGGAAATGCGGAGAACGACGATGTTCAGGCGCGCCTTCCTGGCGGCGACTGCCGCCACCTTCATTGCCCCGGCCTTGGCCCGGGCGGTTCAAGCCAATACGCAAACCAGGACTATTGAAATGGACAAGAAATCGTCGGGCCTCGCGCCGATCAACGGCCAGGAGCTCTATTACGACGTCCGCGGCACCGGTCGCCCCCTGATCGTGCTGCATGGCGGGCTGGGCGCTCACGACATGTTCGGCCCCATCCTCGACCAGCTCGCCGCCACCCGGCAGGTGATCGGCGTCGACCTCCAGGGCCATGGCCGCACCGCCAATACCGACCGCCCCATGAGCTACGAGGCGATGGCCGACGACATCGCCAAGCTAGCCGCCTACCTCAAGCTCGATAAGCCCGATCTCTTCGGCTATTCGATGGGTGGCGGCGTTGCGCTGCGTGCCGCGATCGACCACGGCGAAGCCTTCGGACGAATCGTGCTGGTATCGACCCCCTATGGCCAGTCCGGCTGGACCGAGGCCAATCGACAGGGCATGGGCCAATTGGGCGCGGCCGCCGCCGAGGCCATGAAGAACACCCCGATGTATCAGCTCTATGCCGCGATCGCGCCCCGCGTCGAGGACTGGCCGGTGCTGCTGACCAAGATGGGTCAATTCATGGGCAGCGACTATGATTGGTCCGAAGAGGTCAAGACCATCACCAATCCGGTCATGCTGGTGGTCGGCGACGCCGACAGCGTTCGCCTGGCGCATACCGCTCATTTCTTCGAGCTCCTTGGTGGCGGCATTGCCGATGGCGGCTGGGACGGTTCGGGCATGACCAGACACCGGCTCGCTGTGCTGCCTGGCGTCACCCATTACCAGATCTTCATGCTGCCCGAGATGGTCGAGCTGAGCGTGCCCTTCCTCGACGCCAAACAGGCCTGAGGGCCTCGTCCCCAGGCCGCGGCGGTGGGCCAGCCTCCAGCCCGCCGCCTCCCCTCATTGCGGAGTAACGCTCATGACCGCCACCATTACCTTGCCGCCCGATGAGCCGGTGATCCTCATCGATCGCACGTTCGACGCACCGCGCGAACTGGTCTTCAAATGTTTCACCGACCCGGTGCACATCGTGCATTTCTGGGGGCCGCACGGCTCGACGACACCCGTCTGCAAGATCGACCTGCGGGTCGGCGGACGCTGGCACTACGTGATGGCCTTTCCGGACGGCAATCGCTATCCGGTCACCAGCGCCTATCTCGAAATCTCACCACCCGAGCGCGTGGTCTATCGCGATGCCCCTGGCAACTACGACGGCAACCTCGAAAGCCTGGCTCCGCCCTTCATGGTGACCACCATCCTTTTCGAGGACCTGGGTGGCGGCAAGACCCGCGTCCATTCCTCTGTGGTGCTCAACTCTATCGCCGACCGCGACCACCAGGTCGAGCGCGGCTTCGCCCACACCGTTTCGCAGGGCCTCGAACGTCTCGCCGAGTACCTTAAGACCATCTGAAGGTGATTCACGTGAAACGCCGGGAGCGATCAGGCTCCCGGCCGCTCGAACAATTGCCGTACTTCGCCAGAGCCCCGATAGCCGGGACCAAGCACATCGGCATGGATCTGCATCCAACGCCGGGCAAGCTCCACCGCCTCCGCCTTGTCGGCCACATCAATGATGGCGAAGCCACCGATCAGCTCCTTGGCTTCCGCAAAAGGGCCGTCACGTACGATCGTCTTGCCGCCACCGACATCGACCCGTGCGCCCATTGCGCTCGGCATCAGCCCCTCGCTCGAAACCAGCTTGCCCGCAGCCATGAACTCGCCGATGAGCTGGCCGAGGGCCGCCATCAGCTCAGGCGGAGGCGGGCCCATGGATTCCGTGTTGGCATCGGCCTTGTGGATCATCATGAACCGCATGGAATCTTTCCTTCTTTAACCGGCCAGTTCGGCCAACACCTTGTCGATGCGCCGCTGCCGCGTCTCGGGCGTGCGCGCGTCGGTGACCGAAAGCACCATCCGGTTCTGATTGGAATAGGACAGCTGGCCGAAAGCTTCGATCTTGCCTGTACCGGCTAGCGCCGCCTTGAGATCGTCGGGCACGATCACCTCGCGTTTTTCCGTATCGAGCACGAGTTCGACCTCGATCGTGTCGCCCGCCGCCGTTCCTGATTCGTGCCTGCGCTCGGCGCTGACCGGCACCAGGGATTTGCCGTTCATAGACCCGATGCTGGTGCGGTAGGTAAAGCCGTTGATGGTGACAACCACGGCCGGACGCTTGCCGCCACCAAGGGCGGCGAGCGCCTCAGGCGTGATCTCGATGCCGGCAGTATTACCGCCGGTGCTCAGAAGAGTCGTGGTGAATTTCATATCCATCTCCCGATCGATGCGATGCTCCTGCACCGCTTCAACCTAACGACGAACGGGCCATTCACAAATCGACAGCCCCGATCCATCTTCGATGCGATTCGGGGTGAAAGCCCTGCTGCAGCGGAGTGCCGAACGTGACCGAGACCATTCTTGCCATCGATATCGGCGGCACCAAAACCCTGGCAGCCCTGGTGAGGGGCGCAAAGGTTCTTCGTGAGGTTAAGGTGCCGACCAGCCGCGAGGCTGGCCCTGATGACTGGATCGCCAGCGTGGCGCGGGCCGTAGGAGGCTGGGACGAGCCTTTTGCTGCCATCGGCGTGGCAGTGACGGGTTTCGTCAACGACGGCCTCTGGTCGGGGCTCAACCCGGCAACTCTCGGCGTGCCGCAGGATTATCCGCTGGTTGCGACCATCGAGGCGATGTTCGGCCGTCCTGCCGTTGCTGCCAACGATGCCCAGGTCGCCGCCTGGGGCGAATATCGATTCGGAGCCGGTGAAGGCGAGGACCTGGTGTTCCTCACCATTTCGACCGGCGTGGGCGGCGGCATCGTCGTCAATGGGCGGCCACTGCTCGGCCTTTCCGGCCATTTCGGCCAGACCTTGCTGGCCAGCAGCGGCGAAGAACCCTTCGAGAATCGCGTTTCGGGGCGCTGGATGGCCGCAGAGGCAAAGCGAGCGGGCAAGGATGTGGAGGCACCCGGCGTGTTCGCTGCTGCGCGAACCGGAGAAAGCTGGGCTCGGGCCATCATCGACGCTTCGGCCCGGCGCGTGGCTCTCCTCTGCCAGGACATCCAGTTCATGTTCGATACCCCGCGCATCGCCATTGGCGGTGGAATCGGGCTGGCCGAAGGTTATCTCGACAATGTGCGTTCGCAATTGCCGGCTTATCGCCCTCGACTCGCGCCGAACCCGGTTCCAGCACGCCTGGGTGGCCATGCCGGCATAGTCGGCGTCGCCGACCTGGCGGCCAGCACCCTGCTCGAACGATAGGGATGGTCTAAAAGCAAAAAGGGCCCCGAAGGACCCTTTTGCGCACCCGCCTTAGCGAGATTTGGAGCGGGCGATGGGATTCGAACCCACGACCCTAACCTTGGCAAGGTTATGCTCTACCCCTGAGCTACACCCGCGCTCCAGTCGTCAGCGGCTTGGCACCGCGTCGACGGGCGCCTATATGCCCAAAGACAAACACGATTGCAACTCAAAAACGCGATGTTTTTACGAGCATGTGGATAGGGCTTGTCACAGGGCCCGCCCGAAGCCAGAAACAACGCTAGTTTTGAGCCAGCCGGCAAAAGGAAAATCATGACCCTTGATGGTGCCACTTCCACCCAAGCCACTCCGCCCGCGGGCGCGCTCGTTGCCGATTCGTCTGACCGCGCCTTCAAGGCCGATGTGATCGACGCTTCGGTCGAGACCCCGATTCTCGTCGACTTCTGGGCCCCCTGGTGCGGCCCCTGCCGCCAGCTGACCCCGGCGCTCGAAAAGGTCGTAAACGAAAAGAACGGCGCTATCCGGCTGATCAAGATCAATATCGACGAGAATCCGTCGGTGGCCGGGCAATTGGGCATCCAGTCCATTCCTGCCGTTTTCGCGTTTGCCGGCGGTCGCCCGGTCGATGCTTTCATGGGCGCGATTCCCGAAAGCGAAGTGCGGCGCTTTGCCGAGCGCGTCATCTCGCAGGCGCCGGCCGCGGCGCCTCAGCCCGGTTCGATCGACGAGCAGATCGCCAACGCCCTCGAGGCAGCCGGCGAAGCGCTGGCCGCGCAGGATTATCCGCGCGCTGCCGAAATCTATACACTCGTGCTCCAGCACGTGCCCGACAATGCCAAGGCGCTGATCGGGCTGGCGCAGGTCTATCTTGCGACCGACGATCTCGAACAGGCGCAGGCCGTTCTGGCCGATGTTCCCGAAGAGGCACGCAAGGGCGAGGACTACGTGGCGCTCAATTCCGCGCTCAAACTCGCCGCCGAGGCCGAAGGGCTTTCGGACAACAGTGCGCTCGAAGCCCAGATCGCGGCCAATCCCGACGATCACCAGGCGCGCTTTGACCTTGCTGTCGTACTCAATTCGCAAGGCCAGAAGGTCGAGGCGGCTGAAGCCCTCCTCGCCATCATGCGCCGCGACCGCGGCTGGAACGAAGACGCCGCACGCAAGAAACTCCTCGAACTGTTCGAGGCATGGGGTCCAAAAGACCCGGCAACCCTCAAGGGGCGGCGGATGCTGTCCTCGCTCCTGTTTTCGTAAAGACCTAGGCTATGCACAAGCGCCCCGCTTCGCCCGCAGACCTGCCCCGTAGCGTGCCGATCTTCCCGCTTTCGGGAGCGCTTCTGCTGCCCTTTTCCCACCGCCCGCTCAACATCTTCGAGCCGCGCTATGTGCGCATGATCGACGATGCGCTGGCGGGAGACCGTCTGATTGGATTGATCCAGCCGCTCGACACCACCGAGGAATCGCCCCGCGGTCGCGCCGACCTTCAGAAAGTTGGCTGCGTCGGGCGGCTGACGCATTGGGAAGAGAATGGGGACGACCGCTACTTCGTCATTCTCGAAGGCGTGACGCGATTCGAGTTGGTCTCGGAGCTCACGGTCATGACGCCCTATCGGCAGGCGACGGTCAGCGCGACGCCCTTCGCCAATGACTTCGATCGCGAGCACGGCGAAGAAGCCGTCGATCGCACGCGCTTCCTCAAGATGATGCGCGACTATGCCGAATTCGGCGAATTCGACCTCAATTGGGACGAGATCGAAAAGACCGGGACGGCCGATCTCGTCAACTTCTGCTGCATGGTCAGCCCCTATGGCGCCCGCGAAAAACAGGTGCTGCTCGAGGCCAAGTCGCTGGCAGACCGCGCCGAAACTCTTATCGCCCTGGCCGAATTCGAAATAGCCAAGGCCGGCGAAGGCGCTCCGGTGCTGCAATGACCGACGAACGGTACGCGATCGACCGGCGGACGCTCGAAATGCTGGTCTGCCCGCTGACCAAGACCCGCCTCATGCTCTCGCCAGAAGGCGATGAGTTGATCTCGGTCGCCGCGCACCTCGCCTTCCCCATCCGACAGGGCGTGCCGATGCTCGCGCTCGACGAGGCTCGACAGATCGATCTTTCCGAATTGCGGCGCCTGCCCGACCTTGGTGGCAACGGGAGCGACTGAGCCGCTAGAGCGGATGCCCAAGCAGTAGCTTGGGACCGCCGCGCTCGATCCCGGCGGCACGTGAAATCAGGAAATCCTTGACCGGCGGCACCCTGTCGACGACGCCCAGGCCAAAATCACGCAGGGCGCGGACAGGCGCGATATCGTTGGAAAACAGGCGATTCATGCCATCGGTGACCATGGCCATCAGCGCGGTGTCGAAGCGACGCCAGCGCTCATAGGCGATGAGCACATCGTCTGCACCGTGGTCGAGCCCGAGTCGCATCGCCTCGATTACGACCTCGGCGAGCGCCGCCACGTCCTTGAGGCCGAGGTTGAGCCCCTGGCCGGCAATCGGATGCACGACATG
This sequence comes from Paradevosia shaoguanensis, assembly GCF_016801025.1. Classification (GTDB taxonomy): domain Bacteria; phylum Pseudomonadota; class Alphaproteobacteria; order Rhizobiales; family Devosiaceae; genus Paradevosia; species Paradevosia shaoguanensis. The sequence goes on along the minus strand of NZ_CP068983.1, from coordinate 1,870,465 downwards.
GGCGGCATCCCCGATCAGGGCGAGCCGCGGCGAGGCAAAGTCGCGGGCGATCTTGAGACGCAGCGGGAAGACCTGGAGTTTTTCCTCGAGTGTCACTTTGCCGAGGGTCGACCCCATGACTTCCTCGATCCGGAGGGCTACCTCGTCGGCCGGCATCGATTGGTAACGCGCCGCGTCTTCCGGGCGTTCGGTCCAGACCAACGAGGAGCGCCGGCCGGGTAGCGGCAGGCTGGCGAAGGGGCCGGACGGACGGAAATGCTCATATGCGGCGCCCTCGTGGTCCAGTTCGTGGCCGATAGTCGTGACGATGCCCGACTGCTGGTAATCGCGGCTGATCGTGCTGATGCCGGCCATGTCGCGCAAGGCCGAGTTCTGGCCATCGGCCGCAACGATCAACGGCGCGCGCAACACGCGGCCGTCGGCCAGCGTAAGCGCCCCACCCCCTGATTCGGCGACAAATCCCTTGACCTCGACCGGCGCCAGATACTCGACCTTGCCCTCAAGCGCCTCGATCATGGCGCGGGCCATGACGGTGTTGGGCACCATGTGGGCGAAGGGCTCGCCGGGAGCGACCTCGCCGTGGAAATCGAGGAAGAGCGGGCGAGCGATATCGCCCGTCCCCGAATCCGTAATGCGCATTTCCGTGACGGCCTGCGCTTCCGGCGCCAACTTGTCCCAGAGACCGAGCGTTTCGAGGACCCGCCGCACGCCGGCGGCGATGGCAGAGGCGCGCTTGTCGACAGGCACGCTCACGGGTCGGCGATCGAGGATGCCGATCCGCACTCCGCTCATGAAGCGGGTAAGGCTCAGGGCCAGCGCCAGGCCCACCGGACCCGCGCCCACGATCAGAACGTCATAGTGATCCTTATGCATGGGCGCCGCCTCGTCTGCCGTTTGCCCCTTTTCCACCCTTTGGGGAGTCGGAGCAAGCACAGCACATCTGCATAAATTGTTGGCAGCAACTTTGTTTTTGCCTGCATTTTGCGCAGGAACGCGCAAGGGAGCGGGACGCGTAACGGGACAATAGTCCCGTCTCAAAGCCAATTCATCTTTGAAATCAATCTACTGAGCGGCCTGACGTCAATCTGGCACGGCATTTGAGTCTGCAATGAACATCGAAGGACCAAGCGAGGCTCACGAAAGGAGCTCCCATGAAACTGGTGGTGGCAATCATAAAACCGTCGCGGCTCGAAGAGGTTCGCCAGGCGCTCAACTCGCTGGACGTGCATGGCATGACCGTGACCGAGGTGAAGGGCTATGGCCGGCAGAAAGGTCATTCGGAAATCTACCGCGGCACCGAATACGCCGTGCACTTCTTGCCCAAGCTCAAGATCGAGATCGCTGTGGAGGACGCCCAGTCAGACTCCGTGACCACCGCCATTCGCGAAGCCGCCCAGACCGGCCGCATCGGCGACGGCAAGATCTTCGTACTGGACCTCGAACAAGTCACCCGCATTCGCACCGGCGAGACCGGCGCTTCCGCTCTCTAACCGCCGCTTTTGGAGGCTCGATAATGACAGCGACTAAGACGTCAAAGATAATGGGAGCGGCGGCGCTCGCATCCCTCGTAACCGCCCTGCCCGCCCTCGCCCAAGATGCAGCGGCCCCGGCGGAAGCCGTGCCGACAATCGATTCGGGCCATACCGCCTGGATGCTGGTTTCGACCGTACTCGTCATCCTGATGATCATCCCGGGCCTGGCGCTCTTCTATGGCGGCCTCGTGCGCGCCAAGAACGTACTCTCGGTTCTCATGCAGGTCCTTGCCGGCTTCGCGATGATTGCCCTGCTCTGGGTGGCCTATGGCTATTCGCTGGCCTTTGGCGGCCCCACCGAAGGAGGCCTCGCCGGCTATATCGGCGACTTCTCGAAGTTCTTCCTCAACGGCGTACCGCCGGAAGCCGTTTCCGGCTCCATCCCGGAACTGGTCTTCGTGGTCTTCCAGCTCACCTTCGCGGCAATTACCTGCACACTGGTCGTTGGCGGCATTGCCGAGCGCATGAAGTTCGGCGCGGTTATGCTGTTCCTGGCCGTCTGGTTCACCTTCTCCTACCTGCCGATCGCGCACATGGTTTGGTCGGGCGGCGGCCTGCTCTTCAACATGGGCGCACTCGACTTTGCCGGTGGCACGGTGGTGCACATCAACTCGGGCGTGGCTGCGCTCGTCGCCGCCATCATCCTCGGGCCGCGTATGGGGTTCCTCAAGGAACCGATCGCCCCGCACAACCTGGTCTTCACCTTCATCGGCGCTTCCCTGCTCTGGGTCGGCTGGTTCGGCTTCAATGCCGGTTCGGCCCTTGCCGCCAACGGCACCGCGGCCCAGGCATTTCTCAACACCATCACCGCTCCGGCTGCCGCGGCGCTCGCCTGGGCCCTGGGTGAAAAGTTCACCCGCGGCCATGCCTCGCTCCTTGGTGCGGCATCGGGCGCCGTGGCAGGCCTCGTCGCCATCACCCCGGCTGCCGGCTTTGCCGGCACATTCGGCTCGATCGTGCTCGGTGCCGTTGCTGCGCTCATCTGCCTCTGGGCCGTGGTGACGCTCAAGCCCTGGCTCAAATACGACGATAGCCTCGACGTCTTCGGCATCCATGGCATCGGCGGCATCGTAGGCGCCGTCGGTACCGCCATCGTCGCGGCCCCCTCGCTCGGCGGCTTCGGCCCCGGTGGTGCGGATTATTCGATCGCCGGGCAGCTCGTGACCCAGGTTACCGCCGTGGTCATCGCGGTGGTCTGGTCTGCGGTCGTAGCCTTGGTGGCCCTACTCATCGTCAAGGCCGTCATGGGCCTGCGTGTCACCGAATCGGCCGAGACAGACGGTCTCGACCTTACCTCGCACGGCGAGCGCGCCTACAACTGACGCGAGAGCCGGAGCGGCGGCTCCTCTTCCCGCCGCTCCACGACCCGGAAGGTCCGGTACGCCGGGCTTTCCAAACCGCGCCCGCTCTTGGTCACGGCGTGCAGCCCATGTCCTCTTGGTCCGCCACAGAGGCTTCCCACTCGCAAACCACATGGGCTGCACCCCGGGACCAAGACGAGCGCAAACACTCGACCCGCCGGCATGGCAAGCCGGCGGGTTTCTTGTTTTTGCGGCCGTTTCACAAGGTTAGCGTCGGATTAACCATGGAGCATTAGCATCGCGGCAGTTTGGGCAAGCCGTCTCGAGGCCTGCCCGCGTCATCAGTAAAGACCCGCTCATGCCGACACGCCCCACCCCTATGATCGAGAACTTTTCGACCGCGCAACCGGCGCCAGTTCTGGCCATCCGCATTCCAGTGCGCCTGGCCGGCTTCGTGCTGCTGGCCCTGGTCGCGATCATCATCGTGTCCATGGCCTCATGGTCAGTCGATGATCCGAGCCTTTCCTACGCCACGGCCAAGCCGGCAGCGAACTGGCTGGGCTTCCCCGGAGCGGTGATCGCCGACCTCGTGATCCAGCTCTTCGGCCTTGCCATCATCCCCGCGCTGATCCCTTTGGCGCTCTGGGGCTGGAATTTCGTGCGCCGTCGCGCACCGACCCGCATGGGCCTGCGCTTCCTCGCTTGGCTGGGTGCAACTCTCCTCGTTACCGGCGTTTTCTCATTTATCGCCGTGCCCGAAACCTGGCCGCTGCCCACCGGGCTTGGCGGCCTCATCGGCTCGGGTTTCTTCAATCTTGCCACCATGGTGAGTGGCGGCACACCCACAGGCATCACCCCGACGCTCTTCTCGATCATCCTGGTTTCTCCTGCCCTTGCCCTGCTTTGGATCGCGCTGGGCCTCAAGGCGCTGCCCGTCGGCGGTCTGGTTGGCGGAAAGACCAGTGAGCGCAAGGCTGCGCCGCAGGGTCGCAAGGCTGCCGCGGAATCTGCTGACGAGGATGAGGACAGCGATGAGGGCGAATCCGAACGCAATCCCATTCTCGACGTCACGCTCGGCGCCCTGGTGCATATGGGTTATTCGGTGCAGACCGCCTTCCGCCGCGCCCGAAGCCAGGCGCGCGAGAAGCGCGAGGCCGAGGAATCGCAGTGGCGTGGGCACGACGTCGAGCCGCAGCTCGATGTCGATTCGCCGAATGCAGCCACCCCCGAAGCGCCGCAGGAGCGCGGCTACGTGGCTGAGCGTCGCGTAATCCAGGCGCGCTCCGACTACAATCCGCGTGCCAACACTGCCACGGGCGGCCAGCCGCAGGCGCAGCAACCGCAGGCCCACGCCTATGTACGGCAGGAGCCACAGGTCGAGGATATCGAGGATTACTATCCCGCCGAGACCGAGGAATACGGCGACGACGACATGCCGTTCGAGCCCGACGAGGCCCCCTATGCACCGGCTGCTCCGCAGGTGCGGCCGACCCAGCCGGCGGCCGAGCAGCGCATGGTTGTGCCGAGCCCGCGGATAACCGCGCCTGCCGCTCGCCCCTTGCAGGGCGTTCGTGTCACCCGCGAAGCCCAGGGCTCGCTGCTGGACGATGATCCGTTCGCATTTGAACTGCCGGCGCTCTCGCTACTGGCCGAGCCCAAGCACAAGGGGCCCAGCCCCGAGCACGCGCCCGAGCGCCTCGAGGAAATGGCGCGTCAGCTAGAAGGCGTGCTCGAAGACTTCGGCGTTAAGGGCGACATCATCAATGTCCGCCCCGGCCCGGTCGTGACCCTTTACGAACTCGAACCCGCTCCGGGCATCAAGTCGAGCCGCGTCATCTCGCTGGCCGACGACATCGCCCGCTCGATGAGCGCCATCTCGGCCCGCGTCGCTGTGGTGCCCGGTCGCAATGCCATTGGTATCGAACTGCCGAACCAGAGCCGCGAAACTGTCTATCTTCGCGAAATGCTGGGCTCGGCCGACTTCGAGAAGATGAAGGGCAAGCTACCGATCTGCCTGGGCAAGACCATCGGTGGCGAGCCGGTGATCGCCGACCTCGCCCGCATGCCGCATTTGCTCATCGCCGGCACCACCGGCTCGGGCAAGTCGGTGGGCATCAATACAATGATCCTATCGCTGCTCTACCAGATGACGCCCGAGCAGTGCCGCCTGATCATGATCGATCCCAAGATGCTGGAACTCTCGATCTACGACGGCATCCCGCACCTCTTGACGCCGGTCGTGACCGATCCCTCCAAGGCCGTGGTCGCCCTCAAGTGGGCCGTCCGCGAGATGGAGGACCGCTATCGCAAGATGTCGAAGATCGGCGTGCGCAATATCGACGGCTTCAACCAGCGCGTCGGCGAGGCCCAGAAGAAGGGCGAGGTCATTACCCGCACCGTGCAGACCGGCTTTGATCGCGAAACCGGCGAGGCGATCTTTGAGAGCGAGCAGTTCGATCTCGAACCCTTGCCTTATATCGTCATCATCGTCGACGAAATGGCCGACCTGATGATGGTGGCTGGCAAGGACATCGAAGGCGCCATCCAGCGCCTGGCCCAGATGGCCCGTGCTGCCGGCATCCACATGATCACCGCTACCCAGCGCCCGTCCGTGGACGTCATCACCGGCACGATCAAAGCCAACTTCCCGACCCGCGTCTCCTTCCAGGTGACCTCCAAGATCGATAGCCGCACGATCCTGGGCGAACAGGGCGCGGAAACCCTGCTCGGCAACGGTGACATGCTCTATATGGCAGGCGGCGGCCGCATAAAGCGCCTCCACGGCCCCTTCGTCTCGGACGGGGAAGTAGAATCGATCGTCAACCACCTCAAGGCCCAGGGCCAGCCCGACTATCTCGACTCGATCGTAGAGGAAGAGGACGAAGAGAGCGGCGGAGCCATGGTCGAGGACGAATATGGTGGTTCGGGCGACGAGCTCTACGACAAGGCCGTCAACATCGTGCTCCAGGACAAGAAGGCTTCGACGTCCTACATCCAGCGGCGCCTAGCCATCGGCTACAACAAGGCGGCCACCCTCATCGAGCGCATGGAGCGCGAAGGCGTCATCAGCCAGGCCAACCACGCCGGCAAACGCGAAATCCTCGCGGGAGGCGGTGGCGAGAGCTACTGAATATTTAAGGCTTGACTTATATAAGCTAACACTTTCTCTTGGTGATCTGATCGCCAAGGAGACGTTTCGATGAAAATATCCCCTTCTGACGCCATCGGCGCCACCGCGCGACACGTCGAGGATCGTGAGCGCGACGGCCAGAAAGTCGTCGTCGTGATCGCTTCGCGCACTTACCCCACGACGCTCGACGATCTCTGGGATGCCCTCACCAGCAAGGAACGCATCGCTCGTTGGTTCATGCCGATCTCGGGCGACCTGCGCCTGGGCGGGCACTACCAATTGCACGGCAATGCCGGCGGCACGGTCACGGCCTGCGATCCTCCCGAAAAGCTTGCCTTGACCTGGGAATTCGCCGGCCAGACGAGCTGGGTGGACGTGTTCCTGCTGCCGGACCCGCAAGGCGGCACGAGTCTGACGCTTGAACACAGCGCCGTCGTCGACAAGGGTTTCTGGGACCAGTACGGGCCCGGCGCAACCGGCGTCGGTTGGGATCTGGGCTTCATGGGTCTGGGCATGCATATCAAGGCGCCAAACAACCCGCTGCCCGACGACTACGACACCTGGACGGCAACCCCGGACGCGGCCGATTTCGTGCGCAAGTTGAGCGACGACTGGGGCGCTGCAAGCATCGCCTATGGCACCGATCGGGAGAAGGCGCTTGCCGCCGCCGAGCGGACGCGGCAGTTCTACCGGGGAGAGACACCACCCGACCAGGCAGGTTGATGCACGCTTTCGACGTTCTCGGCGACCCGGTTCGCCGCCGTATCCTCGAGTTACTGGCCGATGGCGAGCATGCTTCTGGCGCGATCGTCGCCGTGGTGCAGGCCGAATTCGGCATCACCCAGGCCGCTGTCTCGCAGCACCTCAAAGTGCTGCGGGAATCCGGCTTCGCCAATGTCCGCATCGATGGCTCGCGCCGCATCTACACGATCGACGCAAAGCCGCTCGCCGAAGTCGATGCCTGGCTCTCTCACTTTCGCGGCTTCTGGATTCACCGCATGGAAGCTCTGGCGACCGAAGTCGCGCGCGGCAAGCGCACCCGCGGCGAGGGACCTGACGATCCTATGAACGGGCCGTGAACGGAACCAACCACCTGTTGCCGCAATTGGTTTCTAGGTAAGCTTCCACCCCGAACCAAAGGGACGAGAGATTTGATGATTCGTCGCAATGTGCTTCTGCTTGGCCTGGGCGCCGTGCTCGCCACCACCTTCCCGGCCTTGGCGCTCGATCGCGCGCTGACCCCGGAAGAAACCCAGCTCATCCAGCAGATCGGCGCACATAATTCGGCCATCCGCACCATGGCCGGTCGCTTCTTGCAGGTGGATAGTCAGGGTGGTCGCACCGAGGGCACGTTCTTCCTGGAGCGTCCCAACAAGGTGCGCTTCCGCTACAATCCGCCTTCGCGCGAAGAGATCATTTCAGTCGGCCGCGGCTTCTACGTCATCAACCGCAAGGACCAGACTCAGTACGCCTATCCGCAGGACCGGATTCCGCTGCGCAATTTCCTGGGCGACAAGATCGACCTTCTGACCGCCAATATCGTGGATGTGACGAGCTCGGACGCCTATATGGCAGTAACGATCTCGGATGACACCCCGATCGGCGTGGTGCAGGTGGGGCTGATCTTCGACAAGCAGACACTCGACCTGGCACAATGGACGCTAACCGAGCCGAGCGGCGCGGAGCTCACCTTCTCGCTCTATGACATCCAGAAGGACGTGCAGATTCCGAAATCCTATTTCTACATCGACCCGACCTACAAAGCTGTCCAGCCGAAATAGCCCCTTTTGCCGTGACGCGTGCCTTGCGCCATAAAGGCGCAAGATCACCCCTCGAGTTAATCAATGCCCGTTTCCGTCGCCACCTGGAACATCAATTCTGTCCGCCTGCGCCTGCCGATCGTTTTGGATTTCCTGAAGCAATATCAGCCTGATGTGCTGATGCTGCAGGAGATCAAATGCACCAACGACCAGTTTCCAGCCAATGCCTTCGCCGAAGCCGGCTATCCGCATCAGGCGGTGCACGGCCAGAAGGGCTATCATGGCGTCGCCATTGTCTCGCGGTTCCCACTGACGGATATTTCCAGCAAGGTTTTCTGCGAGATTCCAGACAGCCGGCACGTCTCGGCGCTGCTCGATTTCGGCCAGGGGGCAGTCAAGTTTCACAATTTCTACATTCCGGCAGGCGGCGATGAGCCGGATCCGGAGATTAATCCCAAGTTCAAGCACAAGCTGGGCTTCCTCTCCGAGCTCAAGACCTGGTTCTCCGATCCGAGCTTTGAACGCGGCCACCTCATTGCGGGCGATTTCAACATCGCCCCGCATGAAAACGACGTGTGGAGCCATAAGCAACTCCTCAAGGTCGTAAGCCACACTCCGGTTGAGACCGAAGCGTTGACAGCACTGCTCGAAGGCGGCCACGGCTGGGTGGACCTGGTGCGCAAGCACATTCCGTTCGACCAGAAGCTCTATTCCTGGTGGAGCTACCGCTCGCCCGATTGGAACAATGCCGACAAGGGCCGGCGGCTCGACCACATCTGGTCGACACGCGATATCGCGAACCATACGAGCGGGGCCGAGATACTACGACCCGCCCGCGGCTGGAGCGACAAGCCATCGGACCACGTGCCGGTGATCGTGCGGTTCGGCTGACAGAGCGCGACCGCGCTCAGATCTGATCCTTGCGGATACGCCCCTTGAGCGGCGCCAGCGCACCCAGATATCCCGTCAGCTCGCGTCGGATATGATCGGCCGCGCGTGCCGCAAGGTCCGGATATTGCGTGGCGAGCTTGAGAAACGCATGTCGCGGAACGAAGAGCGTTTCGGACGCGACGAGGGCCGTAATCGTCACCGGGCGCGGCTTGGCGATAACCAGCGCCATCGCGCCGACCAGCGTGCCTTCGCCGGAGAGATCGTGCGGCTTGCCGCCCTCCTCCGAAGCGGAACGCAGGCGGCCGGAGATGAGGACATGGGCGCCGTCGGGCACATCGCCGGCCTTGTAGACCACGGCGTTGGCATCGAAACGGCGACGCTCGCTCGCAAAGGCGAGCAAACGCCTTTGATCGTGGTCGCAGATCTCGAAGAATTCAGCGTGCGCCAGGATTGTCGCCGCGTCGTCCAGTTGCATAGTGCCCCAGTCCTCGCCAGAGCACACATGCCGCCTAGCGGCCTTGATGGCCCGAATGCGCTCCTAACGCTTTATAGAGAGCGATTTTCCGTTCGCAAACTCTATAGATAGCGGTTTTCCGCCGCGAGGGTTTCGCGGCGGACGTTATCAGGGGACGAGGCGATAGCCACCCTCTTCAGTCACGAGGAGGCGCGCATTGGAGGGATCGCGCTCGATCTTCTGGCGCAGCCGGTAGATATGCGTCTCGAGCGTGTGGGTGGTGACGCGGTTATTATACCCCCAGACTTCCTTGAGCAGCACATCGCGCGTGATGGTCTTGGGGCCCTGGCGATAGAGATATTTAAGAATCGAGGTTTCCTTGTCGGTGAGCCTCACCTTGCCGCCGTCGGCCGATTCCAGGAGCTTGGCCGCCGGCTGGAAGCTGTACTGGCCGATGGTGAACACTACGTCCTCACTCTGGTCGTGCTGGCGCAGCGCCGCGCGGATACGCGCGAGCAGCACCGAAAAGCGGAATGGCTTGGTGATGTAGTCATTGGCGCCCGATTCAAGCCCCAGGATTTCGTCGGCATCGGTGTCGTGGCCCGTCAGCATCAGGATCGGGCCTTTGAAGCCTTCGCGGCGCAGGATTTTCACGGCCTCGCGGCCATCCATATCCGGCAGGCCGACATCGAGCACCATGAGATCCACATGAGCGTCGCGCACCGCCTTGAGAGCGTCGTTGGCGGAACCGGCTTCCGTTATGTCGAACTCGCGATATTGCGCAAGTTGCTCGACCAGCGTCTTGCGCAGGTCTGCGTCGTCATCAACCAAAAGGATTCGGCGCTTGTTCATCTAGGCAATTCCCTCAGGGCAGGCCCCCCGGCTCGCCAATCAAATGTAGGTGCGGTCGGGACTTGTGCCAATCACAAGCCCGTTATGAGATAGGAACGGCGCTCGCCCTTGCAAGGTTGCAGAGGCCCGCTAATTCCTTCCAAGGGCGGGTGAATCAGCCGCGATGGCCGAAAAGCGCGGAGCCCACCCGCACGTGAGTGGCTCCCATGGCGATCGCGGTTTCGAAATCGGCGCTCATGCCCATCGAGAGCCACGGCAAACCTACTTCGCGACCGAGCGTGGCCAGGTGCGCGAAGAACGGTCCGGGCGGTTCGTCCGCCGGCGGGATGCACATGAAGCCCCGGATATCGAGCTGGTGCACATCGATGCAGCGTCGGGCAAACGCCACCGCCTCGTCAGGCGGAATTCCCGCCTTCTGCGGCTCGCCCCCGATATTGACCTGGACGAGACAGGGCAAATCGCGCCCTGCCCGCGTCATCTCCTCACGCAGCACCGCCGCAAGCTTTTCGCGATCGACTGTCTCGATGACATCGAACAGCGCCACCGCATCGCGCGCCTTGTTGGTCTGCAGCGGGCCGATAAGATGAAGCTGAATATCGGAATACGTCTCGCGCAAGGCCGGCCACTTGCCCTGCGCCTCCTGCACGCGGTTCTCTCCAAAGACGCGCTGGCCGGCGGCGAGGAAGGGCTCGATCTCTTCGGCGTCAAAAGTCTTGGAAACGGCAACCAGCGTCACCGCCTCGGGCGGCGCCCCGAACCGCTTGTGGGCGCGCGCAATGCGGCCCTCGATCTCGGCCAACCGTGTTTCCGCCGTCTCCATCATTCGAAATCGCCTTGTATAGGTTGACCGCGCCGGGCTTTTCTGGTGATGGTCCGGTAGCCAAAATCCCCCGACAACGCAACATAATCGGCAGCAAACTGCCTTTCTTCCAGGACGATTCGAAGTGAGCGTCGAACGCTATAATCCGCGCGAAAAAGAACCCCATTGGCAAAAGGTCTGGCAGGACCGGAAATCCTTCGAGGTCGCCAACGACGATCCGCGCGAGCGCTACTACGTCCTCGAAATGTTCCCGTATCCGTCCGGCCGCATCCATATGGGCCATGTGCGCAATTATTCGATGGGCGACGTCGTGGCCCGTTACCAGCGCGCCCGCGGCAAGAACGTGCTGCACCCCATGGGCTGGGACGCCTTCGGCCTGCCGGCGGAAAATGCCGCCATCGAGCGCAAGGTCGCGCCGGGCGCCTGGACCTACCAGAACATCGCCACCATGCGCGACCAGCTGAAGTCCATGGGTCTGTCGCTGGACTGGAGCCGCGAGATCGCCACCTGCGATCCCGAATATTACCAGCACCAGCAGGCCATGTTCATCGATTTCCTCGAAGCGGGCCTGGTGTCGCGCAAGAAGTCGAAGGTCAACTGGGACCCGGTGGACCATACAGTGCTCGCCAACGAACAGGTGATCGACGGGCGCGGCTGGCGCTCGGGCGCCCTGGTCGAACAGCGCGAACTGACGCAGTGGTTCCTGAAAATTTCGGATTTTTCCGAGGAACTGCTTTCGGCCATCGATACGCTCGAGGAATGGCCCGAAAAGGTGCGCACCATGCAGCGCAACTGGATCGGCAAGTCGGAAGGGTTGCGCCTGCTGTTCGACGTGGCGGAAGGCCGCGAGCACGCGACGAGCGTGGAAGTCTTCACCACGCGCCCCGACACCATTTTCGGCGCCTCGTTCGTGGCGCTCTCGGCCGACCATAAGCTGACGACGGCCCTCGCCGCCGGCAATGCCGAGCTCGCTGCCTTCGTCGAGGAATGCCACCGCCTGGGCACGGCAACCGAAACCATCGAGAAGGCCGAGAAAAAGGGCTACTTCACCGGCCTGCGCGTAAAGCATCCGGTGCTGGAAGAGCAGACGCTGCCGGTCTATGTCGCCAATTTCGTGCTGATGGACTACGGCACCGGCGCCATTTTCGGCTGCCCGGCCCATGACCAGCGCGACCTCGACTTCGCCCGTAAATACGACCTGCCGGTGATCCCCGTCGTGCTGCCGCCCGACGCCGACCCAGCAAGCTTCGCCGTGGCCGACGAGGCTTATACCGGCCCGGGCGCCATCTATCACAGCCAGTTCCTCGACGGGCTGGCGGTGGACGAGGCAAAGAAGCGCATCGCCGCCTATTTCGGCGAGCGCAGCATCGACGGCCGCCCGCAGGGCGTGGTGGAAACCAACTATCGCCTGCGCGACTGGGGCATTTCCCGCCAGCGCTATTGGGGCTGCCCGATTCCCGTGGTCCATTGCGAGGTCTGCGGCACCATTCCCGTGCCCAAGAAGGATCTGCCGGTTCGCCTGCCCGAAGACGTGACTTTCGACAAGCCCGGCAACCCGCTCGACCATCATCCGAGCTGGAAGCACGTCACCTGCCCGCAATGCGGTGGGGAAGCGCGGCGCGAGACGGACACGATGGATACGTTCGTCGATTCCTCCTGGTATTACGCCCGCTTCACTTCGCCCAGGGCGGCGACGCCGACCGAGCCGGCCGTCGCCAGCGCCTGGCTGCCGGTGGACCAGTATATCGGCGGCATCGAGCATGCCATCCTGCACCTGCTCTATTCGCGCTTCTTCATGCGCGCCATGAAGGCCACCGGCCATGTCATTGGCATCGATGAGCCCTTCAAGGGGCTCTTCACCCAAGGCATGGTGACCCACGAGACCTATAAGACCAAGACGGGCGAATGGGTGCTGCCCTCCGAGGTCATTCTCGAGGCCGCGGGCGATATCCGCAGCGCCAAGCGCGTCGGTACCGGCGAGGATCTGAACATCGGCTCGATCGAGAAGATGAGCAAATCCAAGAAGAACGTCATCGATCCCGACGAGATCGTGGCGACCTATGGCGCCGACACTGCCCGCTGGTTCATGCTCTCGGATTCCCCGCCCGAACGCGACGTGCAGTGGACGGAGGCCGGTATCGAAGGCGCCGGCCGCTTCCAGCAGCGCGTCTGGAAGCTGGTGACCGACACCGTGGCGCTGCTCGCCAAGGGCGCGGCCGGCGACAGCGACGAGGGCGTCAGCGCCCTGCGCAAGGCCACGCATCGCGCCACCAAGGAAATCGGCGACGCCATCGAGGGCCTGCGCTTCAACCGCGCCGTGGCCCAGATCTATGAGCTCACCAATGCCCTCGCCAAGTTCGTGCAGGCCAATGGCGAAAAGGCCAGCGCTGCCCAGTCCGCGGCGCTTTCGGAAGGCGTCGAACGCCTGGTGCTGATGATCGCCCCGATGATGCCGCACCTGTCGGAAACCTGCTGGGCCGAACTGGGCAAGCAGGGCCTCGCCTGCGACGCGCCCTGGCCCGCCTATGAAGATCGCTTCCTCGTCGACGACGAGGTGGTGATCGCCGTGCAGGTCAACGGCAAGCGCCGCGCCGAGCTGACGCTGGCCAAGGGTGCTTCCCGTGAAACAGTGGAAGCGGCCGTCTTGTCACTGGAGCCGATTGCCCGCATGCTGGAGGGCAATGCGCCCAAGAAGCTCATCATCGTGCCCGATCGGATCGTCAATGTGGTCATCTAAGCGCGCCGCCCGCAACGTATTGATATCGCTGGCGTTTCTGGTGCCGGCCTTGGCGCTTGCGGGCTGCACGTCCTTCGCACCGGTCTATTCGGACGTGGCGATGGCGGAGGCGAAATATGCCTTCAACTTCACTAAACCAGTCAGTCGGCTCGACCAGATCGCCTACCAGGAACTGGCGCTTCGCTTCCCCGGCGGCACGCCGGATTCCCCGACGCTAACCGTAAGCATTGGCGCCAGCAGTCGAGGGCTGACACGTTCGGCAACGGTCAATCCGGTGACCAATTACGAGGCGATAGTCAACGGCACCGTGACGATCACCGATGCCAGCGGAAAAAAGCTCTTCAGCGCCACGCGTTCGGCCAGCACAGGCTACCAGACCAACGGCCAGGTCTTTGCGGATACCGAAGCCTTCCGTTCAGCTTCCGAACAGGCGGCACGCGATGTCGCCGAAAGCCTACGCCTCGCCATTCTTGCCGGCTACAAAGGCCCGATGCTCGTCCCTGCGCTTAAATGACCGCCCTAAAGGCGCACGAAGTTGCCCGCTTCCTCAGCCGCCCTGACCTCACCGAAGGGATATTTTTGGCCTATGGGCCGGATACGGGTCTTGTGCGCGAAACGGCGCAAACGCTTGTACGCTACTTTTCAGGCGAGAAGGGCCAGGGCACCGAGGTCGTGACCTTTGAAGGCAGCGAACTCGATGCCGATCCTTCGCGCCTGGCTATCGAGGCGCGCACTCCCTCGCTTTTCGGCGACAAGCGCATCATTCGCGTACGCGGGGCCGGTAAGTCGCTGGTCATGACCCTGACCGAGATCCGCGATGATCCGCAAGGCGCCATCGTCATTCTCGAAGCTGGCAATCTCACGCCGAAGGACGCGCTACGCGCTTTGGTTGATGCCGCCAAGTTCGGCCGTTCGTTACCCTGCTACGCCGATAGCGATGAAACGATAGCAGTACTCATCCGAGATACCTTCTCAAAGAACGGCATCCGCGCGGACAACGACGCGATTTCGACGCTGCGCGAGGTTCTGGGCAATGACCGTGAAATCACACGGCGCGAACTGGAAAAGCTCGTGCTTTATGCGGCGCAAAGCAAGGTGTTGACCGAAGAGGACGTCATTACCCTTTGCGCTGACAACGCCGCCCTCGTCATCGACCAGATCGCCGACGCCGCCGGAACCGGTCACGCCCAGAAACTTGAGGACGCTATAAACCGCGCAATCGGCAATGCGGTTGATCCGCAGCGATTGCTCGCCACGGCGCTCATTCACTTTAACATGCTCAGGCGACTACGTGCTGAAGTGGATACCGGTCGGTCAGTACGCGATGTACTCGACAATGCGAGACCCAAGCCTCATTTCTCGCGCCGCGCAGCGATCGAGCAACAAGTAAGACTCTGGAACGATACGGCCCTGGCCAATGCCTGCGAGCGCCTACAGGTCATGACCGGCGAAAGCCGACGCAAATCCGGTCTGGCCGAAACGCTTTTTCGACGGACGATGCTAGCACTATGCATGGTCGCCGCTGACCGTTAGCTAACAAGAAACGCGAGCCTTGTAGCCCACGTTTCACGTGAAACTAGCGCTTAAGTCCCTGAAATCAGAACGATTCCCGTATGCTGAGCCGTGAGCAGATAGAATCGAGCTGCTCAAGTGTGCGGTAGCGAATCTCAAGCTTTCCGCCAGTCGGCGAGTGGTTGATCGTAACCGCCAATCCCAACTGATCGGAAAGCTGTTTCTCGATCGCGCGCGTATCCGCATCCTTCTCGGCCGGTGACGATGCCTGCCGCTTGCGCGGCTGCACGGCGTCACGTTGGCTGAGGGCTTCGGCTTCGCGCACCGACAATCCGCCACCAACAATCTGGCGCGCAAGGGAGGCAGGATCTTCGGCAGTGATCAGCGTGCGAGCATGGCCGGCGGTGAGTTCACCGCGGGCAAGCATATCGCGCACGTCATCTGGTAGGCGCAGCAGGCGCAGCGTATTGGCAACGTGCGAACGGCTCTTGCCGATAACCTGCGCCAGATCCTGCTGGGTATAGCCGAACTGATCCATCAGCTGGCCATAGCCCATGGCTTCTTCAAGCGGACTGAGATCGGCGCGCTGAACGTTCTCGATGATGGCGAGTTCGAGCGCTTCCTTGTCGTCGACATCGCGGATGATAACGGGGACATCATGCAGCCCGGCCTTCTGGGAAGCGCGCCAGCGGCGCTCGCCGGCGATGATCTCGAAAATGTTCGGATCATTGGTCGGACGCACCAGTAGCGGCTGCATCACGCCTTTTTCGCGGATGGAATTCGTCAGGTCCTCGAGCTGGTCCGGATCGAAGTCGCGGCGCGGATTGGCACGGTTGGCGACGAGAAATTCCACCGGCAGGCGCTTGCCGCCGGTTGAGGATTCAGCGACTCGGGCGCCCTCAAGGGTCGCCATGTCGCCGATAAGCGCTGCCAGGCCGCGGCCGAGACGGGAGGGTTTGTCGTTCATGATCCCAAAAGACTCCTGTCGTTAGGCGGCTGCGAGACGCCGTTCCCGGCGGATCACTTCAGTGGCGAGGCGCAGATACGCTTGGCTGCCGGCGCATTTGAGATCGTAGAGCAGCGCCGGCTTGCCATAGGATGGTGCCTCCGAAAGCCGCACATTACGCGGGATGACCGTATCATAGACCAGTTCGCCCATTTCCTGCCGAACGTCGGCAAGCACCTGCTCCGACAGGTTGTTGCGGCGATCGAACATGGTCATCACCACACCCTGGATGGAGAGGCGCGGATTGAGAGTCGAGCGAATCTGCTCGATCGTCTGCAGTAACTGGCTAAGGCCCTCGAGCGCGAAGAACTCGCACTGCAGCGGCACAAGCACGGCGTCGGCCGCTACGAGTGCATTGATCGTGAGAAGGTTGAGCGAGGGCGGGCAATCGATCAGAACATAGCTGACCGGTCTGCCGTCGATAGTGAGTTCGTTGATTGCCTTGAACGCGTCGCGCAGCCGGAAGGCGCGGTCCGCATGCGCGGCTATGGTCAACTCGACGCCGAGCAGATCGAGCGTCGAGGGTACGATGGCGACGTTGGGAACGCTGGTCATCACCGAGGCCTCGGCAATGCGCGCCTCGCCGACCAGCAGATCGTAGCTCGAAATCTCGCGATTAGCGCGGTCAATGCCAAGGCCCGTCGAGGCATTGCCCTGCGGGTCTAGGTCGATGATCAGCACGCGCTCGCCGACGGCGGCCAATGCGGTTGCCAGGTTAATCGCGGTGGTGGTTTTGCCGACGCCACCCTTTTGGTTGGCGAGTGTCAAAATGCGGGGAGCCAAGGCGCCCTCCAGGATAATTGCCGCTAACTATCTGTCTTTTCGGCTCAAATTGCTGAGCTCAAGCAAGACACCGTTCGGATCGGTATCGCTCCTGGTTACTAACACGTTAAAGGCGTAGCGGGTACTGGCTTGTTCGATCTCTTCAACATGTTCCCTGCCCTTGTGCAGGATGGCGCGCGTATTCGGGCCAAAGAAGGGCAGCATCAAGCCGCAGAGGGCCTCGAGATTGGCGAGAGCACGGGACGTGATAACATCCGGAACAAATGTTTCACGTGGATCAATTTGCTCGATTCTCCGGGATTCCACCTTGGCGTCCAGCCCAAGCTCACGAGCTACCGTCCTGAGAAAGCTGACCTTTCTCTGCGTGGGCTCAACCAGGAGGTAGCGGACCCTACCCTTGAGAGCTGTCGCCAGAGGGACTGCGGGAAAGCCTCCGCCGCTACCCAAGTCGATGAATTTTGAATCCTTCTCAGCGATCTTGGTCAGAGCCTGCAGGCTGTCCGCCATGTGGCGGCTCCAAAGTTCGGTCAATGTTTCACGTGAAACAAGATTCTGAATCCTCTGCCATTTCCTCAGCAGATCAGCATAGGATTCCAGGTCTTTGGCAACGGATTCCACGTCGCGAGTCAGGAGATCTGCATAAGGCTTAACCGCCGCTACTGCTTCCGGCGACGTCATCAGCTGGCCTTCGCCATGCCGCCGCGGCGAATCACCGACAGCAGGAGAGTGATTGCAGCGGGGGTGACCCCATCGATGGCCTGTGCTTGCGCAATGGTCGATGGCCGATGCGTGGCGAACTTCTGCCGCAGCTCCATCGAGAGGCCGGGAATGGAATGATAATCCACCCAGTCCGGGATAGCCCGGCTCTCATCGCGCTTCACCGCTTCGATATCGGCGCGCTGTCGATCGAGATACACAGCGTACTGCGCATCGATCGACAATTGCTCCAGGATTGGGGCCGGCAGCGCGGCGATTTGCGGCCAGGCCCGGGCAATGTCGGCGATCTCGACGTCGGGATAGGACAGTAGATCGAAGGCGCTGCGAGCCTTGCCGTCGGCATTGACCGCAAAGCCTGCCTTGCGAGCTTCGGTCGGCGTAGCCGACAACGATCTCAGGAGGTCAAGACCCTTGACGAGTTGATTTCTCTTGGCCTGATAAGCACTTGCGCGCTCTTCGCCTACCAGACCAGTTTCCATGCCAAGCTCCGTGAGCCTCTGATCTGCATTGTCAGAACGCAGGTGCAGACGGAACTCCGCGCGCGAGGTAAACATCCGGTAGGGTTCGCTGACGCCGCGCGTGACGAGATCGTCCACCATCACGCCAAGATAGCTTTCCGTGCGTGACAGCACGATTTGTGCGACGCCCTTGGCGGAGAGTCCGGCATTGGCGCCGGCCAGCAGGCCTTGGGCGCCGGCTTCCTCGTAGCCAGTCGTGCCGTTGATCTGGCCGGCTAGGTAAAGACCGGGCAGACGCTTGAGCTCGAGCGTCGCCTTCAACTCGCGTGGATCGACATGGTCATATTCGATGGCATAACCCGGACGGAAGATGACCACGTTCTCAAGACCCGGCATTGAGCGCAGGAAGGCTTCTTGCACGTCGGCCGGCAACGACGTCGAAAGGCCGTTCGGATAGATCGTGGGATCGTCGAGGCCTTCCGGTTCGAGGAAGATCTGGTGGCTGCCGCGATCGGCGAAGCGGACGATTTTGTCTTCGATCGACGGGCAATAACGGGGGCCGCGACTCTGGATGCGACCCGAATACATAGCCGAACGATGGATATTGTCAGCGATAATCCGATGCGTTTCCTCGGTGGTGCGGGTGATGAAGCACGAAACCTGCGGCGTCGTGATGGCGCGCGTCAGCGCCGAGAAGGCTTCCGGCGGGTCATCACCCTGCTGCTCCTCGAGGATCGTAAAGTCGATCGAGCGGCCATCGAGACGTGCCGGCGTTCCGGTCTTGAGACGTCCAAGCCGTAGACCGAGAGCTTCGAGACGGGTCGAGAGACCAAGCACCGGCTTTTCGCCGAGTCGGCCTGCAGGCGTGGTTTCCTCACCACGATGGATAAGGCCTCGTAGGAACGTACCGGTGGTGAGAACGACGGCTTTTGTGGAGAAGGTCCGGCCGTCAAGAAGCTTGACGCCGGTAACCGTGCCGTTAGCAACGATGAGATCATCGACTTCGCCTTCGATCACTTCAAGATCGGCCTGGGCGGAAATCGCCGCCTGCATGGCCTCGCGATAGAGCCTGCGGTCAGCCTGGGCGCGCGGACCGCGAACGGCAGGTCCCTTGCGACGGTTGAGAACACGAAACTGGATTCCGGCGAGGTCAGCAACGCGACCCATGAGGCCATCGAGAGCATCAATTTCGCGGACGAGGTGTCCCTTGCCCAGACCACCGATGGCGGGGTTGCAGCTCATCTCGCCGATAGTGGCAAACTTGTGGGTGATGAGCGCAGTGGGAACACCCAGACGCGCCGCCGCGGCCGCAGCCTCGCAGCCAGCGTGTCCACCCCCCACAACGATGACGCCGTAGTCACTCATGATCTTCTCCGGAAGCCGGCGGTTTAGGGCATTGTTTCACGTGAATCAATGCCAGCGCGACCACAGGCATGTGACCGCGATTGTTTCACGTGAATCATTTCCCGATACAGAAGGCCGAAAACAGCCGGTCCAGCACCATTTCCGTATCGATCCTACCGAGTAACCGCTCAAGAGCCACGCCTGCAAGCCGGAGGTGCTCGGCCGTAATCTCCGAAGCGTCAAGGCGCGTGCTGGCGGCGCTCACCTCGGACAATGCAGCGCTCAGCCCTAGTCGATCGCGCTCGCGACTGACGAGAGAGGGCTCGCCGTGGCCAGCCAGGTCCTGGGCAAAGGCCAAAAGTCGAGCTGTAAGCGTATCGAGACCGTCACCGGTTCGGGTCGAGATCGAAAGGTCCCCGATTCCGGGGGCCAGATCAGCTTTGGTCGCCACCCGCCAGATCGGTGCTGAGGTAGCTGGGAAATCGATCGCGGCGCCGTCCGGCGCCTGAAGCCACAACACGAGGTCGGCAACTTCGAGCTCCGCCCGGGCGCGACGCACGCCTTCCGCCTCGGCCTTGCTGTCCGTCTCCCGCAGACCCGCCATGTCGACGATAACGACGAGTTGGCCGCCAAGGTCGATGGCCACGTCCCGTACATCTCGGGTCGTCCCTGGTTCGTCGGTGACAATGGCGAGTTCAGATTTTGCCAGCGCGTTGAGAAGACTGGATTTTCCGGCATTCGGCGCGCCCGCCAGCGCTACGCGGACGCCCTCACGAACGATCCGTCCGCGACTAACGCTTTCCAATGCGGCCTCAAGTTCGCCCTTGAGCGCCTGAAGCGACATCGAAAAATCGGGGGGCAGGTCGTCCGAAACATCGCCCTCGTCGGAAAAGTCGAGGCGCGCTTCAATTTCGGCGCGCAGATCGAGCAGAGTTTCTCGCCAGGTTCCGAGCTTATCGGAAAGCCCGCCAGCGGCACGGGCGACGGCCTGGCGGCGCTGACTTTCGGTTTCGGCTTCAAGTAGATCACCCAAACCCTCGACTTCGGTGAGGTCCAGCTTGCCATTTTCGAAGGCACGGCGGGTAAACTCGCCGGCTTCGGCGAGACGAACGCCTTCGATGTCGGTGAGGGCCCGCAGTATGGCACGAACTCCGGCGGGAGAACCGTGCACCTGGAACTCGGCGCAGTCTTCGCCAGTAAAGCTATGGGGAGCAGGGAAAAAGACCAAAAGGCCAGAATCAAGGACTTCGTCCTTGAACCTGAACTCGGTGAGGTGAAGAAAGCGAGGTTTAGGCAGCACACCGCGCAGTTGCTGGACGATTTCGGGCGTTGCGGGGCCGGAAAGGCGGATGACCGCAACGCCCGAAGGCAGGCTGCCCGTCGAGAGGGCGACAATGGTATCGCCTTCACGCATGGGCGAAAGAGCCTCTTAGGTGTTCATGGACTCGAAGAATTCGCCGTTGGTCTTGGTCTGGCGAATCTTGTCCATCAGGAATTCCATCGCATCGATCGTGCCCATGGGCGTCAGGATGCGGCGGAGCACGTACATCTTCTTGAGGATATCGGGCTCAACCAGCAATTCTTCCTTACGGGTACCCGACTTGGTGATGTCGAGCGCCGGGAAGACGCGCTTGTCGGCGACCTTGCGATCCAGGATGATTTCCGAGTTACCGGTGCCCTTGAACTCTTCGAAGATCACTTCGTCCATGCGGCTGCCGGTATCGATCAGCGCGGTGGAGATAATGGTCAGCGAACCACCGTCTTCGATGTTACGCGCGGCGCCGAAGAAACGCTTCGGACGCTGCAGGGCGTTCGCGTCCACGCCACCTGTCAGCACCTTGCCCGAGCTTGGCACCACGGTGTTGTACGCACGACCGAGGCGCGTGATGGAATCGAGGAGGATGACCACGTCGCGCTTGTGCTCGACCAGGCGCTTGGCCTTCTCGATCACCATTTCGGCGACCTGGACGTGGCGGCTGGCGGGTTCGTCGAATGTGGAGGAAATCACCTCGCCCTTCACCGAACGCTGCATGTCCGTCACTTCTTCGGGACGCTCGTCGATGAGGAGGACGATGAGATAGCACTCGGGGTGATTGGTCGCGATCGACTGTGCGATATTCTGCAACAGCACAGTCTTACCGGTACGCGGCGGCGCAACGATGAGCGCGCGCTGACCCTTTCCGAGCGGGGCGACCAGATCGAGCACACGAGCCGAACGATCCTTGATGGTCGGATCGGGCAGCTCCATACGCAGGCGCTCGTCGGGATAGAGCGGCGTCAGGTTGTCGAAATTGATCTTGTGGCGGACCTTCTCGGGGTCCTCGAAATTGATGGTGTTGACCTTGAGCAGCGCGAAATAGCGCTCGCCTTCCTTGGGGGATCGGATCTGGCCCTCGACCGTATCACCGGTGCGCAAGGAAAAGCGCCGGATCTGGGAGGGGCTTACATAAATGTCGTCAGGACCGGGAAGGTAGTTCGCGTCGGGGGAGCGAAGAAAACCAAAGCCATCGGGAAGGACTTCGACCACGCCTTCGCCGGTGATATCTACTTCCTTGGCCGCCAATTCCTTGAGAATGGCGAACATCAATTCTTGCTTGCGCATGGTCGAGGCGTTCTCGACCTCATGCTCCTCGGCGAATGCAAGCAATTCTGCCGGGGACTTGGCCTTAAGCTCGCTGAGCTTGAGATTCTGCATACGGGATGACCCTATGGGACAGTCGGTGGGATTTTTTTTAAGGAGGGGAAACACCGCGGCGGCGGCCAGGCTCGGGCCGGACTCAGTGGGTGAGTGGCATTTAGTTAGCGAAAAGCCTTGTCAGATTCAAGGCTTTTGCGAACGCCGCCGGGATTCACGTGAAACAGGAAGGCGAAAAGCCCTTCGATCAGAAGGGCTTTACGATAACCATAATGACGATGACAATCATCAGAAGCGTGGGCACTTCGTTGATCATCCGGAAGAATTTCTGCGGCTTGACGTTGCGGTCCTCACGGAAGGCTCGCAGAAAACCGCCCATCCAGCCGTGATAGCCAGAAAGCGCAATCACGAAGACGGCCTTTACCCAGGGCCAGCCAGACGACCAATCCACCATGCCGTTGAAGACCATGATGAGGCCGAAGATCCAGCTGGCGATCATAGCTGGGGTCATGATGCCGCGATAGAGGCGGCGCTCCATGACCTTGAAGGTTTCGGACTGGACCGAGCCCTTTTCGGCTACCGAGTGGTAGACGAAAAGCCTGGGCAGATAGAGCGAGCCGGCCATCCAGGCGATGACCGAGATCACGTGCAACGCCTTGACCCATTCCATGGCTTAGCGACCTTTCACGATGTCGATGAGGCGGGCGACATGGTCGATCGGCGTTTCCGGCACGATGCCATGACCCAGATTGAAGATATGGGGACGCCCGGCAAAGCCGGCGATGATCTCCCGCGTCCGGATTTCCATCTGTTCGCCGCCGGCAACGAGGCGCAGCGGATCGAGATTGCCCTGCACGCCAAGCGTCCTGGGCAAGACGGAGTCGGCAAAGCCTGTCGGCATCGAATAGTCAAGGCCGATGGCATTCACTTGGGTCGCCTCGGCATAGGCGGCGATCATGCCGGCCGCGCCGCGGGGGAAGCCTATGATGGGTGCGTCGGGAACCTGCGTACGCACGCCGGCCACGATACGCGCGTTCGGCTCGATCACCTGAGAACGGAAAGCCGCTTCATCAAGGTTGAGTGCCCAGCTTTCGAAGAGCTGCACGACGTCGGCGCCGGCACGGAACTGGGCCACGAGATAATCGATCGAGGCTTCGACCAGCACATCCATGAGGGCCTTGAAAGCGTCCGGGTGCCTCAGGGCGAAGAGGCGCGCAGGTGCCTGATCTGTCGTGCCGCGGCCGCCGATCATGTAGGTCGCCACGGTCCAGGGAGACCCGCAGAAGCCAATAAGCGTCTTTTCAGGCGCCAATTCTGCCTTGACGTCCGAAACGGTCTCAAGCACCGGCGCCAAGGCCGCTACCACGCCTTCGGGCTTCAAGGTACTGATGCCCTCAACACCCAAAGGATCGAGCCGCGGGCCTTCGCCCGTTTCAAAGCCCACTTTCTGACCAAGGGCATCAGGGATGACCAGGATATCGGAAAACAGGATCGCTGCATCAAGATCGAAGCGACGAAGCGGCTGAAGCGTCACTTCCGTTGCCAGTTTCGGATTGTAGCAAAGATCGAGGAAGGTCGAGGCCTTTGCCCGCGTCTCCCGGTACTCGGGAAGATAGCGTCCGGCTTGGCGCATGATCCAGACGGGAGGGCGGTCCTGGCGCTCGCCGAGCACCGTCTTCAAAAGCGGCTTGCCGTTGAGAGCTGTACTCAAGGGGAGACACCCCTTCCCTTCAAAGAAGAGAATCTTCTCTTTTGTATCTTCATTATCATAGCGGTGTTTAACCCCAATTCCCGCCCGTCCACAACCGCAAGTCCGGTGACGAAAGCGCGCAGGAAAACTTGTAAACGAAGTGTTAACAGCGTCCTGGGAGAAGGTGCAAAGTCCGTACAAACCGGCCGGGTTAATGAAGTATTAACGGGGTTCTGGCGCTTGGACGACGAATCCGGACCTGGGGATAATCGGTGAATCGTTCTGCCATCGCCAAAACTCATTTTCCACACTCTTACCGGTTTTGGTCCGAAGGCTCCCGGACGGGGGTCATCTGGGGACGAATTTGGGGACGAGGTGGATAAAAACGGCTCTCACCCGAAATGATGAGTCATTTTCACCGCTTGCTGCTTGTGGCACTGAGAACAGTGTGGAAAAGCTCTCAGCCATGCTGATCCTTGCCTCTCAGTCACCCGCCCGAAAAGCCCTGCTTTCCGGGGCCCGCGTTGCCTTCGATGCCCGTCCTGCCCTGATCGATGAACGTCGTCTCGAATCTGAGGCGGTTGCGAATGGCGCCGACGCGGAAAGCGTTGCGCTGCTGCTCGCTCGTGCCAAGGCACTAGCCGTCGCCAACCAGTCGCCCGGTTCGATCATCATCGGCGCCGACCAGACCCTGGCTTTAGGTGAAACGCTGCTGCACAAGCCCGACACGATGGAAGCAGCGGCCGAACAACTCAGCCACCTCAAGGGTAAGACGCATCGTCTTCATGCCGGCGTGGCACTGGTCCGTGGCGAAAAAGTGCTTTGGGAACACGTTCAGAGTGCCGAACTAACCATGCGTGATTTCTCGGATGCAGAGCGCGAGGAAGTTCTGGCGCTTGAAGGCGAGGACGTTCTCTCCTCGGTCGGTGGCTATCGGCTGGAGGGGCCGTCAGTGCGACTCTTCGAATCGATCTCGGGGGACTATTTCACCATATTGGGCTTGCCACTGCTGCCGCTGCTCGCCGCGTTGCGCACCCATGCACCGCAATATCTCAAGGGGGCCGAACGGTGATCAAGGCTTTCGTTATCGGCCATCCGATCGCCCATTCCCGCTCGCCGCTCATCCATGGCACCTGGCTCAAGGCCTATGGGATCGATGGCAGCTACGAAGCCATCGATGTAGCGCCGGACGCGCTGTCCGAATTCGTGGCGCAGCTTCGGGCTGGCACCTTTGCCGGCGGCAACGTCACTATCCCTCACAAGGAAGCCGTTTTCGCACTCTGCGATGAAGTTGATCCGTTGGCTCGGCGTATCGGCGCGGTCAATACCCTGGTCGCCAGGAACGGTCGCGTTTGCGGCACGAATACCGACTATCTGGGCTTTCTCGGCAATTTGGATCAACAGGCGCCAGGCTGGGATCGCGATCTGAGCGAGGCTGTTGTTCTCGGTGCAGGTGGCGCGGCGCGGGCAGTGCTCGTGGCATTGGCTGAGCGCGGGTTGAAGCATATCGCCATTCTCAACCGTACCGTCGACAAGGCACGCGACCTTGCTGCCGAGATGGGCACGCAGTTTTCCGGTCATGCCCTTTCGGAATTTTCTACGCTGGCGCCGTCCGCCGGTTTGGTCGTCAACACCTCGTCGATCGGCATGCATGGCAGCCATTTCGAAGATCTTGATCTGGGTCTGCTACCGCAGACTGCCCTGGTCACCGATATTGTTTATACGCCGCTTGTCACACCGCTCCTCGCCGACGCCCGAGCGCGAAATTTGCGGAGCGTCGACGGACTTGGCATGTTGCTGCATCAGGCAGTGCCGGGATTCGAGGCGTGGTTCGGCGTGAGGCCGGACGTGACACCCGAATTGCGGGCGGCTGTTGAGAAAACGCTGGATCACTAGGCACATCATGCTGCGCCTCGGCCTTACCGGTTCGATTGCAACAGGAAAATCGACGACGCTCAAGGCCTTTGCCGATCTGGGCGTGCCGGTCTTTTCGTCCGACGATGCAGTGCATGAGCTCTACGCTGGTGCAGCAGCAGCTCCGGTTGAAAGGGCATTTCCGGGGGCCGTCCGGGATGGCGTCATTGATCGGGCGGAACTGAGTCGCCAACTCCTGGCTCGACCCGGCAGGTTGCGTGAACTCGAAGCCATCGTTCACCCGCTTGTGCGCGGCAAGCTGGCTGCATTCCTTGATTCTGCACGAGAATCGGGGGCTAAATTGGCAGTAGTCGATATACCGCTTCTCTTCGAGACCGGGTTCGATTATGGGCTCGACCGTATAGCAGTGACCTGGTGTGATCCGGCCATTCAGCGCGAGCGTGCCCTCAAGCGCCCCGGAATGACCGTGGAAAAGCTCGAGGCCATCCTTGCTCGGCAGATGCCCCAGGCCGAAAAGAAGAAGCGGGCTGACTACCTGTTCGATACCGGCCGCCCAGTCGAGGCGGTGTGGGAAGAGGTAAGGGCCTTGGTTGAACAACTGAACGCAGAGCAATGATGCGCGAGATCGTCCTCGATACCGAAACCACAGGCCTCAACCCGGCAACGGGCGATCGGATCGTGGAAATCGGCTGCGTCGAGCTCGTCAACCACCTGCCGACCGGCAAAAACCTGCATCTTTACATCAATCCCGAGCGCTCGATGCCCGAAGAGGCTTTTCGCGTGCACGGGCTTTCCGATGAATTCCTTTCGGACAAGCCGCTCTTCAAGGAAGTGGCTGACAAGTTCGTCGAGTTCATCGGCGATGCTACGCTCATCATCCACAACGCCGCCTTCGATATGGGCTTCCTCAATGCCGAGCTGGAGCGCACGCAGCGCCCTACGCTTAGAAATGAGGTCATCGATACGGTCATGGTGGCGCGCAACGTCTTCCCGGGCGCGCGGGTGAGCCTTGATGCGCTCTGCAAGACCTACGGTATCGATAATTCCCGCCGAACGCTGCACGGGGCTCTGCTCGATAGCGAAATCCTGGCTGAGGTCTATCTCGAACTCATTGGTGGCCGCCAGGTTGGCTTCGAGCTGGTTTCGGAAACACGGATCGAGGTTACGACCACGACCACTGGCTTCGTCGCCGCGGCCAAGCGGACTGTGGCTTTGTCGCCGCGGCTCAGCGAGGCTGAGCGCTTGGCCCATGAGGCGTTCGTGGCCACTATGGGGCCGGATTCGCTATGGGCGAAATATGTCCACAAGGACGAGCCGGAAAGTGCCGTCGCCTAAGTTTGCGCCTTCCCCCAGTCGTGAAAAAGGGCGGACCGGTGTCCCGATCCGCCTTTATGTTTGACCAGTCTTACAGCACGAACTTGGAAAGGTCCGTGTCGATGGCCAGGGCGCCGATCTTGCCGGCGACATAGGCCTTGTCGATGGTGATGGTCTCGCCATCCTTGTCCGGGGCCTCGAACGAGATCTCTTCGACGAGGCGCTCCATCACCGTCTGCAGGCGCCGCGCGCCGATGTTTTCGACGGTGGCGTTGACGTGGACGGCGGCCTCGGCAATGGCGTCGATGGCGTCGGCGGTGAAGTCGAGCTTGACCCCTTCGGTGTCGAGCAGGGCCACATATTGCTTGATGAGGCTGGCTTCGGTGTCGTTGAGGATGCGCACGAAATCATCGTGGGTCAGCGCCTTGAGCTCGACGCGGATCGGCAGACGGCCCTGCAGTTCCGGCAACAGGTCCGAGGGCTTGGATACGTGGAAGGCGCCCGAGGCGATGAAGAGGATATGGTCGGTCTGCACCGGACCATACTTGGTCGAAACCGTCGTGCCTTCGATCAGCGGCAAGAGGTCCCGCTGCACGCCCTCGCGGGACACGTCGGCGCCGCCGCGCGCGCCCGATGAGGCGATCTTGTCGATCTCGTCGATGAAGACGATGCCGTGGTTTTCGACGAGGTCGATGGCTTCGCTCTTGAGCTGTTCCTGGTCGAGCAGCTTGTCGGCCTCCTCGCCCATCAGCACGTCATAGCTCTCCTTGACCTTGAGCTTGCGCTTGACGGTCCGCTGGCCGAGCTTTCCGAGCATGTCGGAAAGGTTGATCATGCCGACATTGCCATTGGGCATGCCGGGGATGTCGAACATGCCGTTGCCCTGGGGCGCGGCGACCTCGATCTCGATTTCCTTGTCGTCCAGCTCGTTGTCGCGCAGCTTCTTGCGGAAGCTTTCGCGGGTCGAGTGCGAGGCGGAGGAGCCGACAAGGGCGTCGAGCACGCGCTCCTCGGCATTCTGGTGCGCCTGCGCCTGCACCTCGGTGCGGCGCTTGTCGCGAAGCAAAGTGATCCCAGCCTCGACCAGGTCGCGAACAATCTGCTCGACGTCGCGGCCGACATAGCCGACCTCGGTGAACTTGGTGGCTTCCACCTTGACGAAGGGGGCCTGGGCGAGCCGCGCCAGACGGCGCGAAATCTCGGTCTTGCCGACGCCGGTGGGTCCGATCATCAAGATGTTCTTGGGCGTCACTTCGCGGCGTAGCTCGGGCGAGAGCTGCTGGCGGCGCCAGCGGTTGCGCAGGGCGACGGCCACGGCGCGCTTGGCGTCGGCCTGGCCCACGATATTGCGGTCGAGTTCGGAAACGATCTCGCGCGGGGAAAAATTGGTTGCACTCATCTTACTTGTCTCCAGGTGCCTTATCCAGGAAGCGCACCATCAGGTGTTCGTCGACATAGCGACCGTTCACATTGAGCGAGCGGGGCTCGGTGCCGTAGATCGAAAAGCCCGCCTTCTCGTAGAGGCGGATGGCCGGCTTGTTGTGGGCGCCCACGCCCAGGTGCAGTTGCAGCACCTCGTCGCGGGCCTGGTCCACAGCCGTTTCGATCAGCTCGAGCGCGCAGCCCGTGCCCCGAAGGGCCGGTTGCACATAGACCTGGTAGATCCAGCCGCGATGCCGCTCGCGTTCGCCATCGCTCCGAGCATAGGCGAGAATGCCGCCCAGGCCTGGTTCCGCGAAGACGCCGTAGAAGCTCATCTTGCGCAGAAGCGCGGCGAGTTCCGCATCGCTTCTTTGCGCAAAATTCTCAGGGGTGGAGGCGTATGCCTCCGGATGATTGCTCAGGGCTTCGAACCGGATCTTCCGGTAGGCACCGAGATCATGCTCCCCGAGGCGGCGGATCGAATAGGTCACTGCTCGATGCTTTCGAGCGTCACGTTCTCGTTGGTATAGATGCACACCTCGGCGGCGATCTTCATGGCCTTGCGGGCAATGGTCTCGGCATCGAGGTCGCTGTTCTCGAGGAGGGCGAGACCGGCCGAATAGGCGTAATTGCCGCCCGAGCCGATGGCGACGACGCCATGGTCGGGGGTCAGCACGTCGCCCGTGCCGGTCAGCACCAGCGTGTCGTTGGCGTCGGCCACGATCATCATGGCTTCCAGCCGTCGCAGATAGCGGTCGGTGCGCCAGTCCTTGGCCAGTTCCACGGCGGCCCGCATCAACTGGTTGGGATATTGTTCGAGCTTGGCCTCGAGGCGTTCGAACAGCGTGAAGGCATCGGCCGTGGCGCCGGCGAAGCCGCCGATGACCTTGCCGCCGGCCAGGCGTCGGACCTTCTTTGCCGTATGCTTCATGACGGTGGCGCCCGCCGTCACCTGGCCGTCGCCTGCCACCACGACCTTGCCGTCCTTACGGACCGCAACGATCGTCGTGCCGTGCCAGCCGGTGAAATCGTCGTTGTTACTCATCTACAACTCCAAAAGGATTTGACCAAAATATTGGGTGCGTGAACGGAAATGCAACGGCAGGCGGGCCATGCCCTTTTCGGCGGGTCGGCAAGCTGTTAGAGAACGCCGAACCCTTTTTCGAGCGATCCTTTCCCGAGCGGTCCCATGCGCCAGGCAGAAATCTCCCGCAAGACCAACGAGACCGACATCTTCGTGTCGGTCAATCTGGATGGTACGGGCCGCCATGCCATGAATACCGGCATCGGTTTTCTGGACCACATGCTCGACCAGCTCTCGCGCCATAGCCTCATCGATATCGACGTCACCGCCAAGGGCGACCTGCATATCGACATGCACCACACAGCCGAAGACGTCGGCATCGCTCTGGGCCAGGCCATTGCCAAGGCGCTCGGCGACAAGAAGGGCATCCGCCGCTACGCCAGTTGCGACCTTGCCATGGACGGCACGCTGACCCGCGTGGCGCTCGACGTGTCCGGCCGTCCGTTCCTCGTCTGGAAAGTGGACTTCACCCGCGACAAGGTGGGCGACATGGATACCGAGCTCTTCCGCGAATGGTTCCAGGCTTTTGCGATGAATGCCGGCATTACGCTCCATGTCGAGACGTTCTATGCCGACAACAACCATCATATCGCCGAAAGTGCCTACAAGGCTCTCGCCCGGGCGCTGCGCGATGCGGTCGAAATCGACCCGCGTGCGGCAGATCGCATTCCGTCGACCAAGGGAACGCTCTAGGCCTGCCCTAGGCTTTTTCCGGTCGGGCTCATAGATAGGAGCCTAGCATGACCCTCTATTCGCTTTTCACCCGGAACGGGGCCGAAGGCCCGGACACGGCGCCCGAGGCTGTGGCCGAGCGCTTTTCCTGGTTCGCCTTCCTGCTGCCGCCCGTCTATGCGCTGGCCCACCGGCTCTGGCTGGCTTTTCTGGGACTTGTCGTCGTCATACTGGCCTTGGGCTTTGCAGGGCGCTGGCTGGGCGGGGACGCCGCGTTCTGGCTCTATGGGCTGATGGCGCTGTGGTTCGGCTTCGAGGCGCCCGCCTTCCGGGCGCGAAAACTCCATCGCCAGGGCTATCTCCAGGCCGGCGACACCATCGCCGCCGCCGAAGACCTCGCCCGCATCGACTATCTCAAGAACCGCTAAGTCATGACACAGACCGTCACCATCATCGATTACGGCTCGGGTAATCTCAAATCCGCCGCCAAGGCCTTTGAGCGCGCCGCGCGCGGCACCGAGACCGATATCGTCGTCACCGCCGATGCCGATGCCGTGCGCC
This sequence comes from Paradevosia shaoguanensis, assembly GCF_016801025.1. Classification (GTDB taxonomy): domain Bacteria; phylum Pseudomonadota; class Alphaproteobacteria; order Rhizobiales; family Devosiaceae; genus Paradevosia; species Paradevosia shaoguanensis. The sequence goes on along the minus strand of NZ_CP068983.1, from coordinate 1,839,915 downwards.
GCGCCGACCGCATCGTGCTGCCCGGCGTCGGCGCCTTCGCCGATTGCAAGGCCGGGCTCGAAGCCGTGCCCGGAATGGTCGAGGTGCTCAACGAGCGCGTCATCCGGGGCGGCACGCCGTTCCTGGGCATTTGTGTGGGCATGCAGCTCATGGCCGAGGAAAGCCGCGAAAAGGGCGTGCATCAGGGCCTCGGCTGGATCAAGGGCGCCATCGTGCGCCTCGAGCCCAGCGATCCGGCGCTCAAAGTGCCGCATATGGGCTGGAACACGCTGCGCTTCGAGAAGCCGCACGACCTGCTGGCCGGCATCGAGGATGGGCCGGAGGGCCTGCATGCCTATTTCGTCCATTCCTACCACATGGAAATGGGCGATTCCGCCGCGCTCGTCGCCACGGCCGAATACGGCCAGCGCGTCACCGCCGCCATCGGCCGCGACAACATGTTCGGAACGCAGTTCCACCCCGAGAAGAGCCAGAGGCTCGGCCTCACGCTCATCGGCAACTTTCTGGGTTGGAGCCCGAAATAATGATTCTTTTTCCGGCTATCGACCTCAAGGACGGTCAATGCGTGCGCCTGAAACTCGGCGACATGGCGCAGGCCACCGTTTTCAACGATTCGCCCGCCGAGCAGGCCAGGAGCTTTGAGGACCAGGGTTTTAAATATCTCCACGTCGTCGACCTCAACGGCGCCTTTGCCGGCGAGAGTGTCAATGGCGCGGCGGTGGAAGATATTCTTCGTACGGTGAAATTCCCGGTGCAGTTGGGCGGCGGTATTCGCACGCTCGCCCATGTCGAAAGCTGGCTGGAAAAGGGCCTGGCCCGCGTCATCCTCGGCACCGTCGCCGTGCGCGATCCGGCCCTGGTCAGGGAAGCGGCCAAAAAATTCCCGGGCCAGGTTGCGGTGGGCATCGATGCGCGCGGCGGCAAGGTGGCGGTGGAAGGCTGGGCGGAAACCTCCGAACTCGACGTGGTCGAGCTGGCCAGGCGCTTCGAGGGCGCGGGCGTCGCTGCGATCATCTATACCGATATCGACCGTGACGGCATTCTGACCGGCATCAACTGGGACTCCACGCTCCATCTGGCGCGCTCGGTTTCGATCCCCGTCATTGCCTCGGGCGGCCTTGCTTCCATGGACGACATCCGCCGCATGACGGAGCCCGACGCGCAGGTGCTGGAAGGCGCCATTTCGGGCCGTGCGCTCTATGACGGGCGAATTGATTCACGTGAAGCATTGGCGCTGCTGCGAGGCGAGCGTGTATGAACCGGGAGCAGCCAGCGCCGAAGAAATTCCCCTGGGCGATCTATTGGCTGATCCTTGCCGCCATCCTGCTCTTCGCGCTCTGGCCGGTGTTTTCGGTGACCTTCGTGTCGCTGGTGGCCGATGCCAATGGCTGTCGGGTGGACGAGGGCAGCGTGCATCCCTGCATGGTGCTGGGCTCGGATTGGGGCGAACTGCTCTATGGCATGGGGGTGATGGGCTGGTTCATGCTCGCCACCATTCCCATCGGCCTTTTCGCCCTGGGCGGCTGGCTCGTCGCGCTCATCGCCCATCGTATCGTCTGGCGGCGCAATGCGCGCCGGCAAGGCTCATAGACATTGAAAGCAAGGAGTCTGCCCCATGACTCTCAAGACCCGCCTTATCCCCTGCCTCGACGTCAAGGACGGCCGTGTGGTCAAGGGCGTGCAATTCGTCGATCTCATCGATGCCGGCGATCCGGTGGAAGCGGCCATCGCTTATGATGCCGCCGGCGCCGACGAATTGACCTTTCTGGATATCACCGCCTCCGCCGATGGACGCGAGACGATTTTCGACGTCGTCGCGCGCACGGCCGAGCATTGCTTCATGCCGGTGACGGTAGGCGGGGGCGTGCGCAGCATCGAGGACATTCGAAAACTGCTGCTGTCCGGGGCAGACAAGGTCTCGATCAATACCGCCGCCGTCCGCGACCCCGATTTCATCGCCCGCGCGGCGGATAAATTCGGCGACCAGTGCATCGTGGTGTCGGTCGATGCGCGCCGCCGGCTGACCCAGGCTCCGGGGCAGGACAATTCCAACGAGTGGGAAATCTTCACCCATGGCGGGCGCAATCCGACCGGGCTCGATGCCGTCGAATTCGCCGCCCGCATGGTAGAGCTGGGGGCCGGCGAATTGCTGGTCACCTCCATGGATCGTGACGGCACCAAATCAGGCTTCGATCTCGAACTGACCCGCGCCATCGCCGATGCGGTGCACGTGCCGGTCGTCGCCTCGGGCGGCGTCGGCACGCTCGATCACCTGGTGGACGGGGTCAAGATCGGCCACGCCAATGCCGTTCTGGCGGCCTCGATCTTCCACTTCGGCACCTTCACCATCCCTGAGGCCAAGGCGCATCTGGCGCGCAACGGCATCGCCGTGCGGTCCGATCGCGTATCGGGAGAAGACAAGTGACGCTCGAAGAACTCAACCAGCGCATCGCACTCCGCGCCTCGACTTCGCCCGAGGAAAGCTACACTGCCAAGCTCATTTCGCGCGGCATCCAGAAATGCGCCCAGAAAGTGGGCGAGGAGGGCGTCGAGGCAGCGATTGCCGCCGTGGCCGGCGACCACAAGGGGCTCGTCGGCGAAGCCAGCGACCTCCTCTATCATCTATTGGTCCTATTGCGCGCCGCCGGTGTTTCGCTCGATGAGGTCATGGCGGAGCTCGATGGCCGCACCGCCCAGTCCGGGCTGGCCGAGAAGGCCGCCCGCCCCAAGGAGTAGTTCGTGCTGACCGCCCAAGAGAGTCTGGACCTCGCCCCCTATCACCGCTTCACCAAGACCGAATGGTCGAAATTCCGCGCCGACGAGCCGATGACGCTGACGGCGGAAGACATCGACCGGCTGCGCGCGCTCAACGATCCGATCTCGCTCAACGAAGCCGAAGAGATCTACCTGCCGATCACGCGCCTGCTCTCGCTCTATGTTGAAGCTGTTCAGGGGCTACATCGTGCCTCCAATATGTTCCTGGGCACGACGGATTCCAAAGTTCCGTTCGTGATCGGCGTCGCGGGTTCCGTGGCGGTTGGCAAGTCCACGACTGCCCGCATCCTGCAGACGCTTCTGCAGCGCTGGAAATCCTCGCCGAAGGTTGACCTCGTCACGACCGATGGCTTCCTCTTCCCGAACGCCGTGCTCCAGGAGCGCGGCATGATGGACCGCAAGGGCTTTCCGGAAAGCTATGACCGCGCGCGGCTGGTGCGGTTCCTTTCCGAAATCAAGTCGGGCAAGGGCAACGTGCACGTGCCCGTCTACTCGCACCTCGTCTATGACGTCGTTCCGGAAAACGAAATAATCGTCGATCGCCCCGATATTTTGATCGTGGAAGGCCTCAACATCCTGCAGCCGGGCGAATTGCCGAAATCAGGCAGGCCGATCCTCTTCGCCTCCGACTTCCTCGATTTCTCCGTCTATATCGACGCCGACGAGGACGACCTGACGACCTGGTTCCTGCAGCGCTTCCTGAAGCTGCGCGAGACGGCGTTTGCGGATGAAAAGAGCTTCTTCCACAAGTTCGCGCTGATGAGTGAGGACGAGGCGAAGACCTATGGCAAATGGGTTTGGGAGACCATCAACAGACCAAACCTCGTCGAGAACATCGTGCCGACGCGCGGCCGCGCCGACCTTATTCTGCGCAAGGGTCGCAGCCATGTCATCGAAGAGGTCTTTCTGCGCCGTATCTAGGCGGCGCAGGGATGACCCGTTAGGCTGGCTTCCTCTTGGCTTTCAGAGGCTTGGTTGGACCAGATGAAGACGGCGCTTACCCTTTGCGGGTCGACCCGCAAGGGCTCCTACAACGAAATCCTCCGTCGCTACGTGAGCGACAAGCTGCGGGACGTCGAAGGATTTGAGGTCATCGACCTCGACCTCAAGGATTTCCCGATGCCGATCTTCTCGGAAGATCTCGAAGTGGACGGGCAGACCCCCGAGGCGGCCGGGCGGCTGGCCGAGATGTTCGGCAAGGCCGACGTGGTCCTCATCATCTCGCCCGAATACAATTCCGGCACCACCCCGCTCATCACCAACATGGTCGCCTGGCTCTCGCGCCAGAAGCACGGGCAATGGCGCCATGCCGTGTTCGGGCTGGGTGCGGTGTCTTCGGGCAAATACGGCGGCGTGGTCGGCATCGCTCACCTGCGCGACAGCCTTTCCAAGCTCGGCGCGCTGCTGGTTCCGACGCTGCTGGGCGTCGGTCCCGCCTCCGAGGCTTTCGACGAGAACGGCGTGCCGGTCGAGGACGGGGTGCGCAAGAAGGTCGAGCAGATGGTGCGCGAGCTGACGCATTTTTCGCGCGGGGGCATCTGATGGCATTGACGCTCTATATCACCCACCCCGAAGTGGTGATCGATCCCGCGGTGCCCACGCCGCGATGGGGCCTCAACGCCACCGGCCGAGAGCGCGCGGAAATCTTTGCGGCGCGCAAAATCCTGCCAGGCGACACGATCTTCTTTGCCAGCACCGAACAGAAGGCCCTCGACCTCGCCGCCATCCTTGCCGGCCCCGCGAGCGAAAACATCCGCTCGCGAAGCGCGTTCGACGAGAATGACAGGTCGGCGACGGGGTTTCTCGCCGGCGCGGCCTTCGAGGAAGCAGTGGCAGCCTTGTTCGGACAACCGGAGGCAAGCTATCGCGGCTGGGAGCGGGCGATCGATGCGCAGGCCCGCATCGTCCGGGCGGTGCAGCAGGTCTTCGAGGAGGTTCCGGCGACGACGCCGCTGGTATTCTGCGGCCATGGCTGCGTCGGCACCCTGCTCAAATGCCATTTGGCCGGACGCCCGATCCGACTCGCGGAAGACCAGCGCCGCATGGGCGCGCCCGGCGGCGGCAATGTGCTGGTGATCGACAGGGCAAGACCGGCGCTGGTCGCCGACTGGGTGCCGATGGAAGACTTGGCGCTTTAGGCGCGGTCAGGTTTTTCGGGCGAGTTCGGGGCGTTTGCGGTAATCGGCAAAGCCGAGCACGTTGCCGGAGGGATCGCGCGTCTCGACGGTGAAGCCGGTGGCGGTTTCGAGCCAGACGGTCGAATGCCCCAGCTTCTCGAGCGCCTTGCGCGTCTCGACCGCGTCGGCGACTTCCACCCAGAACTTGCCGCCGCCAGCATCCTCGCCCTGCCGGATGACGAGGCCCGGTTCTTCCCCGCCTATGGCGAACAGCGCCATATGTGCCGCTGCTACCCGGAACTTGAGTTTGAGGCCGATGGCCTCGTAAAAGCCGATCGCCGCTTCGAGGTCGGCGACGGTGAAAAGCACGTTGTCGATGCCGAGGGGCATGATGGTCATTGTGCAGCCTTCTCTGTTCTCGTGGATTTCTCGGCGCCGCCGGACGGCGCCCAGGGGATGAGGGCGAAAAGCTCCATGGCGTCCTCGAGGGCGCCGGTGAGGCGGTCGAGTCGGTCGGGGTCGTGATCGACCTGCCGCAGGCGTACGGGTCCCGCGAGCGGCGTCGCCGCTACCAGCTCGGCGCCTTCCGGCGTGATGGCCACGAGCCGCGCCCGCTTGTCCTTGGCGTCGCGCCTGACGGTGCACAGGCCCTTGAGGCGCAATTCGTCGATCGACTGACCCAATGTCGCCGGATGCATCACCAGCGTCTTGCGTAGTGCCGCCAGCGGCAATTGCGGGCGCTCGGCGAGGATGCGCAGCACCGCCAATTGCAGCCCGGTAAGGCCGAACTGCTGCTTGAGGTCGAGATTGAATTTCTCCATCGCTCGCTCGAGACGAATCCAGGCGACGATGGCGGATAGGGCTTGTTGTTGCATGGCGGTCTTATGGCGCCATAATATCCCGGTCGCAAGGGCGATTTTTGCAGCGCGATTCGCACTCACCCTTGTGGCGGATCACCTAATGTGCGAGGGAGCCGGAACACGCCCCACATGGAGAATCTGCCGATGACCGGAACGTTGATCGTCGCCCTCGACCTCGACTCGCGCACCGAGGCGGAACGGATCATCGCCGATATCGGCGATGCGGTGGATTTCTACAAGATCGGCTACCAGCTCTTCTACGGCGGGGACGGCCTTGATCTGGGCAAAGCGCTGATCGCCGCCGGCAAGCGCGTCTTCTTCGACCTCAAGCTGCTCGATATCGACAACACCGTCGAAAAGGGCGCCGCCGCCATCGCCGCCACCGGCGCGCATATGCTGACCGTCCACGCCTATCCGAAAGCCATGCGGGCGGCCCTCAAGGGCACGAAGGGGTCCGAACTCTCCATTCTCGGGGTCACAGTGCTGACGTCGATGGACGACCAGGACGTCCACGATGCCGGCTATGCCCGCGACGCGGCAGGGCTGGTGGCGCTGCGCGCCGAGGATGCCAGGGAGGCCGGGATCGGCGGGCTCGTCTGCTCGCCCAAGGAAACCGAACTGGTGCGCACCATTGTCGGCTCGAAACTCTCCATCGTCACCCCGGGCATCCGTCCGAGCTGGGCCGAACACGGCGACCAGAAGCGCGTTTCCGGTCCGCGCGCCGCGCTCGATGCCGGCGCCAGCCATCTCGTGGTCGGCCGCCCCATCACCGGTGCCGCCGATCCGGCCGAGGCGGCGCGGCGCATTCTTGCCGAAATGGCGGGCGGCACCCGCCTCGCCTGATTGGCATTGAGGCAGGCAGCCTGCTAGAAGCTCAGCCACATTTGTTGTTCGGAGACGAGATCATGGCCGACATCAGGGTAGCCGTCGCAGGAGCAGGCGGGCGCATGGGCGCTGCCAATATCCGCGCCATCGCCGCCACCTCCGGCCTCAAACTCGCTGCTGCCTTCGACCGTCCTGGCTCCCCGTCCATCGGCAAGGACGCCGCCGCGCTCGCCGGGCTTGAGGCTTCAGGCGTGCTTATCACCGACGATGTCGACGTTGCGTTGGCAGCGGCTGATGCGGTTATCGATTTTACCGCCCCTGTGGCGTCTGTTGCCTTGGCGGAAAAGACGGCCGCCAAGGGTCTCATCCACATCATCGGCACGACCGGCTGTTCGACCGAGGATGATGTCGCGATCCGTGCGTCAGGCGCCAAGGGTGGGCGTATCGTCAAGGCAGGCAACTTTTCACTCGGCCTCAATATCCTTGCCAGCCTCGTCAAGCAGGCTGCCGCCAAGCTCGCCGAATTCGACGTCGAGATCATAGAGATGCACCACAATCGCAAGGTCGATGCGCCTTCCGGCACTGCCCTGATGCTGGGAGAGGCCGCAGCGGCGGGCCGCGAGATTTCGCTCGCCGATCATTCGGTGCGGGTTCGCGATGGTATTACCGGTCCTCGCGTGGCCGGCACGATCGGCTTCGCAACGCTGCGCGGTGGCAACGTGATTGGGGATCACACCGTGATCCTGGCAGGCCCGTCCGAACGATTGGAATTGAGCCACATCGCGCAGGACCGGAGCCTTTTTGCCAATGGCGCCGTGAAAGCCCTTCTCTGGGTGGCAAGCCAGCAGCCGGGCTTTTACACCATGAACGACGTTCTCGGCCTCAATTAAGGAAATCCTTCATGACCGGTACTCTCATCCTCGTGCGCCACGGCGAAAGCGAGTGGAACCTCAAGAACCTTTTTACCGGCTGGCGTAATCCAGACCTGACTGAAAAAGGCATTGGGGAAGCGCGGGCGACGGGCAGGATTCTCAAGGCCAAGGGCTTCGCGTTCGACCTGACCTACACCTCGGCCCTCAAGCGCGCCCAGCACACGCTCGACCTCATTCTCGAGGAAATGGGCATCGAGAACGTCACTATCGTGCGCAATACGGCACTCAACGAGCGCGACTACGGCGAGCTCTCCGGTCTCAACAAGGACGATGCCCGCGCCAAATGGGGCGAGGAGCAGGTCCATATCTGGCGCCGCTCGTTCGACGTGCCCCCGCCGGGCGGCGAAAGCCTCAAGGACACTGCGGCGCGTACCCTGCCCTACTACAAGGCCGAGATCGAACCCAAGGTTGCTGCCGGCCAGACTGTGCTCATCGCTGCACATGGCAATTCGCTGCGGGCGCTGGTTATGGCTATCGAGGGGCTGACACCGGAGCAGATCCTGAAGCGCGAGATCGCGACAGGGGAGCCGACCGTTTATCAGCTTAATGCTGATGGCGCACTCAAGGCTCGCGTTTCGCTCTGAGTGATATGAAGAAGGGGTTTGGGACCCCTTCAACCCCGGCTTGAGATAATGCCGGCTTCCCAGCCCAGGATTGCCCGCTTGCGGGGGACGCCCCAGTGGTAGCCGGTGAGAGCACCGGTGGACCCGACAACGCGGTGGCAAGGGACGACGAAGGAAATCGGGTTCGCTCCGACAGCGGCACCAACGGCGCGTGCGGAATTGGGGCGGCCCAGTTGGTTGGCGATGGTGCCGTAGGTCGTGGCCTTGCCGCAGGGAATCGAAAGTAGCGTTTCCCAGACTTTGATCTCGAAATCGGTACCGATGAGGACCACGCGCACCGGCTGATCGACCGACCAACGCGAGGCATCGAAAATCTGTCGTACGAGTGGAGCAATCTTCGCATCGTCACGCACGAATTTCGCTGCCGGCCAACGATTGGCCAGATCCTCGAACGCAGCCTCGACGCTCATATTTTCATCCGCAAAGCCCAGGCCTGAAATGCCATATTCGGTGGCTGTGATTACTGCCGTGCCGAAGGGGCATGGCGCGGCACCCCAGTGCATTGTGAGGCCTTCCCCGCGAGCGCGAAAAGCGCCGGGGGGCATAGCTTCATAGGCGACGAAGAGATCGTGGAGGCGTGAGGTGGAGGACAAACCAACCTCATAGGTGGTGTCGAGCACCGAGCCGTTCTGCCGCAGCAATGACTTGGCATGGTCCAGCGCTACTGCCTGGGCGAAAGACTTTGGCGAGAGCCCACACCAGCGCCGGAAGAGGTCGGTGAGCTGGCGCTCGGTGAGGCCCATGGCACGGGCGAAACGCGGAAGATCGAGTTCGTCCGGGCCGGTTTCGGAGAGATACGCAATGGCGGCGCGTACCGTCTCGTAGTCCGATTGGGGGGAAAGAGTCTGGTGCTGTGTCATAGGGGACAATTTACGCTGCCTCGGCACATTGGCGCGACCCGGTTTTGACCGGACCATTGCACCGCAGAAATGAATTGGAAAGGCCGGGTGCTACCGACGCGCCCGACGTAATGCCGTTCCGAAGACCTTGGCGAAGCTTGCTTTCTCGGAGGCCGCAAGGAAGGAGCCCAGCTCGTAATCTCCACCATCGTTGCGAAGATAGAGTGCCAGGGTCTTTTCGTCATAGTCGCGATCGATGATGAGGCGGGTTCGATGGGGGTCGAAAGCTGTGGTTGTCTGTTTGCCCCCGGGGCTCACCTCACGCACTTCTAGGCGGTTGGGCCAGAGTGTCACTTCCTCAAATCGCCGCGTCTGGCGGTTTGACCAACGCAGCGCCAGCCACATACCGAGGACGTCGAGGCCCATGAAGCCGACGATCGGCCAGGCGCCGAGCGAATAGAAGACCATCGATGGGATCGCGGCCATGGCTGCGATGACGCCGATCAACACCGTCTGTCCTCGCACGCTCAGCGAGCGGTACGGGGTCAGCTTGGCTGCGAACAAAGGGTCAGCTTGCGTTTTGGTGATCATGTTTGCATCACTACGGCGACTCAGCAGGTAACGCTTATGCCCCCCAAAAAGATCAAACGACTCCCGGCCGCCGATGTCGAGGCTATTTTTGCCGCGTTCGAGCACGCTAATCCGGAGCCGAAGGGTGAACTCGACTATACCAACCCCTTCACCCTCCTGGTAGCGGTCGTGCTGTCCGCCCAGGCCACCGACGCTGGTGTAAACAAGGCGACGCCAAGGCTTTTCGCCTTGGCGCCGACTCCCGAAAAGATGGTGGAACTAGGTGTCGCGGGCATCGAGGACTGCATCCGCACAATCGGCCTCTACCGCAACAAGGCCAAGAACGTTTTCGCGTTGAGCCAGGTACTGATCGACAAATACGAGTCCAAAGTGCCCGACAGCCGCGAGGCGCTAGAGGAATTGCCGGGTGTCGGCCGCAAGACGGCCAATGTCGTTCTCAACATCGCCTTCAAGCAACCGACCATCGCGGTGGACACCCACCTTTTCCGCGTCGGCAACCGCACGGGGCTGGCTCCAGGCAAAACTCCCCTCGAGGTTGAGAAGGCGCTGCTCAAAGTCGTGCCCGACAAATACATGCTTCACGCCCACCATTGGCTGATCTTGCACGGCCGCTACGTCTGCAAGGCTCGCAAGCCCGAATGCTGGCGCTGCATCATCCGAGAATGGTGTCGGTTCGAACCCAAGACTCCGGCACCCAATAAGCCGCTTCCGAAGGCGAGCTCACCCAGCCGCCCTTAGCTGCCGTATCCGCGTGCCATGGCTGCGGCGAAGGCTGGGATGAGGGCTAGGAGCACTGCCTGGATGCGGAGAAAAAGTCGTGCCCGACCGATTGCTGTCCGCGTGGGTGAATAGCTCGGGTCGGAGACGGCTGCCTTGCGCCACTCAAGAATGGCGCGCGTCGGCGCAATCGAGAGCAATCCGACCAGCACGAAAGCGGTCATCTTGGCCCAGAACATCTGGTTGCCGAGATAGTACCATGGCCCTGCTGCGCCGAAGATCACACGGACGATGCCCACAACCACGACAATGCCGGCGAGCATGCCATAGAGCCGGTCGATCTGCCCGAGCTGGGTAAGTCGGGGGCCGGTGACCCCTTCGCGCAGGAGGAAGAATTCGGCGGCGAAGACGCCAACCAGAGAGAACACGGCAAGATGGTGGGCGATGGTGAGGACTAGATCGAGCATGACGGCCTCCTTGGTGCTGGTGTCTCGAAACGATGAATGTTAACACTGTTATCATCTTGATAATCTGGTATGTGAACGATGTCAACATCAGAGCCTGGGGGCTATCATCACGGCGATTTGCGCCGAGCACTCGTCGAGGCTGGTCTCCGCCTGCTGACCGAGGGCGGAGCCGACAGTCTTGGTTTGCGCGAAGTAGCGCGAGCGGTTGGCGTTTCCGCTTCGGCCCCCTACCGTCATTTCGAAAACCGCCAGGCGCTGTTGGCCGCCGTCGCTCGTGAAGGCTTCCTGCGCTTTGCGGCCGCACTCGATGCCGACGGGCGCGATGTGCCAGACGCTCAAAGGCTGGAGGCGATGGGCGCTGCCTATGTCGGCTTTGCGCGCGAAAATCCGCAGCTTTTCAGACTGATGTTCTCGCCTGAAGTTAGCAAGGATGCCAATTCGGAGCTGATGTCGGCAGCGAGTACTGCCTATAGATCGCTGGCCGCCTTGGCAGGGGCGGAAAGCCCGGAGGCCGAACGCGAGGCCACGGTCGCCACCTGGGCGCTGGTCCACGGGCTCTCGGTGCTGTTGCTTGACGATCAGGTACGGCTCGAAGGCGAGGCGGATCGCGATCGGCTCGTGGCGCGAATTCTCTCCCGCTTCGTGGCAGGTCTTCGCGCTTTGCCCAACGGCTAGTTGCACCTCGGCGGGAAGTCCTTTATCTCCGGCGAGGCTCTTTCTGCACCCTTCGGAGACCTTCTATGGCCGAAACCCGGTACGATGTCCTCACCATCGGCAACGCAATCGTCGATGTGATCGCCAGGATCGAACCGGGTTTTCTAGAAAAGGAAGGTCTTTCCGAGGGCATCATGCACCTCGTCGACACCGACCGTTCGGCCTATCTCTATGAGCGCATGCCGGCGGACAAGCGCCAGATTTCCGGTGGCAGCGCGGCCAATACGGCTGCGGGCGTCGCCTCGCTAGGAGGCCATGCTCGCTTCGTGGGCAAGGTCGCCGACGATCCGCTGGGCGATGTTTTCGCTGATGACCTCAATGCTATCGGCGTTGATTATGACACCAGCCGCCTGATAAACGGCGCTGCCACTGCCCGCTCCATGATCCTGCTTTCGGACGATGGCGAGCGGACCATGAACACCTATCTCGGCGCGTGCCATGAACTGACCGAAGCCGACATCAAGGAAGACGAGATCGGCGCTGCTTCCATCACCTATATGGAAGGCTATCTCTGGGATCCTGTGGAGGCCAAGAAGGCCTTCGTTCGCGCTGCACATTACGCGCACAAGCACGAGCGCCCGACCTCGTTCACGCTTTCCGATCCCTTCTGCGTGCACCGCTATCGTGACGAATTCCTCGATCTGATGCGTTCGCGTACGATCGACTATGTCTTCGCCAATGTCGAAGAGGTGAAAGCACTCTACCAGACCGATGACCTGCAGGTGGCGGCGCGTGAGATTGCCAAGGACGCTGAAGTTGCCGCCATCACCATGGGCGCCGCCGGCGCCATGGCCATCTGCAATGGCGAAGTGGTGACTGTTCCGGCTTTCCCGGTGGATGTCGTCGATGCGACCGGTGCCGGCGATCTCTTTGCGTCCGGCTTCTTGCTGGCAGTTGCTCGTGGCCAGAATTTCGAAATGGCGCTACGCGCCGGCTGCCTCGCGGCATCCGAAGTCATTTCCCACATCGGCGCACGGCCGGTGCTCGACCTACGCCAACTCGCGGCTGAAAAGGGCCTGGCAGTCTAGAGCACTGGCGGCGTTGTTCGCTGCCCTTCTGTCGCTCCGACGGTCTACTGCGAAATCGTAGGATACGGGCGCCTATACGCCCGCGCCCTCAATTGTCAAAAATATGCTTGAGCTTGGAGAAGAACCCGTTCGAGGTCGGGTTGTTGTCGTTGGTCGATATCTTGGCAAACTCTTCCAGCAACTCGCGCTGCTTACGATTGAGGTTCTGCGGGGTCTCGACCTCGAGTTGGACGTAGAGGTCGCCCACATCCTTTGAGCGCAGTACCGGCATGCCCTTGCCCTTGAGACGTACGCGCTGCCCCGGCTGTGTGCCGCCTGAAACCTTGACTTTGGCCCGACTGCCATCGAGCACCGGCACCTCGAACTCGCCCCCCAGCGCTGCTGTCGTCATAGCGATCGGAATGCGCGCATAGAGATCCGCGCCGTCGCGCTGAAAGAGATCGTGAGGCTTTAGCGAGACGAAAATGTATAGGTCGCCCGGCGGGCCACCGCGCAACCCCGCTTCGCCTTCATTGGCGAGACGAATACGAGTACCGTCTTCGATGCCCTTGGGAATATCGACCGAAAGCTTGCGGTTCTCCTGTCGACGGCCCTGGCCGCCGCAATCGGTGCAGGGATTGTCCATGGTCTGCCCGCGTCCCTGGCAGGCCGGACAGGTGCGCTCGATAGTGAAGAAGCCCTGCGCCGCGCGTATCTTGCCGTGGCCATTGCAGGTCCGACAGGTTGATGCGCCAGTGCCAGGCTTGGCGCCGGAGCCATCGCAGGTGGCGCAGGAAACGAGCGTCGGCACGTCCACTTCGACGGTCCGTCCGGCAAATGCCTCTTCGAGGCTGATTTCAAGATTATAGCGCAGGTCCGAGCCACGCAGGCGGGAAGCACCGCCGCGGCGGCCACCACCGCCCATGAAGTCCCCAAAAATGTCCTCGAACATATCGGACATAGAAGAGGCGAAATCGGGTCCGAAGCCGTGCCCGCCATGGCGCCCGGCGCCGCCATTCTCGAAGGCAGCATGGCCGAACCGGTCATAGGCGGCGCGCTTCTGCGGATCCTTGAGCGTGTCGTACGCTTCGTTGATTTCCTTGAATTTATGCTCGGCCTCGTGATCGCCCGGATTGCGATCCGGGTGGAACTGCATCGCCAGCTTGCGGTAGGCGCTCTTGAGCCCAGCTTCGTCTGCGCCCCGCGCTACGCCGAGCACTTCATAAAAATCACGTTTGGCCAAGAAAGCAGTTCCCCGATCGGCTCTCGTGGAGCCAACATCTATTTTGTTACGTCCGGTCGTCCCCGACAGGCAAAGTCCAGCAAATGCGGGCCTTGCGGCGCTGCACTTTAAGAATGGTAAGGCGCCCCGCTCTTATCAAGAGGGGCGCCGGCTATCAACTGTCGGCTGGAAGGGATCGGGAGTTCAAATCTTGCGGCGGCTGGCTGCGAAGGCTTCTACCAGATTATTGGCCACATGGCTCAGGGCGAACATGGCCTTGTTGACCACACTGCCGAGCCCGAAAAAGCCCTGTGTCACGCCCTCATAGAAGCGGACATCGACGGAAACGCCCTGCTTGTGCAGGGCCTCGCCCAGCAATTCGCCCTCGCTGCGCAACGGATCGATTTCTGCAATAACCAGCGTCGCAGGCGGCAGTCCCTTGAAATCGGTGCGCTCAACGAGATTGAGTCTAGGGTCAGCCGTCTCGGCGCGGCTTTCGAGCAGATGCCGGAAAAACCATTGCATTGTCGGCGTGCCGATGGGCCGGGCTCGCATATTCTCAACATAGGACGGGGTGGACATGTCCACCCCGGCGATCGGGTGAATGAGCACCTGATGGACGGGCATGGCGACGCGCTCGGCATGTGCCTGGAGCGAGATATTGATGGCGATATTGGCGCCTGCGCCTTCGCCTACTACCGCGGCCTTGCCCGGATCGCCGCCGAGGTTCGCACCCTCCTCGATCAGCCAGAGCCAGACGGCGTAACAGTCATCGTGCGCGGCGGGGAACTTGTGCTCGGGAGCAAGGCGGTATGCCGGGGAAACGACGACGGCGCCGGTCTTCTTGGCCAACGCCCGCGGCGTTGCATCGCACTTTTCAGGCGAGCCAACGATCCAGCCGCCATCGTGGATGTAGAGGATCATAGGTGGCGTTGCCGTCGCATCCATCATGCGCGAACGATAGACTTTGGTCGAAATTTCGCCTTCCGGTCCCGTGATGACGATGTCGTCGACATCGACGCCCTGATCGTCGGGTTCGCGCCCTGCCCGTTCGAGCACCTTCCTTACGGCGTCTTCGAGTGTCGGCTGACGTCGCGCCTCGGCCGGCAGACAGGCCTCGAGCGACTTGGCGCCCAACTCAACCTGCGCATCGAGCACATGCCGCATGTCGGCATCTGCACGCACCATTGGATTGCCCGTCAGGAACTCGCCCGTTCGGGCGAAGGCATCGCCGATTGTGGAATCGTGAATGGAAGTCATGTCCGCCACCCCGAGACTGTCCGTGCGGGATCGTCTCTCTCAACTGGAAAGGAGCCTTCAAGGTTCCTGCGCAGTTGGGCTGAGTTTGGGCAGGCCCATGGCAGGATCGGGGTAAGATGGTGGCCAGGACGGCAGGTGATTCACGTGAAACTTGATCGCGCGCCCAAAAGAAAAGGGGCCGACGCTTGCGCGCCGGCCCCTTCACATCAGGTGTTCGGACCTTAGGCCGACTTCTGGTCGTCGTCCTTGACTTCGGTGAAGTCGGCATCGACCACGTCGTCGTCCTTCTGGCCTTCGCCCGAAGCAGAGGCTTCGGCCTCAGCCTGGCTGGCCTTGTACATGGCTTCGCCCAGCTTCATGGAAACCTCGGCCAAAGCCGCGGTCTTTTCCTTGATCACTTCAGCATCGTCGCCCTCAAGCACACCCTTGAGGCTCGTAATCGCCGCTTCGATGGCGCCCTTATCCTCGGCCGAAACCTTGTCACCATAATCCTTGAGCGACTTTTCGGTCGAATGGATCAGGCTCTCGCCCTGGTTCTTGGCTTCGACGGCTTCGCGCTTCTTCTTGTCAGCGTCGGCGTTCTGCTCGGCTTCCTTGACCATGCGCTCGATATCGGCGTCCGAAAGACCACCCGAGGCCTGGATGCGGATCTGCTGCTCCTTGCCGGTGCCCTTGTCCTTGGCCGAGACCTGTACGATGCCGTTGGCGTCGATGTCGAAGGTCACCTCGATCTGCGGCACGCCGCGCGGTGCGGGCGGGATGCCGGTCAGGTCGAAATTGCCGAGCAGCTTGTTGTTGGCCGCCATTTCGCGCTCGCCCTGGAAGACGCGGATGGTAACCGCGCCCTGGTTGTCCTCGGCGGTCGAGAAGGTCTGGCTCTTCTTGGTCGGGATCGTGGTATTGCGGTCGATGAGTCGGGTGAAGACACCACCAAGCGTCTCGATGCCCAACGACAACGGGGTCACATCGAGCAGCAGCACGTCCTTGACGTCGCCCTGCAGCACGCCGGCCTGGATGGCGGCGCCCATGGCAACCACTTCATCCGGGTTGACGCCCTTGTGGGGTTCCTTGCCGAAGAAGTTCTTGACCGTCTCGATGACCTTGGGCATGCGCGTCATGCCGCCCACGAGCACAACCTCGTCGATCTGCGCAGCGGTGACGCCGGCATCCTTGAGGGCCTGCTTGCACGGCTCGATGGTCTTGGCGATGAGGTCATCGACAATGGCTTCGAGCTTGGCGCGGGTGAGCTTGAGGGTCAGGTGCTTGGGACCGGAAGCGTCGGCCGTGATGAACGGCAGGTTGATTTCGGTCTGCGTGGCGCTCGACAGCTCGATCTTGGCCTTTTCCGCAGCTTCCTTGAGGCGCTGCAGAGCGAGCTTGTCCGAGCGCAGGTCGATGCCCTGCTCCTTCTTGAACTCGTCGGCCAGGTAGTCGACGAGGCGCATGTCGAAGTCTTCGCCGCCAAGGAACGTGTCGCCGTTCGTCGACTTCACTTCGAAGACGCCGTCGCCGATTTCCAGCACGGAAATATCGAAGGTGCCGCCGCCAAGGTCATAGACCGCGATGGTGCCGGTGTTCTTCTTGTCGAGCCCATAGGCGAGCGCGGCCGCCGTGGGTTCGTTGATGATGCGCAGGACTTCAAGGCCGGCGATCTTGCCGGCGTCCTTGGTGGCCTGGCGCTGCGAATCGTTGAAATAGGCCGGAACGGTGATGACGGCCTGCGTCACGCTCTCGCCGAGATAGCTTTCGGCGGTTTCCTTCATCTTCTGAAGGATCATGGCCGAGACCTGGCTGGGCGAGTACTTGGTGCCGTGGACTTCCACCCAAGCGTCGCCATTGTCGCCTTTGACGATCTTGTAGGGGACCAGGTGCTTGTCCTTTTCCACCATCGGATCGTCGTAGCGACGGCCGATCAGGCGCTTGACCGCGAAGAGCGTGCCTTCCGGGTTGGTGACAGCCTGGCGCTTGGCCGGCTGGCCCACAAGACGTTCGCCATCGCTGGTAAATGCGACCATGGAGGGCGTCGTCCGCGCACCCTCGGCGTTTTCGATCACTTTGGGATTCTTGCCATCCATCACTGCTACGCAGCTATTGGTGGTCCCCAAGTCGATACCGATTACTTTTGCCATTTGCTTAGCCTCTCTTTCAGCAGACCCGATCTGGAACCCCGTCAAAGGCAGCTCCTTGACCGCTAGTCGGGCCGGGTCCCTATAGATTGCAAAGTGCCCGTTTTGCGGGCCTGGCGCTGATATAGGGGCAAGGCCAAACGCCTTCAAGCATTCGCGAGGAGGAAATACCAGGCGGCGCCGCTTGGTTCCAGCGGCGCCGCACGCGGCGACTAGTTATCCGAGAGTGTGTACTCACCCAGCGAGCACAGGTCGATCTCCTCACGCACGAATTCGCTGCCGTCCTCGAACACGAACTTCATGTCATAGACGCACTGGTCCGAGCCGTCGGCGATAGTGACATCGGCCTGGGTGCCCGCTGTCATGACGTCTTCACCCAGCACGTCTTCCTGCCAGTCATCGACATTGGCCGGGGACGTATAGAAATTGGCGATGTTGAACGAGGATGCGTTGGTGAGCGTGAAGGTCAGGTCCTCCGCCTGGGCGGTGGCGGGCATGGCAAGCAGCGCCAGAGCGGCAAGGCCACCCATGATGATGTTCTTTGACATCTTGGATAATCCCCAAAAGCCGGTGCGAAAAGCCGCGCCGGCAGCGTGCTTCTGACCGGTTTCCACCGATTGCGCCAGCACCTGGCGCGCCTGGCCCCAGGATTATCGCTCGCCTGCCAAAAGCCTCATGCTTTTTTGTCATTGCGCAAATCAGCGTGGCCCGATTTGGTGCCCTCCGACATGTTGACGCCCGGCACGATCCTCTTCGATGACGCGCGGCCCCAAGGGGCCGCCTCCAGCCTGCTGTTTTCGGCTCCGCGCGAGGTATTGGTCGCCTATACTGCGGCCGAAGCCCAGGCCGCGCTTACTCGGCTGGAGACCGCCCGGCGCGAAGGCCTTTGGTCCGCAGGCTATTTCGCCTATGAACTGGGCTATCTCTTCGAGGAGCGTCTCCACCACCTTTTACCAACCCGTTCGTCCTCACCACTTCTTTGGCTGGGTCTTTACGATGGCCCCGCGGAAGTCGACTCTCGCATATGGCTGTCCGAGGCTGGCGTGGGTGGTATAGCGCGGGTTGAGGATATTGTGCCCCAGCGCAGCTTTGCCGACTACCGACCTGCCTTCGACAGGGTCAAGGAGCACATCGCGGCCGGCGACACTTACCAGATCAACCTCACCTTCAAGGCGCGTTTCAGCTACGAAGGCGATGCCACAAATCTTTATGGCCAATTGCGGCAGCGCCAGCCTGTGGCCTTCGGCGCCCTCATCGATTGTGGCGACCATCAGGTGCTTTCGGTCTCGCCCGAACTCTTCATCCAGAACCGGAAGGGCCAGCTTTCCGCTCGTCCCATGAAGGGCACCATGGCTCGCGGTCGTACTTTGGCCGAGGACGAGGCCCAGCGCCGCGCCCTGGCCACCGACATCAAGAACCGTGCTGAAAACCTCATGATCGTCGATCTCCTGCGCAACGATCTGGCGCGGGTTGCCGAAATGGGAAGCGTCACCGTCACCGATCTCTTCACGGTCGAAACCTACCGAAGCCTCCACCAGCTCACCTCCGGTATCACCGCGCAATTGCGCGAAGAGCTCGGCTTTTCCGAAGTCCTGGCTGCACTGTTCCCATGCGGATCGATTACCGGCGCACCCAAGATCTCCGCCATGGAAATCATCGCAGCCAACGAAACGGGCCCACGTGGCGTCTATACTGGCGCCATCGGCTATGTCGCGCCTGATGGCGATTTCTGCCTTTCGGTGGCCATCCGTACACTCGTGCTCGACGGCAAGGGGAGCGGCGAGATCGGCGCGGGGGGCGGCGTTGTCGCCGATAGCCAGGCCGAGGCTGAATACGAGGAGGCTCTGCTAAAACTCAAATTTCTGGCGCAGGCAGAACCACCTGCGCTCATCGAGACCATCCTTTGGCAGCCCGGCTCGGGCTTTGCACTCCTTGAGCGCCATCTGGCGCGCCTTGCCGAATCCGCCTCCTATTTCGGCATTTCACTTTCTGACAATGCTGCTCTGACGGCGCTCGAAGAAGCCGCATCCGGCTACGAAAGCGACATGCGAGTGCGCCTATTGCTGGATGCCGATGGCACCCTTTCAATCAGCGCAACAGCGCTGCCCCCGCCAGTGCCTACTCCCAGGTCATTTCGCTTCGTCCTGGCGGAAGAGCGTGTCAATTCGGCCAATCCTTTGCTCTTCCACAAGACGACCGCCCGGGCCTTCCTTGATGATCCCCGTAAGGTGGCAGCGGAAAAGCTCGGTGTCGACGAAGTCGTTTTCCTCAACGAGCGCGGCGAATTGACTGAAGGCTCGATCACCTCGCTCTTCCTCGAACGTCAGGGCGTGCTGCTGACACCTGCGCTCGATTGTGGCCTATTGCCCGGGACCTTAAGGGCAGAATTGCTGGCCCAGGGCAAGGCGCGCGAGGCCGTGTTGACGCCTGAAGACCTCGGGACTGCGGACGCAATTTTCCTGGGCAATTCCGTGCGCGGCCTCATGCCGGCTCAATGGCTTGGTACCGCCCAGCCCATCGAAATGACATAAAGACCGGGCTTGTTCCCCGACAAGGGAGCGCCCCCGCTACCCAAAGCAAAGGACTGATTTATGCGTATTCTCACCGGCCTCACCATCGCTGCCCTCCTCGCGACGGCCGCTCCGGCTTTCGCTCAGGCAGCGACGGAGACCCCGGCGGCTCCGGCAGCGGAAGCCCCGGCTGCGGCCGCTCCCACCGTGCCTGCCACGCCTGTCCCCGAGGGGGTGACCCCGGAAGCGGACAAGCTTCTGTGGTGCGGCCATGCGCTCAACTTCGCCTCCGGCTTCGCCAAGGAAGCTGGCGATGAGGATGGCGCCAAGGCCATGCTCGAAAATGGCGGCAAGCTCATCGAGCAGGGTTCGACCCTCCTCAAGGACCTCGCTCCCGAAAAGCTCGAAGCGGCTAAGTCGGTCTATGTCGAGCAGATCAAGCTCGAGCTTGCCGGCACCGGCGAAAATGCCAAGTTCACCTACGACGAGTGCATGACGCTCGTTCAGTAACCAGCTGGTATGGGGCTCGCAATGGAATTGGATATTGGAGCGGATGACGCCCTGATCGTGGTGGACCTGCAGGTCGATTTCCTGCCGGGTGGTCGCTTGGCCGTGGCTGATGGCGACAGCATCGTCGCGCCCATCGAGGCGCTTGCCGACCGCTTCGCCAACGTGCTGCTGACGCAGGATTGGCACACGCCGCACCATATTTCCTTTGCGAGCTCGCATCCCGGACGCCAGCCCTTCGAGCTGATTACCCTGGATTACGGCCCGCAGGTGCTCTGGCCTGACCATTGTGTCATGGGTACCCGCGGAGCCGAGATTGTCTCCTCCGCGCTGCTCGCCAAGGCGCAACTCGTCCTGCGCAAGGGCTATAACGACAGCGTCGATTCCTACTCCGGTTTCCGGGAGGCCAATCGCAGCACTTTGACTGGTCTTGCCGGCTATTTGCGAGAGCGTGGTTTGAAGCGTCTCTTCATCACCGGCCTCGCCACCGATTTCTGCGTCAACTGGACAGCGCAGGACGCGGCAGCCAACGGCTTTGAGACGATCGTGGTCGAAGACCTGACACGTGCCATCGACACCAACGGCTCGCTGGCGAGCGCCCGTGGCGACATGGACAAGGCCGGAGTCCACAGGATCAGTCAGGCCGAGCTTCTGGTCGGATAAATGAAAGGCCGCGCTGTTCGCGCGGCCTCTTTTCTTTCAGGCGCTCTTGTCGACGCCGCCTTCGGGCGCTTCCCCGATATTGACGATCTTGGGGCCGCCCTTGGAGACGCCCACCATTGCCGGGCGCAGCACGCGGTCGCCAATGGCGAAGCCCGCCTGCACCACCTGCACCACCGTGCCCTCCGGGCGCGACGGATCGGGCACTTCGAACATTGCCTGGTGGCGGTGGGGATCGAACTTCTGGCCTTCAGCCTCGATCGGCTTGACGCCGTGCTTGGCCAGGAGCCGCTGCATCTCTCGTTCGGTCATCTCGATGCCTTCGATGAGCGAAATGAGGGTCGAATCGCTCGACTGCCGGGCTTCTGCAGGCAGGCTGGAGAGTGCGCGGCTGAGCGAGTCGGTAGCCGTCAGCATGTCGCGGGCAAAGCCGGCAATGGCGTAGGTGCGCGTATCGGCGATCTCACGCTCCGTGCGCTTGCGCAGGTTTTCCATATCCGCGACGGTGCGCAGCAGTTTGTCCTTGAGATCGGCAACCTCTGCCTGCAGCGCCTCGGAGACATCGACTTCGGGAGTCGTGGCCCCAGCGCTCTCGGTCTTGGCCGTTTCGTCCGGCGCGCCGTGCGCCGTGGTTTCGTCACTGGTCATTACGATTTCCGCATCTGGGTTTGGTCTGTTGCCCCGCATATCGGCCAAGAGCGGGATTTTTTCAACCCTGGCGCGCCTTTCGCGCCATCATGGCCGAGATGACATTGGCCGTATAATCAACAACGGGGACGATACGTGCATAGTTCAATCGCGTCGGCCCGATAACGCCGAGCACTCCCACGACCTTGTCGTTGGCGTCCTTGTAGGGCGAGAGGATCACCGAAGAGCCGGAGAGCGAAAACAACTTGTTCTCCGAGCCGATAAAGATGCGCACGCCCTGTGCGACCTCGGCATCCCCCAGGAGCTCGATCAGGCCGTCCTTGCTTTCTAGCTCATCGAAAAGCTGTCGCATCCGGTTGAGGTCGTCCGATTCCATTGTCGCGTTGAGCAGGTTTGCCCGTCCGCGTACGATCACGGTCGGCAGCGATGAATCCGAAGTGGTCGAAAGCGTCGCCAGGCCCTCTTCGACCAGCTTGCGGGTCAATTCATCGAGTTCGGAAAGCTGCTCGGCGCGTTGCTGCTTGAGCGCCGCCCTGGCTTCGCGCAGCGTGCGACCGACGACGAGATTGGCGAGATAGTTGCTCGCTTGCGTCAGCGCCGAGGTCGTGAGGCCCGGCGGCAGCTGAACGATGCGGTTTTCCACCTGCCCATCCTGCCCGACAAGTACCGCCATGGCCCGGAAGGGATCGAGTCGCACGAATTCGACATGCTTGAGGACGAGGTCGGCCTTGGTGGCGATCACCACGCCGGCTCCATGGCTGAGCCCCGAAAGCAGCTGACTGGCTTCGGTAAGCAGATCTTCGACGCCGCCAGCTTGGGCGCTGCCTTCGATATGCTTGGAGATTTCCTTGCGCTCGCGCTCGTCGACTGCGCCCACTTCGAGCATCGCATCGACGAAAAAGCGTAGTCCCTGCTGCGTAGGCGCGCGGCCGGCCGACGTATGTGGTGCCGCGATCAGGCCCAGCTCCTCCAGGTCCGCCATCACATTGCGTACGGAAGCTGGCGAGAGCGACAGGTCCAGCATGCGCGAGAGGTTGCGCGAGCCGACCGGTTCTCCGGTTTCGAGATATCGTTCGACCAGTTTCCTGAAAATGTCCTGGCTGCGCGAATTGAGCGCGGAGAGGAAGTCTTCCGAAACTTTTGGCATGCGCGGGGACAAGTGGGCCTTCCCTGTTAACGATCTCTCCTCATTTAAGGGCAAAGCGGTGGTCCGCCAAGCCGCTCAACCTTGTGGTCGCCGCCCATGAGGGTTAAGAGGCGGTTAACGATCCAGTTTCCAGGTGATTTGCCCATGCGCCCTTCCGGACGCGAGCCCTCCCAGATGCGTGCCGTGACCCTCGAGCGCAACATTGCTCCCAAGGCTGAAGGCTCTTGCCTCGTGGCTTTTGGCTCGACACGCGTGCTGGTCACCGCTTCGGTTGAAACCTCGCTTCCCTCCTGGCGCCGCGGTCAAGGCCTGGGCTGGGTCACCGCCGAATACGGCATGCTGCCCCGCGCCACCGGCACTCGTACCCGCCGCGAAGCCACCGCGGGCAAGCAGTCGGGCCGTACCCAGGAAATCCAGCGCCTCATCGGTCGCTCGCTACGCGCCGTGGTCGACATGGCCGCGCTGGGCGAAAACCAGATCACCATCGACTGCGACGTGCTTGAGGCCGACGGTGGCACCCGCACCGCCTCGATCACCGGCGCCTATATCGCCCTCGCCGACGCCATTTCCTGGATGAACGAGCGTAAGCTGACCAAGGCCAATCCGCTACGCGATACTGTGGCCGCGGTTTCCTGCGGTATCTATCGCGGCACGCCGGTCCTTGATCTCGACTATCTCGAGGACGTGGAAGCCGAGACCGACGCCAATTTCGTCCTCACCGGCTCGGGAAAATTCGTTGAAATCCAGGGCACGGCCGAACAGAACCCGTTCAGCCGCGAAGAACTCGATACCCTCATGGGCCTGGCCGAAAAGGGTATTTCGGAACTGACCGTGCTGCAGAAGACGGCGCTGGGGGGCTGATGGCACCGAATATTACGCTCAAGTCCGGAGATCGGCTGGTTGTGGCGACCCACAATGCCGGCAAGCTCGTGGAGTTCCGCCAGCTCTTCGAAAGCCTGGGCGTCGATCTCGACCTGGTTTCCGCCGGCGAACTCGGCCTGCCTGAACCCGATGAGACCGGCACGACCTTTGCCGAGAACGCCCGCATCAAGGCTCATGCCGCCTCGCAGGCTTCTGGCCTTGTGGCGCTCTCCGACGATTCCGGCCTTTGTGTCGACGCCATCGGTGGCAAGCCGGGTGTCTATACCGCCAATTGGGCTGGCGTCCGTCCCGATGGCGGGCGTGATTTCATGGTCGGTATGCGGCGCGTGGAAGATGCGCTCCAGGCGGCCGGCGCTTCGACGCCCGCCAAGCGTCGCGGCTCATTCAATGCCACCCTCTGCCTTGCCTCTCCCGATGGGAGTGACGATCTCTACGTTGGTACCGTGGAGGGCACTCTCGTCTGGCCGCCGCGCGGCGATAAGGGTTTCGGCTTCGATCCGGTCTTCATGCCGGATGGCTACGACATCACGTTCGGCGAGATGCCGAGCGAAGATAAGCATTCCTGGTCGCACGGCAAGGCCGGACTCTCGCACCGCGCCAAGGCGTTCGCCAAGCTCGTGGAGACCGCCATTGAGCGTGGATAGGTTCAACAACCTTTTCGGCGTCTACATCCATTGGCCGTTCTGCGCGGCCAAGTGCCCCTATTGCGACTTCAATTCCCACGTGCATCGCGGCCCGTTCGACGAGACCGAGTATCTCAAGGCCTATCAGCGTGAGATAGCGGCGACAGCGGCCCGCATTCCGGGCCGCAAGGTGCAGTCCATCTTCTTTGGTGGCGGCACGCCCTCGCTGATGAACCCCAAGACCGTAGCCGGCATCCTCGACGCCATCGCCAGTCACTGGGCCGTGGACGACAATGTCGAGGTCACGCTCGAGGCCAACCCGACCAGCGTCGAGGCCGACCGCTTCCGCGGCTACAAGGCTGCCGGCGTCAACCGCGTCTCCCTTGGCGTCCAGTCCCTGCGTGAAAAGCCGTTGGCCGAGCTCGGTCGTCTGCATACGGTCGATGAGGCCATCGCCGCAGTCCGCCTTGCTCAGTCGATCTTCCCGCGTTCGAGCTTCGATCTCATCTATGCCCGTCCCGGCCAGACGCTCGAAGACTGGGAGGACGAACTCAAGGAAGCGCTTTGGCTCGCCCAGGGTCATATCTCGCTCTACCAGCTAACCATCGAGCAGGGAACGCGCTACTTCGATCTTCATCGCGCCGGTAAGCTGAAGATGCCGAGCGAGGATCTTTCGGCCGATTTCTACGAGATGACGCAGGAGCTCGCTCGCTCCGCCGGCATGCCCGCCTACGAAATCTCCAACCACGCCCGCCCTGGCCAGGAAAGCAAGCACAACCTGACCTATTGGCGCTATGGCGAATATGCAGGCATCGGCCCCGGGGCCCATGGCCGCCTCGTGGTCAACAACGAGCGCCATGCTACCGCAGCCGAGCGCATGCCGTTCGAATGGCAGAAGCTGGTCTCGTCCCGCGGCCAGGGCCTCGTGACCGACGACGTTCTCACCTGGGAAGAACAGGGCGACGAATTCCTCGTCATGGGCCTGCGCTTGCGCGAAGGCATCGACCCGGACCGCTACGCCGCCCTTTGCGGCCGCCGTATCTCCGAGCGTCAGATCAACACCCTCAAGGGCTATGGTTTCGTCGAAACCTTGCCCAATGGCTATATCCGCGTGACCGACAAGGGTTGGCCGGTGCTCGACGCTGTCGTGGCAGACCTGGCGGCGTAGCTCTGGGGTTAGAGCTTTGCCCCATCCACTACGCTGGCACCGCCCCCGCCAATGCGCTTGATCACCAGCGCATACTGACTGCGCCCATCGGCGAGGAACCGGAAAACCCCGTCGCGACCGGTAAAGCCCGACTGGCTGGTCAGCACCGCCCGATCGAACTTCGGCGCGCTAAGCGACAGCCGGGAATTGTTGACGAGGATCACGGCTGTATAGGCGATGGTCGCAAGCGGCAGCGGCTGCGTGCCAAAGCGCGCGACGTATTCTGGTGTGATCGCCCGCAACCCTGCATCGTCTACCGCTGGGAACACGGCGCCCGAAAGCGACGGAATGCCAAAAAGCTCGTTGGCTCCTGTCCACTGGCTTGATCCGAGGATCAGTCCTGGCTTGACGCCGGTCGCACCCAGTGCTGCGGCAACCCGGCCGGCGCTCTGCCGGTCTGGCAGGTACAGCGCATCGACGCCTTTCTCCTGCGCCAGCCGCTGCATCGCTGCCGTCAGCTCCCCATCGTTGGAGAACGAGAGACTCGGTCCCGCCGTCAGGCCGAGCTCGAAAACACCCTGCTCGAACGCCGCCTTGTGTACTGAGCCGAGATTGGTTGCTGGAAACAGCCCGGCGACTCGCCGCTTGCCTTGAGCCTTGGCATAGGACAACGCCCGTCGCACCTCGACTTCGGGCAGCACGCTAAGGAGATAGACGCCTGGCCCTGCGGCGGCCCCATTGCTCGAAAAGGCAATCATCGGCAGGTTGGCACTACGTGTTATCATGCTCGCCGGCCCCACCTGATCGCCCATCATGGGACCTAGCACCAGGCTCGCTCCTTCAGCCACCGCCGCCTGCGCTTGCCGAGCCGCGCCATCGGCGCTCGTTCCGGTATCCCGCAGCGAGAGCGAGATGTTGTCAGCGATCTTGGGATTGGATTCGATATAGCTCATGGCCAGTCGGGCGCCATTGGCCATGGCCTGTCCGGCTGCCACCATCGATGGGTCTCCGCTCAGCGGCAGTAACAATGCTACCTTGACTGGACCACGTCCGATGGCTTCTGCATTGGCCACGGCCGCGCCCATCGGCGCGATCTGCCGCTGCATGCTCGGGAAAGCCTGCTGCTGCATCGCTCGCGGCTGGCCCGGAATCGTACGCAAGGCATCCAGATCCAGCCCACCGATCGAGCACGCCGCTAGCACCGCGCCGAGGAGGCACGATGCGATGAGCTTGCAAAGGCGAGCGCTTCCGGCGATCACTGGATCAAGGCCTTTTGCGGGAACAGGAGTTTTCCGCGAAAAGAATGGAAGAGGCCGCTTAACACCATCCTAATCCAAGGAATTGCTCTTGCCCGACGCCAAAGCCCCCCGCACCACCGGCTATTTCATCGGCGGCGCGAGCTTTGCGGCACCGCCCCTGGCGCCGGGGCTGTATGTAGTTTCGACCCCCATCGGAAATTTGCGCGACATCACCATCCGGGCCCTCGAAACCCTGGCCGCCGCCGACCAGGTGCTCTGCGAGGACACGCGCATGTCCGCCCGCCTCCTTGATCACTATGGCATCCGCACTCCGCGCAAGGCATTGCACGAGCACAATGAGCGTGCTCGTGCCGAGGGCATCGCCGCCGAAGTCGCTGCGGGCAAGGCGATCGCCCTCATTTCCGACGCCGGCACGCCCCTCCTTTCCGATCCCGGTTTTCCGTTGGTGCGCGCCCTGCGCGAAGCCGACCTGCCGGTCTTTGCCATTCCTGGCCCATCCGCCCTGCTTTCCGCCCTCGCTGTCGCAGGTCTCCCCACGGACGCCTTCTCCTTCATCGGCTTTCTTCCAACCAAGGCCGGTGCGCGTGGCAAGGCGCTGGCGGCGCTTGCTGGGCGCACCGAAACGCTGGTCTTTTACGAATCGCCCCGTCGCCTCGATGATGCTCTGGCTGCAATGGCCGAGCATTTGGGCGCCGACAGGCAGGCCGCCGTTGCCCTCGAACTCACCAAGCGCTTCGAGCGTGTCAACCGCGGCGCGCTCGGCGAACTGGCCGCACACTTCGCCGGCGAGGAAACCAAGGGAGAGGCCGTCATCATCGTAGCCGGTGCCGAGGAGCCGGCGGCGCCTGCCGAGGCAGATTGGCTGGGGGCGCTGGAAACTGCGCTCGCCGACCAGCCCCTCCGCGGCGCCGTCGATGAGGTGGCTGCGCGTTTCGGTCTCAAGCGCAAGGAAGTCTACGATGCCGCCCTCGCTCTCAAGGCAGCGCGCTGAGCGGGCAGGCCGGCGCGCCGAAGCGCTGGCCGCGTGGTTCCTGCGGCTGAAGCTTTATTCGATTCGCGCCCGGCGCTTCCGCACGCCGGTGGGCGAGATCGATCTCGTCGCCTCGCGCTTCGGTGTGACGGTATTCGTCGAGGTCAAGTCGCGCGGTGGCAACGCCCATGAACTGGAGGCCTTCGAGGCCGTAGACCAGCGTCGCATCGCTCGCGCCGCGGAATATTACCTCGTCCGCAATCCCGGCCTTGCGGATTCTCCGCTACGGTTCGACGTGATATTCCTTGCGCCCCGCTCCTGGCCACGCCACGTCGTCAACGCCTTCCAAGCCTATTAGAGAGAAAGACATGAGCCTCAAAGTCGCCGTGCAGATGGACCCCATCGCCTCGATCAATCCGCGTGGCGATTCGACTTTTGCCATGATGCTGGAGGCTCAGGCGCGCGGGCACGAGATCGTCTACTATACGCCCGACACGCTGGGCCTGCGCGACAATCGGGTCTCAGCCAGCGTCGCGCCCGTCAAGGTCTTCGATAAGCCCAAGGGTGAGCATTTCGAGCTAGGCGAATTTTCGCGCATCGATCTCTCCACCTGTGATGTAGTCCTGATGCGCCAGGACCCGCCCTTCGACATGAACTACATCACGCTCACGCACCTGCTTGAGCGCATCCACCCGAAGACTCTGGTCGTCAATCCGCCGGCTGCTGTCCGCAATGCGCCCGAAAAAATCCTCGTCACCGAATTTCCGGAACTGATGCCGCCGACCCTCGTCACCAAGGATCGCGATCTCATCTATGCCTTCCGCAAGGAGCACGGGAATATCATCGTCAAGCCGCTTTACGGCAATGGCGGCGCAGGCGTCTTCTTCATCCAGGAGGGCGATCACAACCTCGCCTCGCTCCTTGAACTCTTCGACCAGAACTACCGCGAACCCTACATGATCCAGCGCTACCTCCCCGAGGTGCGTAACGGCGACAAGCGCATCATCCTTGTCGATGGCGAACCGGTGGCCGGTCTAAACCGCATTCCGGCGGAAGGCGAGGCGCGCTCCAACATGCATGTCGGCGGACGGCCCGAGCTGTCTCCGCTCACTGAGCGCGAACTCGAGATTTGCCGCACTATCGGCCCGGCGCTGAAAGAGCGCGGCATGATCTTCGTCGGTATCGACGTCATCGGTGATTACCTCACCGAGATCAACGTCACCTCCCCTACTGGCATTCGCGAGATCAAGCGGTTCGGCGGACCCGACATCGCCGTCCTCATCTGGGACGCTATCGAGAAGCGTCGCGCCGCCTGACCGACCGCGTCAATGGGGACCGAGGCCATGTCGTGCCTCGGTTCCGCCGCAGGCTACCTGCCCCAAGATTCCTCCGCGAGTGACGTAACCCCTCGCCTTCTCCCCAAACCTCAGGCATCTTCTCGCCATGCCGACACAGACGCTGCTCGTTGCGCTTACCACGTTCTTCGCCACCATCGGGCCGCTCGATCTGGCGCTGGTATTCCTGGCGCTTACCCGCGATTCGACGCCTGTCGAACGCCGCCGCTTTGCGCTGCGTGGTGTCCTCATCGGTGGGACGATCCTGCTGTTCTTCGCTATTTTCGGTGAGGCAGTCCTCCGCCTCTTCGGCATCACCTTGCCTGCCCTGCGCACTGCCGGCGGCATCCTGCTGCTATTGATCTCGATCGACATGGTTTTCGCCCGGCACTCGGGTGGCACCTCGACCACCACCGAGGAAGATGTCGAGGCTCGTACCCGTCACGACATCTCGGTCTTCCCTCTCGCTACCCCGCTCATCGCCGGCCCGGGCGCCATTTCGGCGATCATTCTTCTCATCACCAGCGCTGAGGGCGACTATCTCAAGGATGCTATGGTCATCCTGGCTTTGCTGCTGATCCTGGCCATGACCTATCTCGCTCTGCGCCTGGCCATCCCCATCCAGCGCCTGCTCGGCGTCACCGGCCTGCAGGTGGTGTCCCGCATCATCGGCGTTCTGCTCACCGCACTTGCCATCCAGTTCATCTTCGATGGGGTTCGCTCGAGCGGGCTGGTCCCCGGCCTGCAATGATTCACGTGAAGCAAAAGCAGATGGCGGGCTCGCTGGTGCGAACCCGCCATCTGCTTGGTGATAATTCGATGTGAACCCGCCGAGCTTACTTGCTCTTGCCGGGAAGCGACTTGCCCGTGGCTGCTGCCTTGGCGATTGCTTCCTTGCTGGGCTTCTTGGCTTCCTTGGGTTTGCGCTGCTGACCTTTAGCCATCTCGTTTTCCTTTCCCTCCGGGGCCGAAGTGGCCCGGAAAACGACTAAACGCTAGACCTCCGCCGGAAGGGTGGCAACTATTTCATCGAGCCGCAGCGGCCTTGCGGTCCGAGCACGGAAAGGCCGCGCGGATCGCATCCGGTAAGAAGGAACATCGTCCACTCGTCTTCCCCGCCATAGAAGGCGTTGCGATCCACTTCCGTGCGCACGCCGGGCATGGTGCCGGTCTGCGTCCACTGCCAGAACGTCCAGCCGCGCTGGTTGTAGCGCATATGGGGTTCGGCGGCTGTCGAGCGCAGCCAGAACGGATTATCGAAGTTCTCGCCTTCTAGGATATCGCGATGGAAGGTCATGTCCGTATAGATGATCGGCACCTTGCCGGTATGGGCTTCCATGGCCGCGAGCATCACGCGGATCTTCTCAAGCGCATCGGCCTTCGATGGCCGGTTCTTGCAGCTCGAAAGGTGGTTCCACTCGAGGTCGAGCACTGGCGGCAAGGCGGTAGGGTCCACCGGCACCTTCTGGATGAACCAGGCAGCCTGTTCGGCCGCCGTGCGGCACCAGGTCATGAAGTGATAGGCGCCATGCGCCATGCCCGAGGCTCTGGCGCGCTCCCAATTGTCATAGAACATCGGGTCGATGTAGTCGCCGCCTTCGGTCGCCTTCATATAAACGAAGCGCGTGCCCCCTGCTCGTGCGGCGTTGAAATCGATGATGCCCTGGTAGCGCGCGATGTCGATGCCCTGGATGGGCATGTTGCGTGCACGGTCGACGCCAGGATGGGGCTTGTTGTCGCCCTTGATCGGCCCGGAATAGCGGGCGCAGGCGGCGACGACGACCAGGAGGGCGACAAGGGCGATGGTCCTGGCGATTTGTCCGGGGCGGGCAAAGGGCATTTGGGCAACACGCAAGAGTACTGAAACGCTAAAATTTGAATCAACATAGAGCGGTTAATGAAAACTTCCGGCAGCCTGCCTTCACCCGTATTAACTCGCTGGCATGGTTAACGGAGCGGCGAGGATCGTAAGAAGTCCCAATGGCGCCCTTTACCTACCCGGCGCAGTCTGCTCTCCCTAGAGGAGGACTGCTGAGGCGATGGTTTCGCGGGTGATGACGGTGGCGTTCCAGGGCATCGAGGCGGTGCCGGTGGACGTTCAGGCCCAGATTTCCCCTGGCCTGCCGCGCTTCAATATCGTCGGCCTCGCCGACAAGGCGGTCAAGGAAGCCAGTGAGCGCGTGCGTGCCGCCCTCTTCGCCTCCGGCCTTGGTCTGCCGCCCAAGCGCATAACCGTCAATCTCGCGCCCGCCGATCTTCCCAAGGAGGGCACGCATTTCGATCTCCCCATCGCCATGGCGTTGATGGCCGCAATCGGGGCCATGCCCCAGGACGCCCTCGACGGTCTCCTTGCGGTCGGCGAACTCGGCCTGGACGGCCGTCTCACCGCCACGGCTGGTACTCTCCCCGCCGCCATCGCCGCCCAGGCGCGCGACCTGCGGCTCGTCTGTCCCAGCGACGCCGGGCCCGAGGCTGCCTGGGCGGGCGAAGACATTGACATCATTGCGCCTGAAACTCTGCTCGGCCTCCTCAACCATCTTGCCGGCCATCAGCTCTCTGCCCGCCCCGTCCCGCAGAAGCGGGTCGAAATGGGCAACCTTCCTGATCTCGCTGAAGTCCGGGGGCAGGAAGTGGCTCGACGCGCGCTGGAGGTAGCTGCCGCCGGCGGGCACAATCTCCTCATGGTCGGGCCGCCCGGCGCTGGCAAGTCCATGCTGGCGTCTCGCCTCCCTTCGATCCTGCCACCGCTTAATCCACGAGAACTGCTCGACGTCTCGATGATCCAATCGATTGCTGGCGAACTGGCTGGCGGCGCCCTCTCGGATCGCCGGCCCTTCCGCGCACCCCACCACTCTGCCTCGATGGCGGCTTTGGTTGGCGGTGGCATCAAGATACGGCCAGGCGAAGCCAGCCTTGCTCATAACGGCGTGCTTTTCCTCGATGAGCTTCCCGAATTCTCCCCGCAGGTGCTCGATAGCCTGCGCCAACCGCTCGAAGCGGGTGAAAGCATCATTGCCCGCGCCAACGGCCGCGTCGCCTACCCTGCCCGCTTCCAGCTCATCGCAGCCATGAACCCCTGTAAGTGTGGCCTGGCCGGCACGCCTGGCCATGTCTGCCGCCGCGGCAATGCCTGCGCCAGCGAATACCAGGCGCGCCTTTCCGGCCCCTTCCTCGACCGCATCGATATCCGCATCGACGTGCCTGCGGTAACCGCCGCCGATATGATCGGTGCCCGCGCCGCCGAACCCTCCGCCGCCGTCGCGCAACGCGTTGCCCGCGCACGCGAGCTGCAGCGCGAACGCTATCTCCAGCACGGTGCCGCCAACGTCCACACCAATGCCGGTGCCAGTGCCGCGCTCATAGAGGTGGTGGTCGACCCCGATCGCGAAAGCCAGGATCTGCTGCTCAGGGCGGCAGAACGCTTTTCGCTCTCGGCGCGTGCCTATCATCGCGTGCTCAAAGTCGCTCGCACGCTGGCAGACCTCGCCGGCAGCGACAAGGTCAAGCGCCCCCATATTGCCGAAGCGCTCGGCTACCGCGTAAGCCTCCTGGCAAGCTGAAGTCCAGGTCGCCCTTGGCCGCTAGCCGTTCGCGTGCTGCAAGGCGTGCATGTACTCAGTCCTGTCGAACGGGTTCGCGCCGATCCTCTGCCGCGTCGGCGGCGTCTCGGTCACCGGAACATATCTCTCGAACGCGCTCTCCATGCTTCCTGCGCCACCTGTAAGGCCCGGCAGCGCCTGCTGGACGGCATGAATATCGGCGGCTGAAATCGTTCCCTCCAACACGCCTACGCCGTCTATCACTGAAGACTCTGTCAGCGCCGCGCCGCTCCGCGCCAAAATCGACAGCAACCCGCCCAATGCATCGGCCGGCGCTTCGATGCGATAGCGACTGATCGGCTCGCATACCAACGTACCGGCGGTTGCCAGGGCCTGCGCCACGACTAGCGGGGCGAGGTTGCGGAAGTCGGCCGCCGTGCTCTCGGGTGCGCGATGCCGAACGGCGATCATGGCGACGTGGCAATCGACCACCTGCCAGCCGAACGCCCCCTGCCTGAGCGTTTCGAGGATTGTGTCCTCGGCCGCGCGATAAAAACTCGCCGGCATCTGCCCGAAATCGGCTTCGAGCGCGAAACTGACCCCCGACCCTTCCGGCCGCGGCTCGATCCGCAACCCGATTGTTGCAAGGAAGGGGTTGGGTTCGCGTCCGATTACCTCGATCGCCTCTCCCGTGCCAACAAGCCGCTCTACGCAGATCACGGTGCTTTCCTCGAAGGCCACGTCGAGCCCGTATTCGCTCAGCAACATCGACTGGATGACTTCCTTCTGCACTTCCCCGTAGAGCGAGACGAAGACGCGATCTGCTTCCTCGTTGCGCCGCAGGTTGATCAGCGGGTCCTGTTCGGCCATCTGGCTCAGCGCCAGCCAGAGGGCTCCATTCTCCGACGGCCGCTTGGCCATCACCCGGGTCTCGAGCGTCGGTGGCGCAAAATAGGCTCGTGTTTCCGATGTCGCGTCTATCCCCAGCTTGTCGCCGATGCGTGCCTTGGAGAGCCCACTGATCCTGCCGATCCGGCCTGCTGCAAGGCTCGGCTGCGGATGCGGCTGGCCACTGTCGAATACCTCGATCCCGGTGACCCGCGCCGGCCCGTTTGGAAGCTCAACCATAGCCCGGGTGCGGATCGTGCCGGCGTCTAGGGAGACATAGGCGATCTTCTCGCCACCCCAGCCCCGTTCGATCTTGAACACCGTTCCTGCAATCTCCGCCAGAGGATCAGGCTGCCGGCTCGGAAGCAGGCCGTCGACGGCTGCCAGCAAAGGCTCGACGCCAATGCCGGTCATGGCCGAGCCGCAATAGGCCGGATGCAACCGGCACTTGGCTACCTGCCGAGCCATGGCATCCGTCAGCCGTCCGGTGTCGATGCTTTCCGGCGCCAGCACGTAGTCAGCCAGCAGAACGTCATCTTCCTCTGTAAGCCTGTCCCGCAGCACAGCACGGAAGGCTTCGTTTTCGACAGCGAAGGGAAAGACCTCTGCCGCCTTGCTGCCGATTTCGAAAGTCTCTGCCATCGCCAGTGGTCGCGTCGACAATTGCGCGGCGAGGTCATCTAGCAGGCCCTCATACCGCGCGCCGGGCCGGTCGACCTTGTTGATGAAGAAGACGAAGGGCACGCCGAGTCGCTTGAGGGCTCGGACAAGAACCCGCGTCTGCGCCTGCACCCCTTCGACCGCCGAGACCACGACGATCGCCGCATCGAGCAGGCCCAGCACCCGCTCGACTTCGGCAATGAAATCGGGGTGCCCCGGCGTGTCGAGCAGGTTGACCCGCGTCGCGCCGATGACGAACGAAGCCACCGCGGCCCTTATGGTGATGCCGCGTTGCCGCTCGAGGTCGAGACTATCGGTCTGGGTGTTGCCGGCATCGACGCTGCCAAGTCTGGCGATCGCACCGGCGTTGAAGAGGAGTCGTTCGGTAAGGCTAGTCTTGCCCGCGTCCACATGGGCCAGAATGCCCAGATTCAAAGTGCGCATGAACCATCAGCTTCTCAGAATTTCGGATGTGATTTTCGTGAGAAGTGAGGCGGCCCATGAGAACCTCTACGTGGTTTGGTTGCGATGGAGGGAAGTTAGGGGCGAGACAAGGGCACTGTCAATGAAGATGCCGCCACTCAGGAGCGGGCGGCATCGAAGGCGTCAGGCAAGGCCGCGCATGCGCAGCCGCCGTTGGATGCGATACGAGAAAGCGATGAGCGCCAGCACCGTCACTACGAACGGGATCATGTGGATGAGCTCGGCCGGAATCCAGTTGAAGAGGTTCGGCATCACGACTGAGAGCGCCTCGAAGACGCCGAAGAGCAAGGCCGCCCACATCGCGCCCACCGGGTGACGCGCGCCCAACAGCACCGCGCCCAGCGCGATGAAGCCGCGGCCCGCCGTCATTTCTCGGGTGAAGCCGATATAGTTGAACATGGCCAGTTGAGCGCCGCCCAGTCCCGCCAGCGCACCGGAAACTATAAGGCTCCAGGCCCGCACCTTATTGACGGCAATACCCGCCGCTTCAGGCGCCGCCGGATATTCGCCGACGCCGCGCAGCCACAGGCCCCAAGGCGTGCGGTAGAGGAAGAACCAGATGAGGAAGACGGTGAGCGCCACCAGCCAGGACAGGATCGAGTGGCCGGAAAGGAAGGCGGTCAGCGTCGGTCCGATCCCCGGAATGGCGGAGAGGAAGGAAAGATCGACGGCCGGCACGGCCTTGGAGGGCAGGTTGATCGAGGTGCCCTTGTCCCCGCCCGTCGCCAGCGTCAGCGCATAGACGGTGGCGCCGGTGGCGAAGATGTTGACGGCGAAGCCGACAAGGATGATGTCGGCCTTGAGCTTCAAATGGAAGAACGCCATCACCGCGCCGAGCAGCCCGCCCGCGACCAGGGCGGCGAGCACGGCCACGTACCAGGGCGCGTAGACCGAGACCACCACGGCGGTGAGGCAGGCCACCAGCATCATGCCCTCGAGCGCCACGTTGAGCGCGCCCGAAAGGTCAGAGATAAGGCCGCCCAGGGCCGCGAAGAGCAGCGGGGTCGTGGTGCGGATAACGGTGACGAAGAAGGTCGCCGAGAAGACGGTGAGCAGGAGTTCGGTCACGGCTGCGTCTCCTGAGCCTTGCTGGGCACGGGCGGCTCGCCCGCCGGCCTGGTGAGGCGGGCGATCAGCTTCTTGCCCGGCACTGTGAACGAGGAGGCGACGAGGAGGATGATCACCGCCTGGACGACGCCGATGACTTCGGCCGGCACGTCGGTGCGGATGCCCATCAGCGCCGCGCCCTGGCGCAGATAGCCATAGAAGAGCGCCACGACCGGCACCGCCAGCGGGCGGCTGCGCGCGACGATGGCGATGAGGATACCCTCGAAGGCGAGGCCGCCCTCGAACAGCACCGTGAGCTTTCCGAAAGCCTGGCCGTTGACGAACATCGAGCCCAGCAGTCCGCCCAGCCCGCCGGCCACCGTCATGGCCGAGACCATGATGAAGGTCGAGCGGATGCCGGAATATTCGGCGAATTTCGGATTGTGCCCGACAAGGCGCAGTTTGAGGCCCCAGCTCGTGCGGTAGAGCGCGAACCACACGCCCAGGATGCACAGGATAGCGATGATGAGCCCCAGATCGATGCGGGTATTGGCGATCAGCGCCGGGAACACGGCGGTCTTGGGGAAGGGATCGGTCATCAGCAGGCCCTTGCCCGGGGGCGAGAGCTGGGCACGGATGAGGTAATTGACGATATCGATGGCGATATAGTTGAGCATCAACGACGAGACGATCTCGTTGGCGCCGAGCTTGGCCTTGGCATAGCCGGGAATGAAGCCATAGATGGCGCCGGCCAATGTCGCGGCGACCATGCAGAGCGGAATGGCGGCCCAGGTCGTGCCGAGCGGGGACATGGCCACATAGGTGGCGGCGAGCGCGCCCATATAGACCTGGCCCTGGACGCCCATCGAGAATTGCCGCGCCTGAAAGACGAGGCTGAAGGCGAGCCCGGTGACCGTGAGCTTGGCGACGTCATCGATCCAGAGGCCAATGGTGCGCTGCTTCTGGAGCGGCGCGACGAGGAGCTGGAACATGGCCTCGAACGGCTCCTTGGACGTGAACAGCACGACCAGGAAGGCAACGAGCAGCGCCATGACGAGCGCGGCAAGCCCGCGCAGGGCCTCGCGGCGGAACAGCGACCAGCGGGAATTGGGATTGGCGGCGGTGGCGGTGAGGCTCATTTGAGGCCTGCCTGCATTTCTTCGGGCGTCTGGGCCGAAAGCCCGAGCATGTAGGTGCCCAGCGTTTCGGGCGCGAGGTCGCCGCGGTTGAGGAAGGCCGCCACGATCTTGCCGCGGTAGAAGACCAGCAGGCGATCGGAAAGGGCCAGGAGTTCGGAAAGGTCGGCCGAGGACAGCAGCACCGCCGCCCCGCCATCGCGCGCATCGGTGATGGAGCGCCAGATGAATTGCGTCGCGCCCAGGTCGACGCCGCGCGTCGGCTGGCTCACGAGCAGGAGTTTGGGCTGCTCGGAAAGCTCGCGCGCCACCACGACCTTCTGCATGTTGCCGCCCGAAAGTGTGCCGACGGCGGCATTGGGGCCGGAGACGCGGATGGAATAACGCTCGATGAGTTTTTTGGCATTGGCCGAGATGGCCTTGAGATCGAGTAGGCCATTGCGGACATAGCGCCTGTCGTCGAGCCGCGTCGACACCAGGTTTTCGGCCACCGAAGCGCCGGTGGCGAGGCCCGAGGCGATGCGATCCTCCGGGATCGAGGCCAGGCCCGCTCCGCGCCGTTCGAGCACCGAAAGCGGCACGATATCGCTGCCTTCGAGGTCGATCTTGCCGGCGGCCACCGGGCGCAGGCCCGCCACCGCTTCGAGCAGTTCGGCCTGTCCATTGCCCTCGACGCCGACAAGACCGACGATCTCGCCGGAATGGACGTTGAGCGTCAGGTCCGAGCAAACGGCGGTGCCGCGTTCGTTGAGGATGGTGACGTTCTCGACGGCGCAGACGCGCCGGCTCTGGTCGGTATCGGCGCGATCGACCTTGAGCGCCACTTCGCGCCCGACCATGAGGGTGGCCAGGCTCTGTTCGGTGACTTCCTTCGCCTTGACCTGCCCCACGGTCTTGCCGGCGCGCATCACGGTGATGCTGTCGGAAATCTCGAGCACTTCGGGGAGCTTGTGGGCGATGAAGATGACGGTCCGGCCCTGCGCGACCAGCGAACGGATGGCCACGAAAAGCTCGTTAACCTCCTGCGGCGCCAGCACGGCGGTGGGTTCGTCCAGGATCAGGATGCGGGCATTGCGATAGAGCGCCTTGAGGATTTCGACGCGCTGCTGCTGGCCCACGGGCAGCGAGCCGACGGGCGGCAGCGGATCGACCGAGAGGCGGAATTTTTCGGAAAGCGCGCGCACTTCGGCAATGGCCTTGGCGCGGTCGAACCTGACGCCGGCGCGCGGTTCGGAGCCCAGCACGACGTTTTCATAGACGGAGAAGGACGGCACGAGGGAAAAGTGCTGGAACACCATGCCGATGCCGGCATCGATGGCTTCGCGCGGATTGGTGAAGCTCACCGGCTTGCCCTCGAGGCGCAATTCGCCGCGATCGGGGCGTTCGATGCCGAAAAGGATCTTCATCAGCGTCGATTTGCCGGCGCCGTTTTCGCCGACCACCGCGTGAACTTCCCCGGCATTGACCGTCAGGTTCACGCCATCGTTGGCCACGGTCCCACCGGGATAGGTCTTGCCGATCCCGATCGCCTCGAGAAGTGGAGCCATGAGTGTATTGTCCTGCCCTTTTTGAACCTTCGGGTTAAACCCCGGAGGGCGCAGAAACAACCCCGCCGAACCTGGTGGCGCGGCGGGGTCGTTCGGCTTCTTACTTCATTACGGTGTCGACGACGATTTCGCCGGACTTGATCTTGGCTTCCTGTGCGTCCACTTCGGCGCGCACGTCGGCCGGCACGATCTTTTCGTACTGGGCGTTCTTGGAGATGCCCACGGCGCCGTCGGCCAGGCCGAGCAGCAGCTTGTTGCCATAGGGGGCGTCGCCCGCAATGGTCTGCTGGAGCGCTGTATAGAGCGACTGGCCGACCTTCTTTTCCACCGAGGTGAAGATCACATCGGCCTGGGCCGGATCGGTCGGCGCAAAGATGGCAGCCTGGTCGCTGTCCACGCCAACGGCGAGCTTGCCCGAGTCACGCACGGCCTGCAGCGCGCCGATGCCGGTGCCGCCGGCGATCGGGAAGACGATGTCCACGCCCTGGGCGATCTGGGCGAGGGCCAGTTCCTTGCCCTTGGCCGGGTCGACGAAGGAGCCGGCGACTGCGCGCGTCACCGACACGTTCGGGTTGGCAGCCTTGGCGCCCTGCTCGAAGCCGACGGCGAAATCGACCACGGTCGGGCCTTCGGCGCCGAGGATTTCGCCGAGCTTGCCGGTCTGCGAGATCTTGGCGGCCGCGTAGCCGGCGAGATAGCCGCCGGTCGAGGTCTGGTAGGTGATGGCCAGGACGTTACCGAAATTGCCGGTCGAGAAATCCGGGGCGTCATCGAAAATGATGAACTTCTTGTCCGGGTACTGGGGAGCCAGTTCCGAAAGGAAGCCGGTCATGTCGAACGTGCCCACGACGATGACGTCGTAATCGCTGTCGGCGGCATCGGCGAAAGCCGGCTGCCACTTGCCGCGATCGGCGCCCGCTTCGATGACCTTGAGGGTCACCGGCAGCTCCTGGGCGGCCTTTTCAAGCCCGGCTGCGGCGGAATCGAAGAAGCTCTTGTCGCCCAGGGTGCCGTGGACGACCAGGGCAACCTTGAGCGGGTTATCCTTTGTGTATTCCTGGGCGGTGACGGCCGGCACGGCGACCGACGAAAGGCCGGCGGCGACGGCGACGGCTGCCGAGGCGCTTCGAAGGGATTTGAGGAAGGACATGCGCACTCCTTAGTGTGCTTGTTAGGACGGGTAGGCGGCGGAAACAGCATAGAGGGCGGCGAGCCGTTCGGCATCGACTTCCTCGATGATCTTGGCTTTGGGCGTACCCAGACGCCCGGACGGATCGATGACCGTCATGCCCCGGGTCACGCCCGGCGCCAGTGCCACGGCGATCGAGGCCTCAAGGCTCCGGGTGACGATCTCGGGCGCCACCAGCACGGCGGCGGCCAGCGGATCGACGAGGTCGAGCACGTCGACGCCCCCGCGCTCGATCGTGCCCTGCCGGATGAAACCGGCGAGGCTCTGCGAAAAGTCGCGTGCCCCAGAAGCCGGGATGCCGGCAAAGATGGCATCGATCCTGTCGCCGGCGATCGGGTGGTTGAGGCAGGGTTCCCAGGGGATGACGACGATATCGAGCGGGGCCGAGAAGACGATCTCGGCCGCCTCGGGGTCGGCATAGATGTTGAATTCGGCGGCCGGCGTGACATTGCCGCGCCCGTAAATCGTGGCGCCCATGATGGTGAGCTGGCCGATGCCGGCGGCGATGGCCGGCTCGGTCCGCAGCGCGATGGCCAGATTGGTCAGCGGCCCGATCATCAAAATATCGATCTTCTCGCCCTTGGCGGCGGCGGCGCGGAAGCTGGCGCGCAGATAGTCGACGGCGTGGATATCGGAGGGCTTTTCGGTGAGCGCCGGGCGCGGC